>NZ_JAYRDE010000008.1:27494-53459 GCF_041909575.1 Microbacterium sp. | reverse complement strand
GAGCGACACGGACCCGCTCTCGATCGCACGAGCGCCGAAGAGCGACTCGGCCGTTTCGAGAACCCCCGATCCGACCTTGCCGTAGAGGCCCAGGATCTCACCTCGGCGTGCGGTGAACGAGACGCCGTCGTAGCCGTCGCCGGTGATATCGGAGCCCTCCAGAACCGTCGGTGCGTCTGCGAAGTCGCGGAAGTTCCCACGCGAGCGCTCGACCCTGTGGCCGACCATCGCTTCGACCACCTCAGTAGGGGTGGTTTCGGAGACGGCGGCGGTCATCGCCATCACACCGTCGCGCAGCACGCAGACGCGGTCGGCGATGGCGAACACCTCGTCCAAGCGGTGAGTGATGTATAGGACGGCGACACCTCGCGCGGTGAGGTTCGCGATGACCTTGTAGAGCTGTTTGGCTTCTGCGTCGGATAGAGCTGCCGTCGGCTCGTCGAAGATGACGAGGTTGCTGCGGCCACGGATCGCACGAGCGACCTCGACGATCTGCCGTTCGCCAAGGCGAAGGGAACTCTGCGGTGCGTTCAGGTCGAGATCCGATGCGTCGAGCGTGTCGAGCGCGTGCTTCGCCTCTCGACGGAGTGCCTTGTAGTCGACTATGCCGCCGCGGAGGGGCCAGGAACCGAGCACGACGTTCTCGGCGACGGTGAGCGGAGGCGCATCACTGATCTCCTGCGAGATCAGCCGGATGCCGCGTTTGCGTGCACCGGCCACGGAGTATCTATCGGCCACACCTTCCAACTCGATGACGCCGGTGTCTGGCTGGTAGTCACCGGCGATGATGCGGACGAACGTGGACTTGCCGGCGCCGTTCTCGCCCAGCAGCGCCGTGACGGTGCCGGGTGCCAGGTCGAGGTCCACTCCGTGGAGGACCTCGACCTGGCCGAACGACTTCCTTACGCCACGTGCGCTGAGGAAGACGGGTGAGCTCATTAGCAGCTGTACTCCGGGTAGTAGTCCAGCAGCGTCTCCTTGGTGATGAACTCGTGCGGGACGAGAATCTGCTCCGGCACTTCCTCACCCTTAATGAGGTCGATGATCGCCGGAACGATCAGAAGGGCGTACTTCTCGGGGAAATAGGCTGCGCTGCCGATCCAGTGGTCGAACGTCAGAATGGCGCAGTTGTCCGGGTCGAGGTTCTGCACGCCGATGTAAAGATCATCGGTGCGATCCTGAGCCCGAGCGGCTGCAAGAGCTCCGAGGATGACGTCTTCGTTGATGCCGACGACGACGATTCTCTTCGCGCCCGGGAGCGCGGTCAGCGTGTCGGTGAACAGGCGCTGTGCGACATCGGTCTGGCCGCCCGCTCCGGTGTCGAGGATCTTCTCGTCGTGGACCGGCCCGCACACGCTCTCGAAGCCTTCTCGCGTGCCGTCCATGCGAGCGTCGTTGACGGCGCCGACGGCGGTCGACTCGAGCGAAATATAGGCGTCGTACTCGCAGTCGAAGTTGTCCGCGAAGTACTTTGCGACGTTGTATCCGATGAGCTGGCCGGCGTAGTCGTTGGCAGCGCCGACGAACGTGGACTGGCACGGATCCTGGACGATATCGATTGCGACGACCGGAACCTGCGGGCCCTCCTCGCAAATCGAGGGCGACGCTGCGGCGTCCGCCTGGAAGGTGACAAGGCCGTCGACGTTCTGGCTCTTGAACTGACGCGCGCAGTCGAGCGCGGTGGCGGTGTCGAACTTCGAGTCGCAGGTGATGAGCTCGAGCCCTGCTTCCTCGGCAGCTGCCTCCATACCCGCCTGAAGCGCTGTGGGGAACGCTGCGGCGAGCGTGAGCTGCGTAAAGCCAACAGTCAGGCCTTCACCCGAGCCGGGCTCGACGGGCTGGAACTCGGCCACGTCGGTCGGCGGCGTTGGCGGCGGCGCGTCGGCATTCACGTTCGAGCCGCCGGACCCCTCCTGAGCGGCAGGGCTGCTGCCGCCTGCACAGCCGGAAAGGGCGAGGATAACGGCCACAAGTGCCGCCGCGGCCGGCATCACCCGGCGCTTGCTGTATCGATTCATTTTGGGACTCCCTTGGCCCGCCGTCACACTCGATTGTAACGTTGCAACGAGCTATCGGGAAGATACCGCCCCCGAGGCGAGGCTGTCAAACGGTCATCGAACCGTGCTTGCCCGCACCACCAGCTCTGGAAGGAATCGCGTCGACTCGTGACGGTGGGAGCCCGTGACTTCCATCTCGGCGATCAGGAGCGACGCCGCACGGTTTCCGATGTCGCGCGCTGGCTGACGGAGGGTAGTCAGGGGTACGCGTGCGACGGCAGCGACCGACACGTCGTCGTACCCGACTACCGCGATTTCAGCCGGCACGGCTATCCCGTGGTCGAGCAGTCCGGACACCACCCCCATCGCCAAGAGGTCGTTCACGGCGAAGATCGCATCTGGCCGACTATCGGGCCGCCGACCAGCGATGACGGCGGCAGCCTCCAGGCCGGCCTGTACAAAGTACCCGGACGTGACGATCTCTTCGAATCCCATGGCGTTCTGGGCGGCATATGTTCGCGCACCCTTCGCCCGGCTCCCGATCTGCGGCATTTCCGCAGGCCCGCGGACCAGCGCGATTTTGCGGCGCCCGATGGACAGCAGGTGCTGCAGAGCAAGCGTCGCGCCACGTTCGTCGTCCACAGCGACCGAGCAGAAGCGTTCCTCGTCGGCGGGCAAATCGAGGAAGATCACCGGGACTCCGCGGGAGACGATGCTCGCCAGCCCGGGCGGGTCGGCGCCCAACGGTGAGATCATCAGGCCTCGAACGCGCTGGGCTTCGAAGAGCTCCAGTAGCTGCCGTTCAATGGTCGCATCCTGCACTGCGTTGCCCAGCAGAGTCGAGTACCCAGCGGCACCGAGCGTCAACGAAGCCGCCTGAGTAACTTCGGCGAAGAAGGGACTGGACGCCTCGCTCACCACCACCCCTACCGCACGGCTGGCGCCGAGTCGCAAAGATCGAGCGGCGTCGTTGCGGACGTAGCCAAGGTCTTCGATCGCCTGTTGAACACGAGCCAGGGTATGCGGCGCAACTGCGTCCGGACGGTTGAGCACGTTGGAGACAGTGCTCAGGCCGACGCCCGCGCGAGCGGCGACGTCGCGGACCGTCACCGCCCCGCTCGATCTTGATCTCACCCTCGAAGGCCTCCTGTTGACTCGTCAGATTCGTCCCCCTATGTTGGCACGGGTTGCAACGTTTTTGTTGGAGGTACGGATGTCCCCATTGGGAGTCCAAGGTGAGATTCGCCCCGGCTACGAGGCGATCTTGAAGTCGTTCGCTGCGGGCGTCACCAGTCCCAGCACCACGGGCGCTGCGTTGTCGGTCTGGCATGAGGGTGAAGAGGTGGTAAACCTTTGGGCCGGTACGGCAGACGCACGCGATGGGTCATTGTGGGCCGCAGACACGCTTCAGGTCATCTTCTCCGCCTCCAAAGGACTCACAGCGGTCGTTCTCATGCAGATGCACGAGCGGGGCGAGCTGAACATCGATGCTCCGATCCGGTCGGTCTGGCCGCAGTTCGCCGCTCACGGTAAAGGCGACATCTCCATCGGCGACGTGCTTGCTCATCAGGCCGGTGTGTCGGCCCCGCGTGAAGACCTCTCTCTCGAGGAAGTGCTCGACAGTGCTGCCCTCGCGGAGCGAATTGCGGCGCAGGTTCCACTGTGGACACCGGGCGCTGCCCACGCGTATCACGCCATCACATATGGCACGATCGCGCAGGAAATAGTCCGCCGAGTAGACGGGCGCGAGCTGCACGAGGTCTTCCAGCAAGAGATCGCTTCTCCGCTCGAAGCCGATGTTTCGCTCAAACTTCATCCCCACCACTTGCGCCGTGTCGCCCGGATAGAAACGACTCCGAACTGGGACCGGGCCCGCTCGTCGGGCTCCGACGAAGACGACGCGTGGATCGGTCGCGCGCTGACGATGGGCGGCGCTTTCCCGCGCCCACTCGTGGCCGGCGACGAAGGCTTCAACGATCCTCGCGTGATCCTCGCCGGGGTCGCGGGCGCCGGCGGCGTGGGAACCGCCTCGGGTCTCGCGCGGATCTGGTCCGCCGTCGTGCGCGAGACGCGTGGTGTCCGCCTCCTGAACGATGCCTCCGTCGCCCGGCTCGCTGCCGTGCGCAGCGAGGGCCCGTGGCACTTCAACCCGGGACCCCCGTTTCACCGGTGGGGCGCCGGCGTGCAACTCTCCTCGGACGTGACCCCCTGGTTCTCGCCCGACAGTCTCGGGCATGACGGCGCCGGCGGTCAGTCCGGGATCGCCGACCACAAGCTCGGGGTAGCACTCGGCTATGTGACCAATCACATGGACACCGTCGACCGAGTCGCTCCCATCATCGAGGCTTTCGGCTCCCTCGAACCCGTCAGCTAACCTTCCGGAGCGCGGGGTCGCCGGGGGAAACAAGGCGTGGAAATTCGCTGATCGAGCGCGACCGGCACGACCCCGAAAAAGAAAACCCCCGGATAACCGGGGGTTTTTCTGCGGAGACGGAGGGATTTGAACTCCCGTCGAACGACATTTCCCCAGCCGTGCGAGCCGTGCAGGGGCGTGATTCCGCGGATCTCGACCTTTCTCCGACGGTGCCCGATGTGCCCCGAGCGAGCCAATCTTTCTCAATCCGTTCCCACAACACCACACGGCCGGCGAGTGATCTACGACTCCCCCGCGCGCCGCCAACCAGGAGCCGGGTGCGCTGAGCCGCTCAGTGCGGCTCGCCGTCATCCTGCTCGCGCGCGTCGGCGGCGCGGGCGATGAGCACCGGCTCCTCCTCGAGCGACAGGTCGATGATGGCGCGGAGCAGCCCTCCGAGACTGGTCGACGTCAGCAGGCGGAATCGGTCGTACTCGCCCAGGGGAGCGATCGCGGCGAGCTGCCAGGACGACTCCACCGGGTCATCGGAGAGAGGCGCGTCGGGATCCCATCGACCCTCTCCGAGAATCGCCGCGAGCGTCGCGATGCGCCGAACGACCCGTTCCGCTTCGCGGCGCAGCGGTTCGAGTGCGTCGTCCCAGACGAGCGAGGGGATGATCGACACCTCGGCGATGGGGTGCGGGTCGTCCTCGCGCCATCTGTCGACGGAGATCCGCTCGCCGCCCACCGCGACCACGTACAGGTCCTCGGCGCCCGCCTCGATCTGCAGGATGCGCGCCATGGTGCCGACCGGGCTCCGCTGATCCCCGCCGCCGGCCTCCAGCCCGCGCTCGATGAGCACGATCCCGAACTCCGGGTCCTCCTCGTCGAGCAGCCGGCCAATCATGGTGAGGTAGCGCGGCTCGAACACCCTCAGCGCGACCGGTGTGTACGGGAACAGCACGCTGCCGAGCGGGAACATCGCCACGGCGTTCATGCGCACCAGTCAACCAGCCGACGACAGGTGCGGGGCCGACGGCAGGAAGATCCGGGCACCCACGGCGGCGACGAAGGCGCCCATCAGCAGGAAGCCCTGGGAGCACCCGCCGCACCTGGAGGACACTGGGACCGATACGCGCGAGAGAGTCGCGTGGGAAGGGAGGTGGCATCCGTGAACCTTCCCCGGGCTCGCGGACATTAAAGGGTATGGACGAACCCGACGCGACGGACTGGGCTCGGGTCTGCGCAGGCGACCCCGCCGCCCTGGGCGCGCTGTTCGACCGCCACGAGGCACGGCTGTTCCGCCACGCACGACGACTGCTGTCCGCTCGCGAAGATGCGAAGGATGCCGTCACCATCGCGTTCTTCGAGCTGTGGCGAAAGCGCTCCACCGTCCGGCTGGTCGACGGTTCGCCGCTCCCTTGGCTCCTGAACACCGTCGCGCACTCCGCCCGCAACCTCGAGCGGTCGAGCCGCCGGTACCGCACCCTCATCGCTCGCGCACCGCGACCGCAGGCGGACGAAGGCCCGCGGGGGCCCGATGAGAGCGGAGTGCTGGCAGCGCTTCGGCGACTCCCCGCGAGAGAGCAGAGCGTCGTCGTCCTGACGATCCTCGAGGGCTACCCCGAGCGTGATGTGGCGCAGACCCTCGGCATCCCTGTCGGCACCGTGAAGTCGCGTCTGTCACGAGCGCGAGGCAAGCTCCGCGATGAGATGTCCCGGTTGGAGGCGTCATGAGCATTCACGACGACAGGCTCACGTCCCGAGAGCACGACGACATGCGCGATCTCGTCCTGGCCGGCACCCAGAGCATCCCGCAGGCACGATCCACCCGTGCGCCGTTCGTCGCGGGCGCCGTGGCCCTGCTGTTGATCGGCGGGCTCACCGGCGGCATCCTCACCGCGACGCTGCGGGAGGACGGCACCACCGTGCCGATCGCGACCCCGAGTCCGAGTCCCGAGTCGGACGCCCCCGCCTCCCCGATCGTGTACTCGTCCGGCTTCTTCGAAGGAGACATCTACGTCGTGAACCCGGGCTCCGCTCCTCGCCGCATCATCGGCTCCGACGTCGACGCGCTCGATCAGATCTGTCCCGCGTTCTCGCCCGACGGCACGCGCCTCGCTTCCGGGCAGGCGGCGGGTGACGGTCAGTCCGGCTGGCAGAGCGCGGCGCTCGTGATCAGCGACCTCGACGCCGACGGTGAACCGGCCGGCTCAGTTCAGATCCCTCTCGACGGGGTGGGGCAGCCGCCCTGCCCGATCTGGTCGCCCGATGGCCAGTGGGTGGCGTTCGGCGGCGGCACGACCCACGCTCAGCTCCCGGCGAGCTTCGACCAGGTCTGGCTGGTCCACGTCGACAGCGGCAGCGCTCGCGTGATCAACGTGAACACCACCGACATCGAGTGGTCCGCCGACAGCACCGGGCTCTACGTCGCCGGCGACAGCCTCCGCCGGTACGAGATCGGCGAAGCAGACCTCGGGCCCCGCATCCCCGGAACCCAGGGTGCGGTCGCACTCACCGCCTCGCCCGACGGCACATCCCTCGCGTTCGAGCGACAGCAACCCGGCTCCGTGGAACGGTTTGATCTAGTGCTCATGGGCACCGACGGATCCGACCAGCGCATTCTCGCCGAGGGTTACACCCGTGCGCGCGGCATCGGACCGGTGTGGTCCCCCGACGGCGAGCGGATCGTCTTCCAGCGCACGTGCACACGCAACTGCGCCGACCTCTCCACCGAGCTCCGTCAGGACGAGATCGTCATCCTCAGCGTCGCCGAAGACGACCCGCTGGGGCCGATGGGGACGCAGACGGTGCTCGCCCCCACGCAGACGACCGAAGGCAGCGAGCCGCGGCTGTGGATTCCGGTCACCGTGAGCTGGGCGCCCGACAGCAGCACGCTTCGCTTCATCGGATGGGAGCTGCGCCCCTCGGGCGAGATGGCCTCGGGGTCCGGTCTTCTGACCGTGCCCGTGGACGGAGCGGCCGCGCCGGCGGTCCTCTGGGAGACCCCCGAAGGAATCGGTGCGTACTCCGCGATCCCGCAGAACGACTTCCAGACCTGGAGGACACGATGAGCGCACGATCGGTGATGATGAGCGCAGGTGCTGCCGCGCTGCTGCTCGGGCTGGCGGGCTGTGCTGGGTCCGCCCCTCCCCCGTCCGCCTCTCCCACACCGGACTCCGTGAGTTCCGCTGACGGCGGGTCGCGCACCGACCCGGCCGGCGGATGGATCACGCTGTCGGCCGGGTGGGAGGCCGGCGACATCATGCTCGCCAGCGGCGGCGACGCCGCGCACCGCATCGTCGGGGCGGACGGCGACGGCATCCTGCGTCAGTGTCCGGCGTTCGCGCCCGACGGGGTGAGGCTGGCGTCGGTTCGTCGGCGGGCACGGACGGCGACTGGCACGATGTCGCGCTCGTCATCGCGGAGGTGACCGCCGACGGGCAGGCATCCGTCACACAGGAGGTCGCACTCGACCCGCTCACGAACGGACCGTGCCCGATCTGGTCGCCGGACGGAGCGCACATCGCGTTCGGCGCTCTGACCGACGGCCGCCGTCCGGTGGTCCCGGCGTCCGAGGTGTGGATTCTCGACGTCGCTTCCGGCGAGATCGAACGGGTGACCGGCCTGCGCACGACCGATATCGAATGGGATCCGGACGGATCGCGGCTGTACATCGCGGGCGAAGGCGGCATCCTGGCCTACTCGCTGGCCGACTCACGCACGCGCACCATCGACGACACCGCTCCCGCGAACGCGCTCACGGTGTCGCCCGACGGGGGGATGCTGGCGGTCGAACGGCGGCGGGTCAGCGCAGCCGACCGGTACGAGCTGTGGCTGATGGACGAGGACGGGTCCGACCAGCGCAAGGTCGTCGAGGAGTACCCACGCAACCACGGCATCGGACCGGTGTGGTCGTCGGACGGCGCGCACATCGTCTTCCAGCGCACGCGTGAGACCTGCGCAACGACAGGAGAACCGTCGGACAACTGCCCGGAGCAGCATGAGGTCGTCATCCTGACGCTCGGCATCGCCGATTCGGCGGTCCCCGCCGTCACCGAGAGCGTCCTCGCGCCCCCGCAGACGGGAGAGGGCGACGACGCGCTGCTGTGGTTCCCCTACAGCGTCGTCTGGTCGCCAGACGGCGCCGCTCTCCTCTTCCTCGGCTGGCCCGAGGGCCGCGACGCGCTCGGCGAACTCGTGCTGGGCCCGGAAGGAGTGCTCGTCACCTCGGTCGACGGGTCGGCACCACCGGTGATCGTGTACGAGGGGGACGGTCTCCGGGTGTACTCGTCCAAGCCCATGAACACATTCCAGAGCTGGACCGGCGGATGAGCTGGCGAGTGCTGCCGATCAGGCAGGGATCACGAAGCCTGAACTCGGCTCACGGCCGGCGCATCCTGAGCATCGGTCCTTGATCAGACGCCGCCGAGCTCCTCCCGCCAAGGCGGGTCGGCTCCCGGGCGCGACACCGTGATCGCGGCTGCGCGGGCCGCGCGTTCGAGCAACCGCGTCAGGCTCTGCGGGCTGATCTCCCGGAGCGCGCTCCGCGCTTCCCCGCCCTCGTAGCCCGACTGCACCAGTCCGTCGATGAGTGCGCCCCATGAAGGTGTCACCTGCCCCGACGGTGTCCACGACGTCGGCGCGTACGGCGTCGACGTGCACGCCGCCCTCCCGCGTCAGAGCAGCCGCTCCGCCACCTCCGAGCGTCACGACGACGACCGCCGGCCCCGATGCGAGCCACGCCTCAGCCGTCTCCAGAGGATCCTTGTCGGGTGAGAGCCACGCGAGATCCTCGTCGCTGGCCTTCACGAGATCGGCGACGGCGACCCAGGCTTCGACGCGTGCACGGGCCTCCTCTCGACTGGGCAGCAGCGCGGGACGCACGTTCGGGTCGAAGGTCAGCAGCGCCCTCTGCCGCAGCGAGCTCGCCAAACGTGCGACGTCGGTCGCGCCGGGCTCGAGCAGCGCAGCAATCGATCCCGTATGGACGATGGATGCCGATAGCCCGGCACCTGCGGCCGGGAGCGCCCAGTCGAGGTCGAACTCGTAGGTCGCCGCGCCGGAGGCATCCAGCGAAGCCGTCGCCGTCGCCGTACGCGGGGCGTCCGCCGCGACGACCCCGACCCCCGACTCAGCGAGCCAGGCCCGGACCCGTTCGCCCCGCTCGTCGTCGCCGAGTCGGGTGAGCAGAGTCGGCGTGTGACCGAGGCGCCCAAGGGTGAGAGCGACGTTGGCGGGGCTGCCGCCGGGCGACTCGTCCGCACTGCCATCCGCTCGTCGCACGACATCGACGAGCGCTTCGCCGACGACGAGCACAGACGTCCACGTCCCGACGCTCACCTCCGGGCGGCCCTGAGCTCGCGCACCGTCAGGCCCCGGAAGGTCGCCGCCCCCTCGTGTGCGTACAGCCGGATGCGATCGTCGCCTTCGAGCGGGAACACGCGGTGCGAGTGCACGATGCGTCCGTCGCCCACGAAGAGCTCCACGCTCGTGCGGTCGACGAGCACGCGGATCGCGAGGCGGCCCGTTGCCGGGTCGATCGGGGTCTGCGACTCTCCGCCGGTGGGGTTGATCGTCGGCCGGCGGTTGACGTAGACGAACGGGCCGCGCAGGAATGCGCCCGCCGCGACATGGCGCCCGCCACCCGGCGCACGGCACACCTCGATGCCGATGTTCGCCGGCGGAGCGGCGGGATCCCACACCAGCTCGCAGGTCAGATCGTACGCGAGCGATCGCACATCCAGGTCGCGGGTGCCGGACACCGCGACGTCACCCAGCCGATGGGTGCGTCCGGCGTAGTCGGCGAGCGCGGCAGTGGGCGTCGACGCGAGGTAGTACCCGTTGCCTCCAGCCCTCAACCGCACGTCGCGCACGATCATGTCGTCGCCGTTGTAGCCGTCGGTGGCGAGGGTCGGAGTGTTGTGCGGGTAGTCCCAGAAGTTCGACCACCCGATCGCACGCCGGAGCGAGGCATCCTCTGCCCCGGAGGCGTCGTGGTGCGGGTAGGTCACGGCGCCGTAGAAGTCGAACCCGTGATCGAGCCACTGCGGCTCGTCATGGTCGGGCGTGAACGCGGCGCCGTCGAAGGACCCGGTCCAATAGGCGTAGGTCGCCGGCAGTCCGCGACCCTTGCCGTTCGCGCTGGTGCCGAGCACCCAATGCGACGTGCCGTCGTCCGCCGTCATGAGGAAGAGGTCGGGGCACTCGAGCAGACCGATGTCGGTGCGGACGAACTCCCCCACACGGGTCCAGGACCGCAGATCCGGCGACGCGTAGAACCCGAGCTTCTGCCCTTCGGCATTGGCCATGAACCAACGGCCGCGGTCGGCATCCCAGATGACCTTCGGGTCGCGGAAGTCGTGGACGCCGGGGTTGGGCAGCACCGGATCGGAGCCCCCCGCCCGGAACGTCGCGCCGCCGTCGGTGGAGTACCAGAGGTACTGCGCCTGCCGGCCGTTCGGCGCTTGGGTCACGAGCGCGATCACCGCCCCCTCGCCGTAGCCGGCGGTGCCGTGCTCGTCGACGACGAGACTTCCCGACCAGCAGTCGCCGTTGCCGTTGGAGAACTTCGGGATGGCGACGCCGCGGTCGCGGAACGTCACATGGTCACGCGTGGTGGCGCGCCGCCACGACGTGCCGCCGCCGCCCTCGAGGTAGTCGGCGTTGTACAGGTAGTAGTAGTGGTACTCCCCACCGACATAGATCGGGCGCTGCGGATCGTTCTTCCAGTTGTCCGGGACGCTGAAGTGGTAGACGGGCCGCATGCGCGAGCGTCCTTTCGTCGAGGCTTTCGCAGGCGACGCGGACGCCGCGGCACCGCCGGTCTCGGCCATGGCGAGCGAGGCGCCGAGAGCGGCAGCTCCGGCACCGGTGAAGAGAGCGCGGCGCGAGACCGCAGAGGACTCTGTCATGAATCACCTTCCTGTCGCGGCGGCATCGACGCCGCCTGGGGCTGAGCGCCCGCCGTCATCGTGCGGACGCCATGGGCCACGCGCGCATCGACGCATGCGCCCGGTCGAGTGCCACCGCGACGCCGACCGCATCGGCGCGCGTCGGATAGACGCGGGCGGCGAGCGGAACCCCGTTCGCGAACGCCTCCACCGCGGAATGGTCGACGAGGATGCGGAGCCGCACGAGCTCGTCCTCGCCGAGCGGCACGGTCCCCGACAGGGGCACGGCGTCCGTGGTGCGGTCGAGGCTGGACGCCGCGCGGTCGAGCGACAGCTCGATCGCGTCGCCGCGCCGATGAAGTCGGTACACCGTGCGTTCGACCCCGTCCGCGGTCGCGAGGACCGCCACTTCGGCACTGCCGCCCTCGTCGAGCCGGACATCGAGCTCGAGGTCGAGCTGATCCCCCGATACGCGGTCGCCGACCGTCGCCGCGTCGCCGTCGAACTGCGCGGCGAGCCGCAGGCTGTCGATCTCGGGAGCCACGGCCTGGTGGAGGGAGCCGTCGGCGCGCGCCGTCACGACACGAGGCAGCGACATCACGCCGGACCAGCCGGCGACGAGGGTCGCGGCATCCGATCGCCCCTCCTGCATCCAGCCGAACATGACGCGGCGACCCGCTTCGTCGCGGAACGACTGCGGGGCGTAGAAGAACCGGCCGCCGAGGTCGAGCCGGTGCAGCTCCCGCGGCTCGAACGAGTCGCCGCGGTACTCCCCCGCCCAGTAGAGCGGATGATGAGTGACGCCCTCATCCCACGCCGAGAAGACGAGCACGTCGGCGTCGTCCACACGGAACAGGTCGACGCACTCCCACATCGTGCCCGTCCAGTCGGCGGCGGCGCTGTCCTGCGCGGCGTGGTCGCCGACGAGCAGCGGGCCGACGTAGTGCCACGACCGGAGGTCGTCGGAGTCGTAGAGAAGAGCGGTGCCGCCCACGTCGCGGATGCCGGAACCGATGATCTGGCGCCACCGGCCGTCCTCCCGCCACACGCAGTGGTCGCGGAAGGCGACGATGTCGAGGTCGGCCGGGGGTGCCGCGAGCACGGGGTTCGCCGCATCCTTCGTCCATTCGATGAGGGCGGCGTCTCCGGTGGCGACGCAGGGCAGCTCCCTGCCGTCGCGGCGCCCCGAATAGACGAGCGTCGGCACTCCGCCGTCGTCGACGAGCACGCCCGACCAGCAGCCCTCGGCGTCGGGGCCGGCGCTCGGCTCGAGCGCGATCGGCAGGTGCTCCCAGTGCACGAGGTCGCGGCTGCGCGCGTGCCCCCAGTGGATGCTCTCGTGCACCGGCGCGTAAGGGTTGTGCTGGTAGAAGAGGTGATACCAGCCGTCCCGCTGAGTCAGTCCGTTGGGATCATTGAGCCACCCCGCCGGCGCCACGAAGTGGAAGGCCGGCCGGTGCCGGTCGCGCTCGGCGCGACCGGCGAGGTCGGGCGCGATCGTCGGGGTGGTCAGTGGATGGGCGGTCATGCGGCGTCTTCCTGATCGTCGGCGGGCTGTTCGAGCGCGGTTCCCGGCGCATCGGCGGGCGGGGCGTACAGCCCGCAGCGCACCCAGTGCTCGGGCGTGTCGCTCAAGCGATGGAACACCGGCTCCTCGCTGGAGCAGGGCTCCGCGGCGGTCTCCGCCCACGGGCATCCGGTCGGCGTCAGCACCTCGCGGCGCAGACGGGCACGCTCGACCGGGTCGAACGGCTCGGTGCGCTTCGGGTCGGGGACCGCCGAGATGAGCAGCCGGGTGTAGGGATGGGCAGGATGGGCGAGCAGCTCCATCGCATCGCCGCCCTCGACGAACTCGCCGGCGAACATCACGACGATGCGATCGGCGAGGTAGCGCGCAGAAGCGAGGTCGTGCGTGATGTAGAGCATCGAGATGCCCTGCTCCTCGCACAGGTTGCGCATGAGGTTCAGCACGCCGATCCGCACCGAGACGTCGAGCATCGACGTCGGCTCGTCGGCGAGGATGAGTCGGGGGTTCACCGCCAGCGCGCGAGCGATCGCGATGCGCTGCCGCTGACCGCCCGACAGCTCGTGCGGATAGCGGTCGAGCATCTCCTCCGGCAGCCCCACCTTCGCCATGAGTCGGCGCTTGGCCTGCTCGATCGCCGCGCGGCCGGAGGCGGCGCCGTGGATGCGCAGCGGGCGCTCGAGGAAGTGCCCGATCCGGTGGACGGGGTTCAGGGAGCCGAAGGGATCCTGGAAGATCATCTGCACCGCCGAGCGGTACTCCCGGGTCGCGCGCCGCTTGGAGGTGGCGATGATGTCTCGGCCCTCGAAGAGGAACGTGCCGTCAGACGGCTGCTCGAGGCGGGCGATACAGCGGGCGAGCGTGGACTTGCCGCTTCCGGACTCGCCGACGAGGGCCACGATCTCCCCGTGCGCGATGTCGAGGTCGACCCCGCCGAGGGCCCGGACCTGCTTGCGAGAGAAGGATCCGCCGATCGTGAAGGTCTTCTTCAGCCCGCGTGTCGAGAGCACCGGAGTGTTCTGGTCGTTCATGCGATGCCCTCCGAGATCAGTTCGTCTTCCGTGTGCGGCGCGACCCAGTGGGTCGGTGTCACCGGTTCCAGGTCGGGGATATCGCGGAATCTCACGCCCTCGCCGAGGCCACGAAGCCGTGTGCGCGGACCCGACATCGGGGGGAACGCATTCATCAGCGCGCGGGTGTAGGGATGCTCCGGAGCGTCGAAGATCTCCTTCGCGGGCGCCGTCTCCACGAATCGACCGGCGTACATGACGGCCATCCGGTCGGACAGCTCCACCATCAGCGAGATGTCGTGCGTGATGAAGAGGATCGCGAAGCCCAGCTCCTGCTGGAGCTCCTTGATCTGCGCCATGATCTCCTGCTGCACGACCACGTCGAGCGCCGTCGTGGGCTCGTCCATGATCAGCAGCGGCGGCCGCAGCGCGGTCGCCATGGCGATGACGACGCGCTGCCGCATCCCCCCGGAGAGCTGATGCGGGTAGGCCCGCAGGCGTTCGCGCGGGATGCCCACGAGATCGAGGAGTTCACCCGCCCGCGCGAGCGCGGTCTTCTTCGACGCGCCGTCGTGAGTGGTGAAGATGTCCGCGATCTGGTCGCCGATCGTCATGACGGGGTTCAGCGAGTTCATCGCGCTCTGGAACACCATCGCCACCTGGCGCCAGCGGAAGTCCCGCAGCTCGTCGGCGCTCAGCGCCAGCACATCGGTCCCGGCGAATCGGATGGATCCCCCGGCGATGACGGCGGGGTCCCGCAGGAGGCGCAGAATCGCATTGGCGATGGTCGACTTGCCGCAGCCGGACTCGCCGGCCAGGCCGAACACCTCGCGCTCGGCGATCGAGAACGTGACCCGGTCGACGGCGCGCACCGTGCGGGCCTCGGTCACGTACTCGACGCTGAGGTCTTCGACCTCGAGGAGGGGAGTGCTCATCGGATCTTCTCCTTCTGCGATGCCGCCTGCTCTGAGTCGTTCCCCGCGGATGCCGCCACCCGCGTGGGCTCGTCGGGGGTGGTGCGCCGTCGCGGCCGGCGCAGTCGGGGGTTCGTCGTCTCGTCGACGCCGTAGTTGATCAGGGCGAGGGCGAACGCGACGAGGGCGATGCAGACGCCGGGAGGGACGAACACCCACCAGGCGCCGGTGAGAAGGGCGCCGTCGTTGCTCGCCCAGTAGAGGTTCGTTCCCCAGCTCACCGTGCTGATGTCGCCGAGGCCCAGGAACTCGAGGCCCGCCTGGGCTCCGATGCCGAAGATGACGCAGGCGAGGAAGGTGCTCATGACGATGGACGCCATGTTCGGCAGCATCTCCCGGAACATGATGCGCAGTCCGCCTTCACCGGTCACCTGCGAGGCGCCGACGAAGTCCTTGCCGCGGATCGACAGCGCCTGCGAGCGCAGCACCCGCGCCGACCCTGCCCACCCGGTGATGACGAGCACCAGGATGACGGTGCCGAGCCCCTGCGGCAGGAAGGCTGCGAGGATCACGAGCAGCGGCAGGCCGGGCAGCAGCAGGAACACGTTGGTCACGAGCGACAGGAGGTTGTCGACCCAGCGCCCGAGATAGGCCGAGGCCAGGCCGACGATGAGGCCGACGAGCAGTGCCAGGATCCCGACCGAGAAGCCGACGAAGAGGGACGACCGAGAGCCCCAGATGTTGAGGGCGAGGACGTCCTGCCCTTTCGCCGTGGTGCCGAGCCAATGCTCGGGCGACGGCGGCTGGGAACCCAGTCCCGTGATGAGATTGGGGTCTCCGGGCGAGATGACCGGCGCGAAGAGGGCGACCAGCACGAACACGGCGAGGATCACGATGCCCGCGACCGATTTCGCATTGCTCACGAGGCCCCGGAGGAGCCCGCCGCCACCGCGCCGGCGGGGCGGAGGCGGAGCGAGCTGAAGCTGGCCGTCGGGGCCGGGTCCCGTGCCGAGATCGAGCTCGGCCATCGCCTGGGGATTCTGTGCGAGTGACATCGCGCGCTCCGTTCAGCTCACGCGCACGCGCGGGTCGAGCCGCACGTACACGATGTCCACGAGGAAGTTGGCGATCAGCACGAAGGTCGTGATCGTCAGGAAGAGCCCCTGCATCAAGGGGTAGTCGAGGTTCTGCACTGCCGAGAGGAGTGTGTAGCCGATCCCCGGATAGGCGAAGACGACCTCGGTGAGGAGTGCTCCGCCGACGAGGAAGCCGAGCGACATCCCGAACGCGGTGACGGACGGCAGCAGCGCGTTGCGCGCGGCGTAGTTCGTCCGGACGCGGTTGGGGCGCAGGCCCTTCGCCTCGGCCATGACGATGTAGTCCTCGGCGTTCGTGGCGATCATCGTGTTGCGCATGCCGAGCATCCACCCACCGATCGAGACGAGCACGATCGAGGTGGCCGGCAGGACGAGGTGGTAGGCGACGTCGCCGATGAACGCGAGGGAGAACTCGGGAGTCATCCCCACGCCGTAGGCATGCCGCACGGGGAACCAGCCCAGGGTCACGCCGAAGACGTAGAGCAGACCCATGGCGAGCCAGAAGTAGGGGAACGAGCCGATGAAGATGAGGAAGGGCGGGACGTAGGAGTCGAGCACGCCGCCGCGGCGCCAGGCAGCCAGCACACCCAGCACATTGCCGAGGATGACCGCGATGATGAGCGAGACGAATCCGAGGAGGAGCGTCCAGCCGATGACACTTCCGATGACGTCGATCACGGGCGTCGGGAACCGCGAGATCGAGAATCCCAGATTGCCGGTGAACAACTGCCCGAGGTACCGCAGGTACTGCTCCCACAGCGGCGCGTCGCTGAGCCCGAATGACTCCTTCAGCGCCTCGATCTGATCGGGGCGCAGCTGACCCTGCAGGCGCGCGACCATGCGCGAGACCGGGTCTCCCGGCATGAAGCGGGGGAGGAAGAAGTTGAGGGTGATCGACACCCAGAACGCGACGAGGTAGAACCCGAAGCGTCGAAGCATGTATCCCATGGTGTGACTCCTTGGTCGTCCGCGTCGGCGACGCAGCAGGACGACCGTTTCTCAGCCGGCGGTGACCGGCTCGAGGGTGGTGAGGACGAGGACTGTCGTCCGCGAGCGCGTCGACAGCGTCGCGTACGGGTTGTCCTCGGTGGGCCAGCCGGTGAATCGCTCGTTGCTCGCCGCGCCCCACTCGGGTCCGGGGAACAGCGGAGCGACCGGAGCGTCCTCGGCGAAGAGCGCCTGCAGCTGGTTCGCGATCTCGTGCTGCGCGTCCTCGTCGGAGGCCGCGGCGAACTCTGCCAGCAGAGCGTCGGCCTCGGGGTTGCCGTAGCGGTGGTAGTTGTCGAACGTCTGCTCACCGACCGGCTTCACCGTCTCGGTCCCCATCACGCCGCGGTAGAACTGATACGGCGTGGGCGCGTTGGCGCTCCAGACGATGCCGGAGTCGAACGTCCCGTTCTCGTATCCCGCCACGACGTCGCCCCAGTCCTTCGCGGCGACGGTGACCGTCACGCCCAGCTCGGCGAGGTTCTGAGAGATCACGTTGCCCACCGACACCCAGTCGCTCGAGGTGGAGCCGACCGAGAAGTCGAAGGCGAACGGCGTGCCGTCGGGAAGGACGCGCGTGCCGTCGGGACCGAGGGTGATGCCCGCGGCATCCAGCAGTTCCGCCGCAGCGTCCAGATCACGGTTCGTCCACGCGCAAGACTCGACGACCGCGTCGTCGCGCCAGGCGTCGTACGAGCCGCTCAGTCCGGTGCAGTCGGCGGGATAGGTGTAGCCCTGCATCCCGATCTCGGTGACCTGCTCGCGATCGACTGCCATCGAGAGCGCCTTGCGCACGTCGGGGTCGTCGAACGGTGCCTTCGTGGTGTTGAACTGCCAGTTGATCATCGACCCCGTGGGCGGGAACCAGTAGAACCGGTTGTCGGGGTCCTTCGCGACGTAGGCTTCCTCGATGTTGGGGATGAACTGCGGCGCCCAGTCGACATCACCGTTGGCTGCGGCAAGGTTCGCGCCGTCGTTGCCCGCGAAGGCCAGCATGCGGATGCCCTCGATCTGCTGCTTCTCGGGCTGCCAGTACTCGGGGTTCTTCCCGAGGTCGAACGACTGCGCCTGGAAGCTGGTGACCTCGGTGTACGGGCCCGTGCCGACCGGCTCCTCGTTGGCGAACTTCGTGGGGTCCTCGACCTCGCTCCAGATGTGGGCGGGTGCGATGATCTGCTGCCCGATGTCGAGCAGCGCCGGCGAGAACGGCTGGTTGAACTCGAACTGCACGGTGAGCGGGTCGACCGCGGTAACGGCCTCGATGTAGTCGAAGCCGCCGCGGATCTCACGCTGCAGGTCGAACGACATCACGACGTCGTCGGCGGTGAACGGCTCGCCGTCGGACCACTTCACACCGTCGCGCAGCTGGTAGGTGATGCCCATGCTGTCCGGCGCCACCTCCCACTCGGTCGCGAGCCACGGGGTCGTGGAGCCGTCCGCCGGGTTGTAGATCAGCATCGATTCGTAGATCGCCTGCTGCGTCATCGGGAACTCGGGGTTCGAGAACGGGTTGAAGTTGCGATCGAACGTTCCCATGTCCTCGCGCGGAATCGTGAGGAGCTGGGTGCCGTCCGAGGAGTCGGCGGAAGTGTTTCCGCCGCCACTGCAGCCCGTCAGCACGAGTGCCGCCGACGCCGCGAATGCGGCGGCGATGAGCACCGCTTTCCGGTGAACTGTCATGATGAGGGTGTTCCTTTCTTCATTGAAGCCAGGGGCTGCGCGTCGGACGAGATGTCCAGTCACACCGACGCGCGTTCGAGGAGCGGGCAGTCGACCGTCACGGTTTGCGTGGCGGTCGACTGACCCGCGATGATGCCGGCGAGGAGTTCCACGCCTTTTGCGCCCATCGTGTCGAAGGGCAGCGCGACCGTCGTCAGACCGGGTCTCAGGTACGCAGCGATGAGTTCCTGATTGTCGAATCCGATGACGGCAACGTCGTGGGGGATGCGCAGTCCGCGCTCCTTGATCGCGTCGTAGGCGCCCATCGCCATACGGTCGTTGGCGCAGAAGAGCGCCGTGGGCGGGTCGGCCAGGTCGAGGAGGGCGGATGCCGCGGCGTAGCCGCCGTCGGCGGTGGCGTGCCCGGAGATCTCGAGGCTCTCGTCGGCTGAGATCCCCGCCTCGCGCAGCGTCTCGTGGAAGCCGATTCGCCGGCCGACGGCTGCCGGGATGCCGGGATCGAGGTTCACGAACCCGATGCGTCGGTGCCCTGCCGCCAGCAGGCGCTCGGTGGCACGACGCCCGCCGGACCTCTCGTCGGGGACGACGGCGGGGAACCTGCCCTCGCGGTCGAAGCAGTTGACCAGCACGGTGGGGACCTCGCGGGCGATGTCGGGGAGGGTCACCGCGCGATGCCACGTCGCCGCGTAGAGGAGTCCCTCGACTCGCTGTTCGAGAAGCCGCTCGATCACGGCGGTCTCGGCGGCCGGGTCGGACTCGGTCGACGCGATCAGCAGGTATTTCTGGTCGACGAGCGCACGGTCTTGCGCGCCCTTGATGATGTCGACGGCGAACGGCGCCGTCACGATCTCGGTGACGAGTCCGTACCAGTCGCTTCGCTGATTCGCGAGCGCTCGTGCGCCCGCGTTCGGCCGGTAGCCGAGTTCCGCCGCGACGGCCAGGACCCGGGCACGCGTCTCGTCAGCCAGCGCGACGGAGTCTCTGCCGTTCAGAACCAGCGAGACCGCCGTGCGCGAAACGCCGGCCTTGCGCGCGACGTCCTTCATCGTGACCGGGCGGGGAGTCGTCTTCGACATGGGTGGTGCTTCCGTCTGCGGGCTAGGAGGACTAACGCGGGTTAGTAGGCTCGAAAGGAAGGCTAACTCGCGTTAGTGGCGCATGTCAAGCATGACTTTCAGGTCGGGTCGCCGCTGCATGGGCGGGCATGCACTACTGAACATGTTCAGAAATCTAGGAGCGTTCGGACATGAGCGAGAGTCGCAAGCCGGTCGTCGTGATCGCCGGCGGGAGCGGATTCATAGGAGCAGCAGTGGCGGAGGCCTTCGCGGCGGACGGATACGAACTGCGGCACATCGGGCGTGCTGCCGGCATCCGGTGGGACGACGGCGGTGCGATCGACCGAGCAGTCGACGGCGCGGATGCCGTGATCAACCTGGCGGGCAGATCGGTGAACTGCCGGTACACCGACCAAAATCGTCGAGAGATCCTCGAGTCGAGGCTCACCACGACGCGCGCCTTGCGACAGGCGATCGAACGGGCGCAGACCCCGCCCCGCGTCTGGCTGAACGCCTCGACGGCCACCATCTACCGGCACTCGATGGATCAGCCGAACACCGAAGCCGACGGGGAACTAGGTTCGGGGTTCTCCGTGGATGTCGCGACCGCCTGGGAGCGGGAGCTTCTCGCGGGCTCTCTCCCCGGCACTCGCCGTGTCGCGCTGCGCATGGCCATCGTCATCGGCGATGGGCCCGCGACGCGGATGCTGCTGACGTCGGCGCGCTGCGGACTGGGCGGGACCCAGTACGACGGCTGGTGCCCGCCGCATCGGCGCTACCGCGGCATCGGGACACATCCCACCGGCCAGCCCACCGCGCCCTGGTACCGCACCCGAGGACGGCAGAAGTTCAGCTGGGTGCACATCGATGACGTCGTCGCGGCGATGCGCTTCATTCGAGACGACGACCTCCTCACCGGGCCGGTCAAGAGTGGGCCAAGATATGCGCATGGCGACTGTTTCAGGCATCCTCGGGACTCTTGTCCCGCCGAGTCAGCGTCAGACCGCTGCCGACGTGACCGAGGCGCTCGATCTCGGCTCCGGCGACCGGGTGGGAAAGCGGAGCGGTTTCCTCATCATGCTCACGCTCGCCGGCATCGTGGCGATCGCGGGCGTCCTGACGGACTCCACGGCGACGGTGATCGGCGCCATGATCATCGCGCCACTGGGAACACCGATCCTCGCGATCGGCCTCGGCATCGTCACCGGTCATCTGAGCTTGGTCGTGCGATCGATCCTCTGGGTCCTCGGAGGCGTGGTGATCGTCATCGTTCTCGGCCTGTTCTTCTCGATGTTCGTGGCCACACCGCAGAGCCTGGAGAGCAACTCGCAGGTGCTCGGGCGCACGTCGCCGAGCTTCATGGACCTCATCGCCGCACTCGCCACAGGATTCGCGGGCGGATTCGCCATGTGCCGCAAGGACCTCAGCGCCGTCCTTCCCGGGGTGGCCATCGCGATCTCGCTCGTGCCCCCGCTGGGCGTGGTCGGCGTGTGCGCAGGTCAGGGACTGTGGGCCGACGCGGCCGGCGCCCTGTGGCTGTTCCTCTCGAATGTGGTCGCGCTCGTCATCGCCGGCAGCATCGTCTTCACCCTCGCCGGCTACGCCCGCGAGCCGGGTTCGTCACGGGTCGCCAACCGCCGCCGCGCGTACCTGATCGTCAGCGCGTTGATGATCGTCATCGCCATTCCGCTCGCGGCCAACTCCGTCGTGTCGATCGCGCTCGCACGCTGGTCGGTGACGATTCAGCAGGCCACGACCGACTGGCTCGCCGACGAGGCCGGCGCACGGGTGTACGGCGTCGACTGGTCGGGAGCGAATGCGACCGTCGAGATCACGACCCAAGACGGCTCGACACCCTCCATCGAAGCGCTGCGCACATCGCTCGCCGGCACGCTCCCGGGAGTCGTGGGCGTCTACATCGACGTCGGGCAGGGCACCGAGATCAAGATCCAATAGGGGGCGGGGCAGCCGAGCGAGCTGGTCGACCAGGTGAGCGGCGACTGGTCGGCATCCTCTGGCTACCGAGCGATCCTCGTCTCACACGCTCGCCGAGATCATCCAACACACTGACGTGCGCCGAGCGTCGGCATCAGGCATCCTGAGTCAATGGCGACCGTCTGGCGTTCCATCGGCAGGCGCGCTGCACGGGGCGCCCTTCTGGGGTTGGTCACGTTGGCCGTGATCCTCAGTGGGTGCAGCTCGAAGCCGGGACTGGAATGGACCCGCGTCACACCAGGCGGGGACTGCCAATGCGCCGACGGAAGCGAATTCGCATTCTGGGAGTGGCGGGCCGACCCCACCAGGGTGGTGATCTTCCTGAACGGAGGCGGCGTCTGCTGGGATGCCGCGTCGTGCGCGCTCACGGGCGATCACGGCGAGAGCGACTTCTACGACTGGAGCATCCAGGGAACGGAACCTGAGAATCGCAGCGGCATGTTCGACATCACCCGAGGCGACAATCCTTTCTCCGAGTACTCCTTCATCTACGTCAGCTCATGCACCGGCGACGCGCATCTCGGCAACGTCACGCAGGACTACTCGTCGAGTCTGGCTGTCGAGCATCGTGGATATGTCAACGGCACCGCTGCTCTGGCCTATCTCGCCGAGAACTACCCCGACGCCACCGAGGTCATCGTCGTGGGCAAGACCGCTGGATCCGTAGCGGCGCCGATCTACGGGGGCCTCGTCGCCGACCTCCTCCCCGACGCCACGGTCACCGTGTTCGGCGCCCAGTCCGGCGCGTGGCCCGACGACCAACGTTTCAACGCCGACATCCTCGAGGGGCAGTGGGGCGCGTACAGCGCGATGCCCGATTGGGCGGTCGCCGGACTCGGCGTGCGGGAATGGGGCGTGCCACGATTCTGGAGTCAGGCCGCCAGACACGAGCCGCGACTCGTGTTGGCCCGCTTCGACTTCGCCTTCGATCCTCAAGCCGCCTCCGAAGTGACCCGGTGGATCGGCGCGGAAGACTCGGATCTGCTGGAGATCATCGACGACAACGAGGCGGCGATCGAGGCGAGCGGGGCGACCCTTCACAGCTACACCGCACCGGGCGCCGACCATCAGATCTTCGAGCCGAGCAAGTTCTACGACCTCGAGGTGAACGGCGTCCGGCTTGTCGACTGGCTCGACACACTGGTCACCGGCGATCCGCCCGCGGACGTCCATTGCGACCAATGCGGACCGTGACTCGGGACCCGAGGACGACCACACCGCGGACGACGACGCCACAGCGAGCAAGGAGCAGCACGATGCACACACGCACCCTCGGACGGGGCCTGCAGGTCTCCGCCATCGGACTGGGCTGCATGGGCATGTCACAGAGTTACGGCCCCAACCCCGGCACCCGCGAAGACATGATCGCGGTCCTCCGATCCGCCGTCGACCTCGGCGTCACCTTCTTCGACACCGCCGAAGTGTATGGGCCGTACGTCAATGAGGAACTCGTCGGCGAAGCCCTCGAGCCGGTCCGCGACCAGGTCGTGCTTGCGACGAAGTTCGGCTGGGACATCCAAGACGGCGCCAGCGTGGGCCTGAACAGCCGTCCCGAGCAGATCCGTCGCGTCGCCGAGGCATCCCTCACACGGCTCCGCACCGACGTGATCGACCTGTTCTACCAGCACCGCGTCGACCCCGACGTTCCCGTCGAAGATGTCGCCGGCACCGTCGGCGACCTGGTCGCTGAAGGCAAGGTGCGCCACTTCGGGCTGTCCGAGGCATCCGCTCCCACCATCCGCCGCGCCCACGGTGTCTTTCCGGTGACCGCGTTGCAGAGCGAGTATTCGCTGTGGACCCGGGACCCCGAAACCGAGGTCCTGCCCACCCTCGCTGAGCTCGGCATCGGCTTCGTCCCGTTCAGCCCCCTTGGCAAGGGCTTCCTCACCGGCACCGTCGACACGTCCACCACGTTCAGCGACGACGACATCCGCCGCCGTGTGCCACGTTTCGAGGAAGCGAACCTTGCCGCGAATCGGGCGGTCATCGATCACGTCAAGGAACTGGCCGCCGCCAAGGATGTCACTCCGGGCCAGATCGCCCTGGCGTGGCTGCTCGCACAGCACCCGTGGATCGCGCCGATCCCCGGCACCCGCCGCACCTCCCGCATTGAGGAGAACGCGGCGGCGACGACCGTGGCGCTGTCGGCGGACGAACGAGACGACCTCGACGGTCTCACCCGCCGCATCGCCGTCCAGGGCGATCGGTACAACGCCCAGCACATGGGCTACGTCGACCGCTGAGGCTCCCGACGTGACGAAGCCCGTCGAATCGCTGCACTGCGTGCCACGATCTAGGGGCGGGATCAAGCTTCAATTCCGGGAGGCACCCTCAGCCATTTGTGGTGTGCTGGCGCATGATTCCGCCTGAATTGAGAGCGCTTCACGAGGTCGTGCCCGGCGTGGACCCGGCGGGGCTCGCCGCCCACGACGCCAGCAGCCGCAGTCGTTCCGCGGAGGGCGAGCCGGGCTCGGCGCTGTAGATGAGAAGCACCCGGCCGGGGTCCGCGGTGATCGCGAGTTCCTCGTACACCAGGGTGAGGTCCCCGACGACCGGGTGGTGGAACCGTTTCGTGCCCGTGCCGTGCGTGCGGACGTTGTGCGCGGCCCACAGCGTGCGGAAGGTATCGCTGCGGGTGGAGAGCTCGCCCACGAGGTCCTGGATGCCCTTGTCGTGCGGGTCTCGGCCGGCCTCGGCGCGGATGACGGCGACGCACATGTCGGCGAAGAGGTCCCAATCGGGATAGAACTCCCGAGCGGCCGGATCGAGGAACTGGAATCGGGCGAAGTTCGGGGTCCTCCCCCCGTCGCGGATCAGCGGCGAATAGAACGCCCTCCCGAGCTCATTGAAGGCGAGCAGGTTCTGCCGCTGATCTCGGACGACCGCAACGGCGTCCGTGACGGCGGCGAGCGCCCACTGCAGACTCGGCCGGGGCGGACCGGACTTGGCGGCGCGGCGCGGGTGGCGCCCGGAAGCGGGGATGCCGTCGGCGTTGGGGGCGAGATCCAAGAGGTGCGCGTGCTCGGCATCGCTCAGCTGGAGCGCGCGCGCGACCGCATCCAGCACGGCCCCCGAGGCGCCGGCGATGCTTCCGCGTTCGAGCTTGGCGTAGTACTCCACGCTCACCCCGGCCAGCGTCGCGACCTCGCTGCGACGCAGCCCCGCGACGCGCCGGTTCGAGCCCGCGGGGATGCCCGCGGCATCCGGCGACACCGCGGCGCGGCGCGTCATGAGGAACTCGCGGACCTCATCTCGATTGTCCATAGCCCCACGTTAGAGCGCCCGTGTCCGACGAGGGGTGCCCTGGCGGTACACCCTCCGCCAGGGACTCCGCCGTGCGACGCAGCACGCGAAGACTGGATCCATGCCTCAGAATCCCTCATCGCCCGGGACTGCAGCCCGCCCGCTGCTGCCGGCGCTGCTCCTGCTGCTGACGGTGTTCGGGCCGATCTCGATGGACCTGTACCTGCCGGCGCTCCCGGCGCTGACGACCGAGCTCGGTGCAGTGACCTCGGTCGCGCAGCTCACGGTCACCGCATGCCTGATCGGGCTCGCCGCGGGACAGCTCGTCGCCGGGCCGCTGTCGGACCGCTTCGGCCGTCGCGGCATCCTGCTGACCGGCATCGTGGCGTACATCGTCACCTCGGCCCTGTGCGCCCTGAGCCCGTCGATCGAACTCCTCATCATCGCGCGCCTGGTCCAGGGCCTCGCGGGCGGGGTCGGAATCGTCATCGCGATCGCCGCAGGGCGCGACGTGTTCTCCGGACGGAAGCTGATCCGCTTCTACGGCAGCCTCACCGTCATCGGCGGGTTCGCGGCCATCGTCGGCCCGCTCCTTGGCGGAGTGCTGAGCGCCTTCACGGACTGGCGGGGTCTGTTCGTCTTCCTCGCCGTCATCGGCGTCGCGATCCTCATCGCCACCCTCCTCGGCTTCGACGAGACCCTCCCCGCCGACCTCCGCGTGTCGGGAGGCTTCGGGCAGACGCTCCGCGATTACCGCACCCTCCTCACCGACCGGACATTCCTCGGCGCCGTCCTCAGCCAGGGGTTCCTGTTCGCCGCCCTGTTCGCGTACCTCGCCGGCTCGACCTACGTGCTGCAGGACATCTACGGCCTGTCGCCGCAGTGGTACGCCGCCGCCTTCGGGCTCAACTCCGCCGGCCACATGGTCTTCGGCTACCTCGCGGGCCGCGCCGCCGAGAGATGGAGCATCCTCGGCACCCTCTGGATCGGCGTCGCCGTCACGGGCCTCGGCGCGCTCGGTCTGCTCCTCGCGGGCCTCGCACCGATGCCGCTCTGGGTCGTCATCGCGTCGCTGTTCGCTCTCTCCAGCGGTGTCGCCGTGACCGCGCCACCGTCGACGACCCTCGCGATGACGGACTACCCGCAGATGGCCGGCACCGCCTCCTCGCTGCTGGGGATGGTCCGATTCGGGTTCGGCGGGATCGCCGCGCCGTTC
>NZ_JAYRDE010000008.1:0-27484 GCF_041909575.1 Microbacterium sp. | reverse complement strand
TGCACTCAGCATCCTGCCGCTCGGAGTGACCACCACCGTCGCGGTGCTCCTGGCCGCGGCATCCTGCCTGCTCCTCCTCCGGCGTCGAGGGGCGGATGCCTCGCCCGCCGTCGCCGCGACCCCCCTCCCTGTCCACACTTCGTAGACCTCAGAGAAAGGACACCACAATGCGTGGAGTTATCATGTACGCCCCCGGCGACGTTCGCGTCGAGGACCGCGAGAACCCGACGATCGTCGAACCCACCGACGCGATCATCAAGCTCTCTGCGGCGTGCATCTGCGGCTCGGACCTCTGGCCCTACCGTGGCGCCGAGCCGGTCGACCACACTCCGATGGGCCACGAGTACGTCGGCGTCGTCACCGAGCTCGGCGCGGACGTGAAGACCATCGAGGTCGGAGACTTCGTCGTCGGATCGTTCTTCGCCTCCGACAACACCTGCGAGATCTGCCAGGCGGGGTACCAGACCCACTGCGTGCATCGCCAGCCCGGCGCACCCGGTGGCGCACAGAGCGAGTACGCCCGGATCCCGCTCGCGGACGGCACCCTCGTCGCCACCCCCGGTCAGCCCGACCCCGACCTCATCCCGTCCCTCTTGGCCGCCTCGGACGTGCTCGGCACCGGCTGGTTCGCCGCCGTCGCGGCCGAGGCCGGCCCCGGCAAGACGGTTGCGGTCGTCGGCGACGGCGCCGTGGGCCTGCTGGGTATCCTCGCCGCCAAGCAGCTCGGCGCCGACCGCATCATCGCGATGTCCCGC
Organism: Microbacterium sp.; assembly: GCF_041909575.1. GTDB lineage: Bacteria > Actinomycetota > Actinomycetes > Actinomycetales > Microbacteriaceae > Microbacterium. Next base: position 26,729 of record NZ_JAYRDE010000008.1, on the reverse strand, counting down.
CACGCGGACCGCCAGGCGCTGGCCCGCCAGCTCGGCGCGACCGACATCGTCGAGGAGCGCGGCGACGAGGGCGTGGCGAAGATCAAGGAGCTCACCGGGGGGCTGGGGGCCCACAGCACGATCGAGGCCGTCGGAACGCAGGAGTCCATGCTGCAGGCGATCCGCGCCACGCGCGCGGGTGGACACGTCGGCTACGTCGGCGTCTCCCACGACGTCTCGCTCGACGGCTTCGAGCTGTTCTTCTCGGGTGTGCACCTCCACGGCGGGCCCGCGCCGGTGCGGCGCTTCCTCCCCGACCTGATCCAGCTCATCTGGGACCGCAAGATCGACCCGGGCGTCGTCTTCGACCTCACCCTCCCCTTGGAAGATGCGGCCGAGGGCTATCAGGCCATGGACGAGCGCCGCGCCACCAAAGTGCTGCTCACCGTCTGATGCACGGGGAATCGCAGCAAGGAAGGAACCCGCTTGTGGCCCCCAGTCAGCGCCTCACCGCCGTGAGGGCGGCGGCGATCGCCGCATCACTCACGCTCGGCGGATGCGCGCCCGGACCATCCGGGATCGAATCCGAATCGACCGCCGCGTCCGCAACCCCTCGCGCAACCGATGCCGGCAGTAAGACCCCCACGCCGATTGCGCCGACCCAGACTTCGGAGGCCCCCGTGACCGAGACGAGCATCACGATCACCGTGAAGGACACGACCGTGACGGGAGTTCTGCGGGCCAGCGCGGCAACAGCATCTCTGCTGGAGCAGCTCCCGCTCGAGCTCTCGTTCGCAGACTTCGGCGGCCAGGAGAAGATCGCCGCACTCCCCGCGCCCCTCGCGCTGGACGGGATGCCCTCCGGCGGCAGCGCCGAGCCGGGCACCATCGGCTACTACGCCCCTGACCAGGCGCTCGTCCTGTACTACGACACCGTCGGCTACTACAACGGCATCATCCCGCTCGGTAAGTTCGACGACGTCGCCACCGTTCGCGACGCACCGGCCTTCACGGGCACCCTGACCGCGAACTGAGCCACCCACGCCGCCCCGAGCTCAGCCCTGTTCTTCGTCTACCGTGCTCTGACAGGGAACCCCGAGGCCTCCGACCACGCCGACATCCAGGGCGGACGCTACCCCGACTTCCTCGAAGCCCAGACCAACCTCTGAAGGACCCGAAGGCGACCAGCGGGAGCTAACCCGGTCAAGAGCGTCCCGCTGTTCGCCGTCGCCACCGCACATGGGGCGACGGCGACTGCGACAAACACACTCATATCGTGCGAGTTTGAGCCCAGGCGACGGCGAACCACGCTCACACCCAGACGGCACCCGACCGGTTGATCCACCGAGTCATCCGCCCGACGGTGCGTCGCGCGCCCGGCACCTCGGGGAAATTGAGGTGACCATGCTCGACATCCTTCTCCCGAACGAGAGTGACATCGACACCAGCGACGGCGAGCTGCGCTGCGAACGCCTCTCCGGATGCCCTCAACTGGTCGCGCTCGCTGCTGATGAGCAGTGTGGGCGGCAGGCCGCTCACCTCGGCGTTCGCGGGGAACGTGTAGGGGTGTGAGAGCAGCTCTTCGCCGCCGACGTAGTTGAGGTTCATCTCACGCACGACCTCCGGCGAGTAGAGCGCTTCGGGAGGAAGGAGTTCGAGCTTGCTGCGCAACTCGGCGGACGGCTCCGGCAGCTCGGGATGATAGACGCCGTAGACCAGCACGAGCGACTTCGGCAGTTCGCGGCCCCGGTCGCGGAGCTGGAGGGCGACGGATGCCGCGAGGTTCCCGCCGGCGCTTCCGCCGCCGATGTGCCATTCGCCTACCGGGACGCCGAGGTCTGCCGACACAGCCCACTCCCATCCCGTGAGGCACTCGTCTGTTAGGACCGGGAAGTGGATGCCGTCTTTCGCGAGCCGGTAGTCGATGGCAACCGTGGGAATACCGGCATCCGCGAGCAGGCCCGCGACCCAGTGCGACTCGGGAACGTCGATGTCGTTGTGCGAGAACGCGCCGCCGTGGAGCCAGACGAGGCCGGCGATCGACGGCCCGTCTGGTCGATAGACGCGCAGCGGAATCTCACCGTGCGGGCCCGGAATGGGTCGCTCGATTTCAGAGTGCATCAGGCCGCCCCGAGCGGTCGGCCCCGGACCGGGCTCACAAGGCGACCTCGACTTCGCTGCTGATGTCTGTGCTCGAGAAGCCGACGAGAAGGGTGAAGACTCCCGGTTCGACAGACCATGCACCGTCCCAGTGGGCGAACCGTCGACGCGGGATCTCGACGGCGAGATCCACGGACTCTCCGGCCTCGGCGGAGACGGCATCGAACCCGGCGAGCCACTGCACCGGACGATCGACCCGCGAATCCGAATCGCGGCGGAGGTACGCCTGCACGACGGTCGACCCCCCTCTCCGACCGGAATTCCGCACCCTGACGTTCAGGCGCGTCGATCCGTCCTCTTCCGCCACGCACTCGACGGTCTCGATGGCCCAGGTGGTGTAGCCGAGACCGAACCCGAACGGGAACGCCGGCTCGACCCCAGACCGCATCCACGCACGGTAGCCGACGTGGATGCCCTCCGCGTAGTTCAGCACGCCCTCCGTCGGGGTGACGGTCGACACCGGGATGTCGTCCTCCGAGTCCGGCCACGACATCGGAAGTCTGCCGCGCGGTTCGCCGGCTCCGACGAGGACGTCGCCGAGGGCGTTTCCGAACTCCTGCCCGGGGAACCACATCGACAGGATCGCTGCGACATCGTGGCGCCACGGCAGCGTGACCGGTGCGCCAGCGTTGACGACGACGACCGTACGCGGGTTCGCTGCTGCGACAGCTCGGACGAGCTCATCCTGAGCGCCGGGGAGGGCGAGGGAGTCACGATCAAAGCCTTCCGATTCCACCTCTGACGATGTCGACACGATGACGACTGCCACGTCGGCTGCGCGCGCCGCGGCGACGGCCTCGGCGATGAGCTCGCCTGAAGGCCTGTCGCTCGGCGGGGTTCCTATGCGGAAGGACATCGCGACACCCATCTCGCCCAGCTTCGGGGTGAATCGCACGGTGAGGTCGATCTTCCCGTTCTCCAGTGGCGCCTCGAAGGTCGCGGTCGGCGGATGCAGCACGGCCGCCGCCGGATCGTCTGCGGCGTCGAGCCGCAACTCGCCACGAGCGATCTCGGAGCCCGCGACCAGCACCTCGTAGTCGCAGAGACCAGCGATGCCCAGAGCCACTCGATCCGATGCCGCGTCGGGCGAGTAGGTCAGGGTGAATTCGATGAGGTCGGACCTCGCGGCGAACGCGTTGGCATCGAAGGAGACGATCCCCGATGCGCGGCGAACCTCCTCAGCCAGGAGTGTCCCGCTGGAGTAGTACCTCACCGTCATCCCCGGGCTGCCCCCCGAGGAGTACGTCCCGTACGCGAGGTCTGCGAGACCGCGCTGCACGACTGCCCCCTGGGCCCAGGCGACGGATGCGTCCGGGAACGCCGCTTGCACTCCCTGCAGCGGCGTGACGACAGCGGAGGGGATCACCGTCGCGCTGCCGCCGCCCTGGGTTCGCGCGATCAATGCGCCCTCGCCGATGAGGGCGATCGATGCAGGAGCCGTCATCGGCAAGATGCCGTCGTTCTTCAAGAGCACAGTGCCTGCGGTGGCGGTCTCTCGCGCGAAGGCGCGCAGCTCGTCCTCGGGCAGCGGGTGACGTGCCTCGTCCGCGTGATCGACGTTCAGCGCCCCGACCCGTGCGGCGAGTCTGAGCAGCCTCACCACCTTGCGGTCGATCACTGCCTCGTCGATCGCTCCGCTCCGAACGGCATCCACGAGGCCATCGCTCCACGCGCTGCGCGGACCCGGCATCGCGAGGTCTTGGGGAACTCGAGCACTCTCCAGCGATCGGACGGCGGTCCAGTCGCTGACCACGAGCCCGTCGAACTTCCACTCCGAGTTCAGGGGAGTCTCGAGGAGCGCGTTCTCCGAGGCCGAAGCGCCGTTGACCGAGTTGTAGGCGCTCATCACAACCCACGACCCACCGCGGACGACCGGCTCCTCGAACGCTAGGAGGTAGACCTCGCGAAGCGTCTTCTCGTCGACCCGCACGTCCACCGTGAAGCGCTCGGTCTCGGACTCGTTGGCGATGTAGTGCTTGACGGTCGCGCCGACGCCGAACGACTGCACACCGGTCACGTACTCCGTGGCGAGAGCACCTGTGAGCAAGGGATCCTCACTGAAGGCCTCGAAGTGGCGCCCGCCATAAGGCGTGCGATGGAGGTTGATGGTCGGGCCGAGGACGACGTGCACGTTCTTCCGCACCGCCTCGCTCCCCAGTGTCTCCCCGTAGCGACGCATGAGCCGGCGATCCCACGCCGCTGCCGTCGCGGTCGGTGACGGCAGATTGATGGACGGGGAGCGCTCGTCCCACGTATCGCCCCGCACGCCCGCCGGGCCGTCCGACATCACAATCGACTGCAGACCGATCCGCTCCATCGGCCAGGTCGACCAGGAGTCACGTCCGGTCAGCAGTTGAACCTTCTCCTCGAGCGAGAGCATCTCGCAGGAGGCGTAGAGCTGCTCCTCGGTCGGAATGATCATCACGCACCTTTCGGACAGGTCGGACCGCGCCAGCGCGCGAAGGCCGGCGTCGTCGACGAGGGTCGGGTCAGCCCTTGATGGCACCCGAGGTCAGGCCAGCCACGATCTGGCGGTTGAAGAAGATGTACATCACCAGCGGCGGGATCGTGATGAGGAGGATGTCGGTGAACAACAGGTTCCACGTGGTCTGGAACTGGCTCTGGAAGTTGAACAGTGTGAGCTGCACGGTCGCGTTCTCCTCCCCCGGGAGGAAGTAGAGCGGATTGGCGAAGTCGTTGAACACCGCCACGGACTGCACGACGATCGCCGTCACGATGACGCTCCGCAGCAGCGGGAACCCCACCTGGAAGAAGAGGCGGATCGGACCGGCTCCATCGATCGTCGCGGCCTCGTCGAGTTCGCGGGGGATGTTCGAGACGAACGCGCGGAACAGCAGTACGCAGAACGACATGCCATAGGCGACCTCGACCAGAGCGAGCCCGAAGATCGTGTTGAAGATCCCCAGGGATTGCATGATCCAGGCGGTCGGAACGATGGCGGGAGGCACGATCAGCCCGGCCAGGATGAAGAACGTGATGATCCCGTTCCATCGCGACGGCCGCCTGGCGAGGATCCAGCCGATCATCGCCGACAGCACCACCATGGTCGTGACCGACAGCACCGTGAGGATCGTGCTGTTCACGAACGCCGTGATCAGCATGTAGTCGCGCGTCTGGAAGACGGCGACGATGTTCTCCCAGAGGACGAAGTCGATCGGCCAGGTGAACGACAGGCTCGCCGAGTCCGGACCGGTCTTGAACGACTGGACCACGATGAAGGCGAACGGCACGAGGAAGACGATGGCCGACACGGCCACGGCGATGCCGCCGATGACGTGGCGCCTGACTGTCCGGCTCACAGCTCAGTCTGCTTTCTGTTGAGCCACCAGAAGAGCGGCAGGATGATGGCGCTGACGACGGCGAAGAGCACGACGTTGCCGGCGGTCGACAGCCCGTAGAAGCCGTAGGCGTACTGCTTGTAGATGACGGATGCGAGGACGTCGCTCGCGAACCCTGGCCCACCGCCGGTCATGACCCAGATGAGCTGGAACTCGCGGAGGCCGCCGATGAGGGACAGGATGATGACCGTCGTCGTCGCCGGACGCACGAGGGGAAGTGTGATTCCCCAGAACCGGTGCCAGGCGCCGGCTCCGTCGACCTTCGCCGCCTCGTAGTATTCCTGCGGTATCGCGACGAGGCCCGCCATGTAGATGAGTGCGGCCAGTCCGACGCCACGCCAGACATCGACGCCGATGACCGAGTACAGGGCCAAGTTGGGGTCGGTGAGCCATCCCGGCCCTTCTATCCCGAACACCGCGAGCGTTCTGTTGATCAGGCCGTCGTAGGGATCCATCAACGCCTGGAATGTGATGCCGACGCCGACGGTGCTGACGAGCACGGGGAAGAAGACCACTGCTCGCAGATAGCCGCGCGCCGAGATGTCCGATGTCAGCAGAAGACCTATCAGCAGCCCGAGAACGACCTTCAACCCCGACGTCAACGTGCCGAAGATCAGAGTGTTCGTGAACCCCTTGCTCAACTGGGGATCGGAGAAGAACGTGATGAAGTTGTCGAACCCGATGAACTCGACTTCGAACAGCGTCCACCGCGTGAAGGCGTAGTAGAACGACGCGAACGTGGGTGCGATGAACAGCACGAAGAAGATCGCTGCTCCGGGAAGCAGGAACCAGTGCGGGTACATGCGATGCGCGTACCGGCGGCGAGGCGGCCTGCCACCGCGGACCGTGACCAGCGTCTCTGTCGAATCGGGGGGCGCAAGGGTTGCCATGATGACACCTTCGTTGGTGCCGGGGGTCGCTGTCATCAGCTGACGGCGACCCCCGGGGTTGGTGTGGACCGCGGGTTACCAGCCGGGCAGGCCGAGCTGCTGAGCCTGCTTCGCGGCATCCGCGTCGTAGAGCTCCGCACCACTCTGACCGTCGCGCACTCCCGAGCCGATCTCGACGTCGATCTGCATGAGGTTCGGGCCCTTCACCGGTGACAGGAACTCGAGCGCGGGCGCGATCTTGCCGCTGTCGAAGTACGGCGCGAAGTCGGCGACGATGCGCGGCGCCTCTTCCGGGACGGTGCAGCCTTCGACCAGGTATGCACCCGTGGCGCCCAGAGCCTCGGTGATCGCGTCGCAGCCGGCCGGGCTGGCCACGAACGCCATGAACTGCTTGACCTCGTCCGGGTGCTCGGTGTTCGCCGGCGCGTACAGCGCGGGCGGCATCCAGATCGTCATGCCGGCGTCTTCCGCGGAATCACCCGGGATGCCGAAGAATCCGACATCCTCGACGTGCTCCGGCCAGTTCGTCGCGATCGTGGCCTGCGCGAACCCGAGCATCGGGTAGTGGCCCGCCTCGCCGGTGGCGACGGCCTCGAGACCGTCGTTGAGGAGCGCCGAGGCGAAGTCCTCGTTCAGATAGCCCCCGTCGTAGATGTCCTGGAGCTTGGTGAAGCTCTGCACGGCGACCGGGTCGTCGGCGAAGTTGACCTCGTTGGCGGTGTACTGCTCCGCCCAGTCGTTGTCGCTGGCCCAGATGTTGTAGAAGTCGGCGAGCGTGATGATCTGCGACGTCCACGAGTCGCCGTACGTCTGCTCCACGGCGGTGTGGCCCGCGGCCTTGATGGCGTCGGAGTTCGCGAGGAACTCGTCCCACGTCGTCGGGACCTCGAGGCCGAGCTCCTCATACATCGGGATGTTGTAGAAGATGCCGCCGCCGCCCGCCGTCTGCACCGGCACACCGAAGACCCCGTCCGCGGTCGACACGGCCGAGATCCACGCGGGGTCGAGGTTCGCCACGAAGTCCTCGTCGGCGATGTTGAGCATCGTCTGGTCCGGGTTGAGCGCTTGCAGCAGCGAACCGCTGTTGTACCAGAACATGTCCGGCATCTCGTTGGTGGCCAGTCGCGTCTTCATGAGGTTGTCGAGCTCGGCGGAGTCGCTGGGCCCGGAGGCGTCGATCTCGACCACCACGTCGTCCTGGCTGGCGTTGAAGGCATCGGCCAAGGCCTCTGCCGTGGCGATGTTCGTCTCGACGCCGGATCCCTGGAACCACTCCAGCGTCACGGGACCGTCTGTGTCGTCGTTGCCTCCGCCGGCGGAACAGCCGACGAGCACGGTGAATGCGGTGATGACGCCGGCTGCCGCAAATGCGCGCGAGCGTCGTGAAACTGCGGACATCACTTACCTCTCTGTAAGCCGTCTCTTGGTGCGACGGGGACCTGATCGATGAAAACAGATCAACGATTGGTGTTTGAAACGATAAACACAGAAACCACCCCCCGTCAATCCCTACCTGTGACTTGTGTTCAAACCGAGACGCCCACCCGCGGACCAGCCGCATGAGGGCTACCATGACGGACTATGGCGGAACGAGGGCCCTACGCGAAGGGCGTGGCGAAGCGGGAGGAGATCCTCACTGTCGCGCTCGAGCACTTCGCGCGACGCGGCTACGATCGCGCCTCCGTGCGGGAGATCGCGCGCGAGTCGGGCCTCAGCCAAGCGGGACTCCTCCACCACTTCAGCAGCAAGCAGGAGCTGTTCCTCGAGGTGATCCGGCGCCGCGACGACCGCGACGGCGACCCCGTGAATCACCGCCACCTCCACTCGGTCGATCACCTGATCGCCGCCGTCGAGCACAACGTCGACGAGCCGGGCCTTGTGCGGCTCTTCGTCACGATGTCGGCCGAGAGCGTCGACGAGCCGAGCGTCGCCCGGTCCTTTTTCGAGTCGCGCTACGAATGGCTCCGCGGTGAGCTGCGCGCCGACATCCAGGCTCGCCAGGATGCCGGTGAAGTGTCCGCGTCCTTGGATGCCGACGACCTCGCATCGCTGATGGTCGCCGCCGCAGACGGGCTGCAGCTTCAGTGGCTCCTGCAGCCGGAGAAGGTCGACATGCCCCACAGGCTCAAGACTCTCTGGAGCTTGATGACGCAGTCCGGCAACTCGACTCCGTCGCCCGAATGACACCCCGCCACCAGATCGGTCGATGACTCCCGGGGCAATACCATTCAACGAATGGTATAGGGTGACACGCACCCGCCCTGTCGATCGAGGAGGATGACGTGCCGGAGACGACGACCGATCCCCGCTTCGCGAACATCGCCGCCAAGCTGCACGCCCACGCAGCCGTACACCCCGGCTTCAGTGCTCAGCTGAGCATCCGCATCGGCGATGGCCTGGTCTGCGACGAGCTCGCGGGCACCGGCCTCGACGTCGATTCGATGACCGGGGTCTACTCCGTCTCGAAGGGAGTTGCCGCTCTCGTGATCGCACAGCTCGTCTACGACGGTGCGCTCGAACTCGACCGGGCGATCGTGGACTACTGGCCGGAGTTCGGCGCTCAGGGCAAGACCGCCATCACCGTTCGGCAGGCGCTCTCACACCGGGCCGGGCTGCCGGTCGCGGCCCGCACGTTGTCGATAGGAGAACTGGCGGATGCCGGCGCGGCCTCGGTGCTTGCTGAGCAGCGGCCGCTGTGGGCGCCGGACAGCGCTTTCGGCTATCACGCCCTGACGATCGGCATCCTCATGGAGGAGCTCGTTCGCAGAAGCGCAGGCACGACACTTCAGCGCTTCTTCGAGACACAGATCCGGGAGCCGCTCGCTGCGGACTTCTACCTGGGCCTCCCCGAAGATCTCGACCATCGATACCGGTGGGTCGAGGACCCTCGCCTCGATCCGACGCAAGCGGCGGAGGTGGCCTCGCGTCCTCCGGTCGACGCTCTGGCCGCCGCCGTGTTCTCCAACACCGATGCGCCGGACGACCGCTCGCCGCAGGGGGTCTCCACCAACAATGTCGCGATCCGGCGCCGCGGTCCTGCCGCGATCGGCGGAGTCGGCAACGCCCGCGGGCTCTCCTCGCTCTACGCCGCGACACTCGCGGGAGCGCGCCGACCCATCGCCGCCCCGGACGTCTTCGCCGACCTGGCTCAGCAGCAGTCCTGGGGCATCGACCGCGTACTCAACGTGGCCAACTGCTTCGGGACCGTGTTCATGCTTCCGCAGCCACGAATGCCGTTCGGCTCCGTCGGTGCGTACGGCCACGACGGCGCCGGCGGCGCCCTCGCGTTCGCGGACCCGACCACGGGAGTGGCCTTCGCCTACATCCCGTCACCCATGCAGTACCCGGGCGGCGCGGATCCGCTCTCCATCGAGCTCGCACGCGATGCGATGCTCGTCGCGCGCGCGATCGCGTGAGCGATCCACGAAAGGACCACGAAATGTCGCCCTCCCCTCCGATTGCCACCGAGCTGCGATCCGCGCACTTCCTCGCAGCCGATAGCGACCGCGACGCGGTCGTCCGGTTCTGGACGACGGCTCGTCTGAGCCGGCCACGCGGGGAGATCGTGTCGGCTACGCTTCGCGCCACCGCGCACGGCATCTACGAAGCGTCCCTGGATGGACAGCCCGTGACCGAGTCGGTTCTCAACCCCGGCTGGACCGCCTACGAATGGCGGCTCGCCTACCAGACGTTCGACGTCACGACGCAGCTGGCCGGCGACTCTGGAGCCGATCTGCAGATCGAGCTGCTCCTCGGGAACGGCTGGTACCGCGGCGACCTGGGATTCGCGCGCGCCAACGCGAACTACGGCGACGAGACCTGCGTCGCCGCCGAACTCGTGATCACGTACGCTGACGGCTCCACGCAGACCATCGCGACCGGGCAGGACTGGATCGCCGAGGACTCCGGCATCCGCAGCTCGCTCTACAACGGGCAGACGATCGACGCCCGCGGCGGCACGACCCCCCTCGTGACTCGCGTCACCGACATCGACCGGACCACGCTCTTCGCGCAGTCGGCGCCTCCCGTCCTGCGCCACGAGATCCTGAGCCCCACCGCGGTGTTCACATCTCCCACCGGCCGCACCCTGGTCGACTTCGGCCAGAACCTCGTCGGATGGGTGCGGTGCACGATCCAGGGTGAGGCAGGTCGAGAAGTCGTCATCCGACACGCCGAGGTTCTCGAGGACGGCGAGCTAGGAACCCGACCGCTCCGCGGAGCCGCCGCGACAGACCGGTTCATCCTCTCGGGTGGCGTCGACACGTTCGAGCCGACGTTGACCTTCCACGGGTTCCGCTACGCGGAGGTGGAGGGCTGGCCGGGCGACATCGACCCTGACGCCTTCGAGGCGGTCGTCGTCCACTCCCAGATGAACCGAATCGGCAGGTTCGAGTGCTCGGAGCCGCTCGTGAACCAGCTGATCCACAACTCCATCTGGGGGCAGAAGGGCAACTTCCTCAGCGTGCCGACCGACTGCCCGCAACGCGACGAACGGCTCGGATGGACGGGTGACATCGCTGCGTACGCGGCATCCGCGGCATTCCAGTTCGACTCGGCGGACTTCCTCGACGGGTGGCTCCACGACCTGCGCGCCGAGACGGAGCACACCGAAGGGCGCATCGTGCCGTTGACGGTGCCCGACGTTCTCAAGTACGCGAACTTCCCCGACGGGTTCACGCTCCCGTGGCACCGTGCGACAGCGGTCTGGGGCGATGCGGCGGTGTGGGTGCCGCAGGCCCTGTGGCACGCCTACGGCGATCGCGACAGGCTCGCGTCGCACTACCCCGCCATGGTCCTCCATCTCGAGTCCGCCGAGAAGGATGTCTCGCCGACCGGCCTGTGGGACCTCGGGAACCAGCTCGGCGACTGGCTCGACCCGGACGCACCGCCCGAGGATCCGGCCGCAGCGAAGGCTGACCCGTCCGTCGTCGCCACCGCGTGCCTCTATCGGTCGGCATCGTTCGCCGCCGAGGCCGCGGAAATACTCGGTGAGGAGGCGGATGCTGCGCGCTGGAGCCGGCTCGCCGAGACGACCCGAGTCGCTTTCACCGAGCACTACGTCGATCAGGGGATCGTTCTCTCGGACTGCGCAACGGTCTACGCACTCGCGATCACATTCGACCTGCTCGACGAGCCCGATCGCACCAGGGCCGGCGAGCGTCTCGCCGAACTCGTGCGCGCGTCGTCGTATCGCGTGACCACGGGGTTCGCCGGAACCCCCTTCGTCACGTGGGCGCTTTCGGCGACGGGCCACGTCGACGACGCCTACCGTCTGCTCCTCGAGCGCGAGTGCCCGTCGTGGCTGTACCCGATCACGATGGGTGCCACGACGATCTGGGAGCGCTGGGACTCCATGCTCCCCGACGGCACCGTCAACGCCGGCGAGATGACGAGCTTCAACCACTATGCGCTCGGGGCGGTCGCCGATTGGATCTACCAGGTCGTCGGAGGAGTGCGAGCGGCCGAGCCCGGCTATGCGCGGGTGCGCATCCAGCCCGTTCCCGGGCCGGGGATCACCTGGGCACGGACGCGGCTCGAGACCCCGCGGGGACTGGTCACGTGCGAGTGGCAGGTCGACGGTGACGAGTTCACGATCGACGTGTCACTGCCCGAAGGGGTCCCCGGCGAGCTCACTCTCCCCGATGGCAGCTCCCCGCGCCTCGTCGAAGGCGAGGTCTCCGCTCGCTGCGTCCTGGACGAACCACGGACAACCTGAATGCGGTACCGAGCCGGCGACGAGTTCGGTGCCTCCTCGCGCGCCGGTGCGGGCGATCTCGTCGCGGCTCGGACGTACGCACGCACACGGGAGGCGGGACCGAGCTACGGAATTCGGGCAAGAACAAATTCCTGCGACCTCCCTGTCTTCATGGATTCGCGGGGCTTCGACGTGCCGGTGACGGAGGGATTTCAACCCATCGGCGGGCGTCACGCCAATTCGCCAGCGCCACCCGAGCTCAGGTCGACGATCACTTCACGAAGGTGCGCGGTGGAGACGGAGGGAATCGATCCCCGCGTCCCCTCGAAAACCGCACTAGATGCCGAAGCGATGACCTCGAGAATCGCGTGATTCCGCGGCTCGCGGGGCTAAACGAACGCTGCCAGACCGGACAATGTCTGGCGCGGGCGCACGAAACATGCGCAATCTCTTCCCAAATCGTTCTCACGCGGAAACAGAAATAGCCCCTGATCGGGGCTATTTGGAGCGGAGACGGAGGGATTTGAACTCCGACCCTCGGACATTTCGCAGGCGAGCTTCACTGTGCACACGCACGGTTCCGCGGATCTCGAGGTTTCGTCGATTGCCCTCGATGTGCCGGGTCGATCTCAAGTCTTCCCAAATCGTTCTCACGCAGCCACCGGACGAGCATCCACCTTTTCGCGGACGCGCGGCCGGCCGCGGTCATCTGGTTGAGAGCTGCGGATCGCTCTGGAGGTCCCTCATGAACTCGTCTGACTTCTGCTGGAGGAACGCGCAGAGCCTGGCAAGCTTCGTCATCTCGACGGCGATCGTCTGGACCGCAACGGCTCCAAGCCGGACGTAGTCCTCGCGGGGTTCGAAGGTCACCGTCCACTCCTCGCCGGGCTGGGTTGGCGGTTCGATGTAGATCTCGGTCGGTGAGTTCGGGAGCCGCATCCCGACCAGGCCGGTGTCAGCGCCGCCATCGCCATCCTGGGGGATGACCCGGATATGGCTTGCGCCCGCTGAGTTCTGCTGTTCGAACTCGGCGACCCACGACTCGAGGGTCTCAATGGTCCGGAACGGCATAGCCACTTCCTCCTGTCGCGTTACCGTCACACAGGATTTTCGAGCACCAAGCGTGTCCTGAGCAAGCACCGCGGCACTGCGGCTGCCGCATGGCCTCTGACGGGACTGCTCGGTTCCTACCCGGTGACGGTGGGATTAGAACGCGTCCGGGATGAGGTCACGGGGATCACATCGCGTCTCAGAACCGCGCCACATCAACGTTCCGCCTCTTCCTCGTCATCGTCGCGACTTCGGCGATCTAGGTCTTTGCGAAGCTCAGGTTGCGGGCGCCGGCGCACGATATTCTTCGTGTCACGCATACGCTCCGTACAGGTTGTCCCGTCGCGTGTGCTAATCATCTTCTTGGGAAGAGAGTTCAACGAATTGACCGTTGACGAGTATCCGCGGTGTGAGGTGCTCCAAATAATCGCGAATCATTCCGAGAAGATCTAGGCGACCACCGCTCAGAACCCATTGCAATTGCAGACCATCGGTGAGAGCAATTGACTCGCGCGCAAGTCGTTCGTAGTCGACGTCGGCGCGGAGGTACCCGGCGGCGACGCTGTCGTGAAACATCGTCGTCACCTCCTTAATCACACGTTCGTACCGTTCAACGAATAGATGGTGAGCCGGGCTATACGGGTCGCCTGCCTCCGCAGACACGATGACGAACAGTTCCATCCACCCCGGCTGCCCTACGAACAGCTCGGAAATGGCAAGCATCATCCGCAACGGACCCGTACCGTCCCTGTCGTCCGGCGCCGCACGAGCGACCTCGGCCGTGATGTCGAACCGTCGTTCGGCAATTGCGAGCAAGAGATGTTGTTTCGTCGGAAAGTGATGCATGAGGCCGGGGGTCGTGATGCCCACATCTCTGGCGATCTCTGCCAGCGAGGTCTGCGTGTATCCCGCTTTCGCGAACCTTTGCAAGGCGGCGTCGAGAATTCTCTCGCGTCGCTCTCGACCGACTGCGTAGGTTCCTCGCTTCGCCGTCTGCGGCATGACAACACCGTACCCAGATAACTCGGGAGACGAAAACCTTGCCTGTTAGGTTTTCATCGCGTACGCTCCGATGGGGTTCTCGCGCTGGTGCCAGCGCCCATGTGAGGAGCAATCAATGAGCGATCGGACATGCGCGGATCTGCGCGTGGAGTACCTTCCGGCGCCCATTGGCGTCGGCACCCCTCACCCTCGTTTCTCCTGGAGGGCCCCGCACGCCGCCATCGCCTACCGATTGCAGGTCCGAACGGGCGGTGTCATCGTCTGGGATACCGGCCGCACTGAAACGGCGCCTTCCACTGTGGTTGAGTACCGCGGCACACCGTTGACATCCAACACGGCATACGAGTGGCAGATCAGCAGCTGGGACGCCAGCGGCGACCGTATCAACGGATTCTCGACGTTCGAAACAGGTCTGCTCAACTCCGATGACTGGGTGGCGTCATGGGTCGCGCCGGTGCAAGAGCCGACCGTGACCGAGCGGTGGACGCTACTGGACTGGATTGTCGGAAAGAGCCCGGAGAAGTCCCTTGAAGCGCGCCTGCAACCTGCACAGTTGCTTCGTCAGTCATTTCACCTATCAGACGTTCCGATCCGCGCCAGGTTGTATGCAACCGCCCGCGGCGTCTACTCCGCGACGGTGAACGGATTGCCCGCCGATGATCAAGTGCTCGCCCCAGGATTCGACAGCTACATGCACCGCATCAGCGTGCAGTGTTACGACGTCACCTCGCTCCTTGTTGCTGGAGAGAACGTCCTCGGTTTCGCCTTGGCTGACGGCTGGTGGGCGGGACGTCTCGGTATCTCGGGCTCCAGCGCTCAGTTCGGGGACACGATCAGCGCGATCTGGGAGTTGCACCTCGACCTGCCGGATGGGGGCCACCGCGTCGTGCCCTCTGGTGAGGACGTGCTTTCCACGCCAGGTCCCTGGCGCTACGCGGACCTCTTTATCGGCGAATGCTTTGACGCCGCAGCGTGGCCCACCGCGTGGGATCAGCCAGCATTCGTTCCCACCGATTGGACACCCGTTCTCGATCAAGGCCGAGACACTCACGTCCTCGTCCCATTCACTGGCGAACCAATCCGCCGTGTCGACGAACTCGCGCCAGTATCCGTCCAGGCGACCGCTGACGGATGGCTTGTCGACTTCGGCCAAGTGATAGCGGGCAGGGTCCGGCTAGAGATGTTCAATACCGTTCCCGGACAGCGTGTCGTGCTGGAGCACACCGAAGTGGTCGATGCCGATGGGAACTAGTTCATCGCGTTGTCGGTGATGACCTCGCGGATGGGGATGCCGTGGGTGGCGAAGAACGCTGCGGCGTCGGCAAGGAAGCCGGCGCAGGTCGCCCTTCTCGTCTGGCAGCACGTGCGCGACGCGAGCCGGGAGGGGTCGTCGACGGCGACGTGGACGTAGTCGAACCCGATGCGCTGTTTGCACTTGGCGCGGGTGCGGTGGTGGTTCAGCGTTCCTGGGCCCTCCGTGCGCCATCCGCCGGTGTCGGGGATGCGGCCGAGTTTCTTCACATCGATATGGATCAGATCCCCGGGGGGATCTCGTTCATACCGGTGCTGGGTGCGTCGGGACGCGCGGATGCGGATGCCGGTGGCCGGATCCAGCTCGTGCAGCGCAGGGAGCCCGGCCCGGGCGATCAGCCGCGACGCCGTGGATGGGCTGACCCCGAACCGCCCGGCCAGTTCGTCGCGGCCCAGCCGCTCAGCCTGGCGTGCGTGCAGCAGCGCCGCCGCGACCTGCCCGCTTGTGGCGGTCGGCATCGACCGTAGTCGTGACGGGCGATCACGCAGCCCAGCCAGACCCTGAAGGCGAAACCGGGACACCCAACGATGCGCGCACGTGCGCGAGACCCCGAGCTCTTTCGCGACATGGGACACGGGCCGACCCGACAACACTCGACGGACGAGGATCAGACGACCGGCCTCAGCCAATCGCGCGTTGCGGTGAATCAAGAGAAGGCCTCCTTCGAGAGTGACGTAGACACCACTCACAATGGAGGCCTTCTCCATACCGGGCCATCACCAACGTGCTGACCCGGTACAGCTAGTCAGCGCCCGCGATGCACGCTCGGCCAGAGCGTGCACCAAAGCTCGGTAGAAGTCCGTCTGGCAGAGCGCAGATACGAGCCAGCGGCCGCCAGCGAGTTGCTCCTCCGACCGGTCCACGTCAGCCGTGCGCGAGTTGCGCTATTAGGTGCGAAGGCTCACGTGAAAGAACGCTGGCGACCCATCTGCGCGATTCAGCGCACAATCGCGATGCCAGCAAACACTTTCCTACGCAGTTCCAGCGGGAATGTTGGGAGGAGCGGGCGCAGGTGACGCCCACAACTGGACGTCAGTGAGACGCCGCAGATGACGCACATCACGGGTACAGGCCGCGTAGGAGGTGCGCATCGGCGACGCGTTCGACGGCGAGTACCATGGCTGCCGCTCGGAGAGTGAGACCTCGGATACGCGCCGTGCTGACGACATCGTCCCAGGCGCGGCTCATCTTCTCAGAGAGGCGGTCCTCGACGTCCTGCGCATTCCACCAATACGCCTGGTTTCCCTGTACCCATTCGAAGTAGGAAACAACGACTCCGCCGGCGTTGGCGAGGATATCGGGCACCACTAGCGCGCCGTTGCGCGCAAGGATCTCGTCCGCGGCTGTGCTGGTCGGGCCGTTAGCCCCTTCCACGATGACGGACGCGCGGACGCGCGGAGCATTCTCGACAGTGATCACACTCTCGACGGCGGCGGGGACGAGCAGGTCGACATCAAGTTCTAAGAGTTCGTGTGGTGGAAGCGCCTCTGCCGCGCTGAATCCGACCACGCGACCTGTCTTGTCGACATGGTCGGCGAGATCGAGGATGTTCAGGCCCGCACCGTTGTAGACAGCGCCGTACTGATCACTGATGGCAACGACGCTGATGTCGGCGTCAGTGAGGAACTTCGCGGCGTCTCGTCCGACTTTGCCGAAGCCCTGCACTGCGGCGGTCCTCCCGGAGGCCGGCACTGCGACGTGCTCAAGTGCACGGAGCGCGACATGCACCACCCCACGGGAAGTCGCAGATGCCCGCCCGCGCGACCCGCCCAGGGCGAGCGGCTTGCCCGTGACGACACCGGGAACGGTGTACCCGCTGGCGACGGAGTATGTGTCCAACATCCACGCCATGACGCGTTCATCGGTGCCGATGTCTGGTGCGGGAATGTCTCGTTCCGGCCCAATGATGGGGAGGATTTCGGTGGTGAATCGGCGCGTGAGACGCTCGAGCTCGGACATGCTCAATGCGGCCGGGTCGAGTGCGACGCCGCCCTTTGCCCCACCGTATGGCACGTCGAGCAGAGCGCACTTCCACGTCATCCACATGGCAAGTGCTCGTACCTCGTCGAGTGTGACGTGGGGGCTGTACCGGACACCGCCCTTCGCCGGCCCCCGGGTGAGGCTGTGCTGCACGCGGTGTCCGATGAAGACCTGCTGAGTGCCGTCGTCTCTGCGCAACGGCACTCCGACCGTCATCTCTCGCCGGGGAACCGCAAGCATGGCGTGCAAGCCGTCGTCGTAGCCGAGGATGTCGATAGCGGCCGCGAGCTGTCGCTTGGCGTCATCGAGCACAGAGGTCGCGCCGTCGGTGAGAAAGGAGGCGGTGGCCTGCGCGGCGGGGGCGAGTGTGTCCGTCACTTGCGATCAAGCTCCAGTCGGATGGTGAGTCGGTGTCGTGGGCTGTCCAGCCCAGTGGGGCTGGTGAATGCGCCTACTTGGAGCTGACGTTGCCGAATAGCCGGGCGATGGGTGCGAGCACGAGGGGACGCGCGGCCACCCAGGCTGCGGCGATGAGGACGAGGGATGCGGCGAACCACCAGAATCCGGCCCAATTGTCTGCGTAGGCGTTCGGGTCGGCCGATCCTTGCGCGGCGTACATGTGGTTGAGGTTGCGCAGCGCTCCGGTCGCGAAGACGAGGAACACGTGGATCGCGATGAATACTACGAAGTAGAGCATCACCGGAAAGTGCACGGCCCGTGCCCACTCGACCGGATAGATGCGGTTCAGTCTCTTCGCGTCCTTGGGCCACACCCCCGACATCCGGACGCCCGTGAGCGCGGCGAGCGGCGCGGCAATGAACACGGTTGCGAAGTACGCCAGTTGCTGCAGCGAGTTGTAGTTCACCCAGCCGTTTTCGGTCGGCCAGTCCAACGAGACATACTGCAGGGCAGCGCTGATCGCATTGGGGAAGACCTCCCATGAGGTGGGCACGATGCGCATCCACTGCCCTGTCGCGAACAGCAGCACTACGAACACGGCACCGTTGAGCAGCCACAGGATGTCGAGCGACTGGTGGAACCAGACGGTGAGGCTGATCTTGCGCTGCCCGTTCCACCTCGGGGACCAGTACGCTGCGGGGCGTTTCTCGGTGCGTACTCTCCCTCCCGATCGGATGATCAGGACCATCAGGAACACATTGAAGAAGTGCTGCCATCCTAGCCACGCAGGGAACCCGATGGGCGCCGATTCCGGCAAGTGATATTCACCCGGGTACGCGGAGACGAAGTCGGTGCCCCACGACGTGGACAGGAACCAGCGCACCAGCGCGACGGCCATCCCCGCCGCGAACAAGAGCCCCAGCGCAGAGACAGCGAACGCGCCTGCCCACTGCACGCGTGTAAACGGCCCCACCCGTTTGGGTTCGGGGCGGCGTTCAGGGCGGGTGAACGCGTACCTGGCGGGGATCACCGTCTGTCGCGACACTATCTGCGCGGCGGGCATGGGCATCAGCGCGACTTCGGCGGAAGTCTGCGCTGAGCCGACCCGTGAAGGAGTGTCCGTCTCGGAAGCAGCGGCGTCCTCGAATGGCGCGAATCCGGCGGGTGGCCATGGCTCCCCGCCGACAATGCGCGGCAGACCGCGACGCAACGGTCGCCCCCGTCCCGTGCGATCCAGCTTGCCTTCGCGTCGCATGGAAGCGGCAACCGTGGCATCTGTAGACGTATGGGGCTCAGCATCCGTGATCTGCGAGCGTTCGGAGGGCAGTACGGTGCTCTTGACTGGAGCATCGGCCGCGACGGCGAAGTCCTGAGAGGTCAGAGGCCAGGGCTCCCCGCCTGCAATGCGAGGAAGGCCTCGGCGCAACGGCCGGTCCATCTTCGGGGTCGCGTTCTCTGTACCCGCTGCAGCGCGCGCGCCAGCTTGCTCCGCCTGCGAGCCGCGGGTCATTGCGGCCGGGGCCGTAACCAGTTCGTCTGGCGCACCTGCGGGTGGGTCGGGGATCGGTGGCCACGGCTCGCCACTCGCCGCCCGCGGCAGGCCTCGACGCAGCGCCGTTCCTGCGCGCCGCGGAGACGGGGCGGTCGAACCGAATTCCGGCGCGCTGCGTCGTGCAGGGTACGCAAAGGAGTCCGTGTCGAGGGCAGTTTCCGCGGAATCGTCGTTGGCTGACGGTGCTATCCGAATCTGCGCGTGTGTGAGCGCTGGCGCTCCTGTCGTATCGTCCGGGAGGTTCGGGGTAGCTCCGCCGTCACGGTCGGCGGACGTCGGTGCTGTGCCCTCGGGAGGCCAGGGCTCGCCTGCGGCGCGACGCGGCAACCCTTTCCGAGTCGTCGGGATATGCCCGGCCATGCGCTACTGCTTTCTCGACTCGAGCGCCGAGATGAGCTGCGGGACCACCTGGAAGACGTCCCCGACCACACCGAAGTCGGCGATCTCGAAGATCGGAGCGTCAGGATCCTTGTTGATCGCGACGATGGTCTTCGCGGTCTGCATGCCTGCTTTGTGCTGGATTGCGCCTGAGATCCCGAGCGCGATGTACAGCTGCGGGGACACAGAGACGCCGGTCTGCCCTACCTGCGCTGTCTGCCCGACGTACCCCGCGTCCACTGCGGCACGAGAGGCTCCCACGGCCGCGCCGAGCGAGTCGGCGAGCTCCTCGACGAGTACGAACTTCTCGGGGGAGCCCAAACCGCGACCACCGGCGACGACCTTCGGCGCGCCACGCAATTCGGGGCGTGAGGATGTGGAGACGACCTGCTTGACAGTCCCGATCGTCGCCGCCTTCCTCGGTGAAGTTGCGACTTCGACCACCTCGACGGTGTGCGAAGCGGCGGCCGTTATCCGGGCGTCGACCGCACCCTCGCGGATGGTGATCACGGGCGCGCCGAACGTGGCCGCGGACTGCACGTCGAACTGTCCGCCGTACACCGCGTGTCGGGCGAGGACCCCTTCGGCGTCCCGGGCCACTCCGACCGCGTCCACAGCGAGCGCCGAACGAGACCGCGCCGCGAACCTGCCGGCGACTTCGCGTCCCTCGATGGAATGCGCTATCAGGATAGCATCAGGCTGGACGGCGTCGGCTGCTGCCGCGATCGCATCGACGCGGTTCCCGGCGGCAACGATCACGGAAGCCGCGCCCACCGCTGCGGCGTCGGCAGCGAGCTTCTCGTCGGACACCACAGCAATCGGTGTGCCCGCCGCTGCGGCGGCGCCGATCAACCCAGCCGCAGACGCCACGAGCGTCCCGGAAGGTGTCTCGTCCAGGAGCACCAGGATCGAATCGTGAGCGAATCTCATCAGCAGCGTCCTTCAGGCAAGTCGGTTTTCGAGCAGGAACTCCGCGAGCTTCGCGCCCGCGTCGCCCTCGTCGGTGAGCTTTACTCCGGCCTGGCGTGCAGGCTTCGCGGTGACAGCCACCATGATCGATCGCGGAGCCGCGGTCGAGTCTGCCTCGATGCCGAGGTCCTCGAGCGATAGCGTCTCCAGCGGCTTCTTCTTCGCCGCCATGATTCCCTTGAAGTTGGGGAACCGTGCGTCGGGGAGAGCTTCGGTGATGGAGATGACTGCGGGCAGGCCCGCTGAAATCTCCGCTGTCCCGGCGTCGGTGGCGCGGGTACCGGATACTGTGTCAGCGCCGATCTCGACAGCGGTGAGGTTCAACGCTGCGGGGACATCCAGCAGTTCGGCGAGCATGGCCGCCATCACCCCGCCTGATCCGTCCGTGGATTGGTTGCCGGCAATCACCAAGTCGAATCCGGTCCGTTTCAGTGCTGCGGCCAGTACCTCGGCTGTCAGTCCCAGGTCGGCGCCGACGAGCGCCTCGTCGGTGACGTGAACCGCAGACCCAGCGCCCATCGCCAGTCCTTTACGCACAGTTCCCGCGGCTGACTCCGGTCCCATCGTCAGGACGACGACCTCCGTGCCGGCGTTCTTATCCGCATGCGAAAGTGCCACCTCTACGGCACGCTCGCCGATTTCGTCGAGCACCGCCTCGCTGGTGCCTCGATCTGCTAGTCCGGTCTCCAGATTCAACTTCCGGTCCCCATAGGTGTCCGGAACTTCTTTGACCAGTACCACGACTCTCATTCAGACGTCTCCTCACGCCGTTCGCGCTCCGCTGCCGTCTCGGTGCTGCGAAGCTGTGATCTGTTAGGCGGGCGCCACCCCGAGGAGCTCGTACATCTCCGGCTCCAGGGACCCATGGCGGTAGCGAGGCTTGGGTGGGTCGTAGTCCAGTTCGGCGAGCACGCGCTCATCCAGGTAGTACGCGCCGGCAACGATCGTCGTCAGGGCGACGAACGCCTCGGCGTCATGGCGTCCGAGCTCCATCAGACCTTGGATGTCGATGACTCCGCTTGTCGCGTACACGGCCCGGCGCAGCGGCTCGTCGAGATCACCGCGCATGGCAAGGACGTGCTCGAACACTCCGGGATCTTGTAGCACCTCGCCTGCACCGGGGAGGGTGTCCCGCGGTGGGATGAGGATGTCCGCGAGCTGTGCGATCCGAGACAGCAGAATGATGTCGATACTCACGGGTCAAATCGCTTTCGCGGTGTTGGAACGGTTGCTGATGATGTATTCCGCGGTGCGCAGTGCCAACGCGGCGATGGTCGCGGTGGGGTTCACGCCGAACGATGTGACGAACGTGCTCGCACCGAGAAGGAAGAGGTTGTCGACATCGTGGGTCTCTCCCCACTGGTCGGTCACCGACGTCGCGGGATCGGTGCCCATCTTCGTGGTGCCGTAGAGGTGCCACCCTCCCGCGCGGCTGAAGTGTGGTGCGACCTCCGTGGCACCGGAGGCTTGCATGGCCTCCGTCGCGCGAGCGACGTTGAAATCGATCATCCGACGCGTATTCTCCGAAATCTTGTACTCGATTCGAGCGCCCGGGATCCCGTAGGCGTCGTTGCGCGAGTCATCGAGAATGACACGATTCGTCTCTTCGGGCAGGTCTTCGGCGATGATGTCCCAGGACATCATGTGTCCGACCCGCTTCTGGACGTAGTCGTGATGGGTGGGTCCCCACGCTTCGGCGTTCGCTCCGATCTGGTCGTAGTCGTAGCTGCTGAGCGAGAACAGCGGCCCACCGGCGGGGTTCAACGACCACTTCGCGCCGCGCACGAAGTCGCGCTCCTCGGATGTGCCATAGAACTCGAGCGAGTACAGACGGTTTCCCCACGGGCCGGTCCACGCCTCGGTCCAGTCGTCGAAGATCCCGTTCACCGCAATGTAGGGGTGCATCATAAGGTTCCGTCCGAGCAGGCCGCTGCTGTTGCCCAGACCGTCCGGATGCTCAGCGGTCGCAGACAGCTGCAGCAGCCGGGCGGTGCCGATGGCGTTGGCTGCCACGATGACCACTGAAGCGGTTACTTCATGCTCGACACCTTGCGCGTCGAGATATACGACTCCACGAGCCCTACCACTGCTGTCAAGGGTGACCGCGCGAGCGCGACAACGCGTCCTCAGCTCAGCCCCTGTCTGAATCGCCGCCTTCCACACCGCGACATCGGCGGCGCCCTTGGCGCCTTCCGGGCAGCCTTGCCCGCAGGTGCCCCAACCGACGCATGCGCTGAGCCATTCGGTGGGTCGGGAGGCGATGGCGTTGGATGCCGGCCAGAAGTGCCAGCCCAGCTTCTTCATTCCCTGGGCTCCGAGAACGCCTACCGAACCTGCCGGCAGCGGGGGCGTCGCATAATCGAAGCGGTCTGGGTATCGAGGGTCGCCCGACAGACCGGAGACACCGAACATCTTGAAGGTGCGGTCGTAAAAGGGCGCGAGCTCCTGGTAGCCCAATGGCCAGTCGTCGGCGACGCCGTCCCGGGTGCGAACCTCGAAGTCCTCGGGAAGGGCGCGATGCCAGGAGCCGCCGAAGAGAACCGTGCCGCCACCGACGCCGTTGAACATCGCGGTGTCCATGTCGGAGTCCGACGTGTCGACCGGGTAGTCCTCCGGGTGCTGGCGGACATTCGGGTTCGGATTCCAATCCTTAGTGGCCAACACCTCGATCTCGCGCTGCGCGGACGGGAACGACTGCGGGTCCTGCCAATCCCCCTGTTCCAGGCACAGCACCCTGAATCCGGCTTGAGCGAGCCTCAGTGCCGACACGCCACCGGCCGGCCCGGCGCCGACAATGATGGCGTCGTACATTTCATCGCGAGTCACGGTAACGCGGTCCTTTCAAGCATTTCGATCAGGCATTCCGGGCACTGATGACGGTTGGGGAATCCGATGTGCGGGAGGGTTTCGGCACGCTGGTCAGCAGGTTCTCCTAGAGCACCCTCGACAGGAATGTCCGTGTGCGCTCGTGATCGGGGCTAACGAGTATCTGAGACGGCGGCCCCTTCTCGATGATCTTTCCGTCGGCCATCATGACCACGACATCTGCTACCTCCTTCGCGAACCCCATCTCGTGGGTGACGACGATCATGGTCATGCCGTCGTCGGCCAGTTCCCGCATCACGGTGAGCACTTCGCCGACGAGTTCCGGGTCGAGCGCGGAGGTGGGCTCGTCGAACAGCATCACCTTTGGGCGCATCGCCAACGACCTCGCGATCGCAACACGCTGCTGTTGACCGCCCGACATGAACCGCGGGTAGCTGTTCTCGAATCCAGACAGTCCGACCTTGCGGAGGAGTTCGCGGCCGATCTCAAGAGCCTGCTTGCGAGGCTTCTTGAGAACCCTGATCGGGGCCTCGATCACGTTCTCGAGCGCGGTGAGATGGCCGAACAGGTTGTAGTTCTGGAAGACCATTCCGATCTGCTGCCGCTGCCGGCAGACCTCCTTCTCGGATCGCTCGCGCAGATGACCCCCGTGCGGCTCGTAGCCGATGAGCTCGTCCTGAAAATAGATGCGCCCAGAGTCGATCGTTTACAGATGGTTTGTCGTGCGCAGGAAGGTGGACATCCCGGATCCGGACGCTCCGATGATGACGACAACCTGGCCTTCGCCGACGTCCAGGCTGACGCCCTTCAGAACTTCGTTGCTACCGAAGGACTTGTGCACGTACTGTGCCGAGACGATCGCGGTCATTCCGCACCTCCCGTCTTCGTGGAGGCGGCGGCGATGTTGGCCGGGTTGGCGAGCTCGTAGCGTCGTGCGATCTGGTTCTGGATCAGCGTGGCAATCGTGGTGAGCACGAGGTACCAGAACGTCGCCGCGAACAGCGCCTCCATCACCTTGAAGTTCGCGTTGTAGATTTTTGAGGCGGCACTGAGCAGGTCGCTGTAGGACACGGCGAACGCCAGCGAGGTGTACTTCAGCATGCCGATTACTTCATTGCCGGTGGGTGGGATGATCACCCGGATCGCCTGCGGCAAGATGATACGACGCATGGTCAGAGAGCCGCGCATGCCCATCGCTTTGCCGGCTTCGACCTGCCCCAGTGGCACCGACATGATTCCGCTGCGCACGATCTCCGCCATCACCGCAGATTCCGACAGCGTCAGACCGATAAGGGCTGCGATAAAGGGGGTCATGATGCTGTTCGTGGGAACGACGGCGGATCCGAACCCGACGTAAGGGATGATCAGCGCGAGGTTGAACCACAGCAGCAGGTGGACCAGGGCAGGAATGCCGCGCATCACCCAGATCCACCCGGCCGCAAACCAGCGGAGGATGAAGTTCGGCGACTGGCTGGCTACCGCGACAAGCACGCCGATGATGATCGCCAGAGCCATCACCGCGATGGTCAGCACCACGGTCCCCCACAGCCCATCCAGCATCGTCTGCGAGAACGCGAACTGCGGGATCAGCTCCCAGATGATCTGGCTGTCGTACAGCGCCTTTCCGAGAAGCAGTAGCAGCAGGATGATGGCCGCAGCCGCGACCCAGCGCCACGGATGCGGGCGCTGGGTGGCTTTCGCGTCCATCCGGATCCCGAGAACATCAGTGGGAGGTCCAGATGTAACAGTCATGGGACGTGAGGTTTCTTGATCGGTTTGGCTGATCTTCGTTAGGGAGTCGTGCCCTGGTTCAGCTCGGTCTTCGGGATGGCCAGAGCCGGGATCTCCCACGTCTCGAGGATCTCCTGGTAGGTGCCGTCTTCGATCATGGAGTCGATGGCGTCCATCAGGCGGGGCGTGAGCTCGCTGTCCTTAGGCATCATGAACGCGATGTACTCCTCGAGGTAGGCGAAATCACCTACCTCGACGCCTTCGAGCTGCTGGGCGCCGAACGCAAGAAGCGGAATGTTCGACGTCGCGTAGTCAGCACGTCCCGACGTCACCGCGAGCAAGATCGCAGGAAGGTCCGGCGAGGTCACAAGCGTGATCGGCCCGTTGCCATCGGCGGTGCATGTAGCCGACTGCTCACCGAGGAAGGCCTCTACGGTGGAGCCTTCCTGGACCGCCACCGTCTTTCCGCAGATATCGTCGAGGCTCTGGATCGCGCCCGTGGTGCCCTCGCGACCCAGGAACCCGGACGCGTCCTTGCCGTAGTCCAGCATGTCGAAGCTTTCCTGTCGCGACACACGGTCAGTGAGACCGAACATCGCCATGTCGAACCGGTCCGCCTGAAGCCCGGGTGCCAGCGCCTCGTACTCTCCGACGATGTATTCGGGCTCCACACCCATGCGCTTGAATGCTTCGTTCAAGAGGTCGGGCTCGTACCCCAACAGAGGACTTGTGGTGCCCTCCTCGTAGTACTCGTACGGCGCCGCGCCAACGGATGTGCCGACTCGGATCAATTCCGCGCCGGCGGAGTCCTCACCGCCTCCCGCGGCCGGTGCGGATGCGCTGCAGCCGCTTAGTGCAAGAGATACGGCACCCAAAAGTGCGATTGCCGTGATCGTTCCATTGAACTTCATTGTCCCTCCATCGGGTCAGAGACGCTAGACGGTCTTGGCTGACGTTATCACATATAACGCTCGTCCATTGGTCGGTAATCAAGCTGTTACGTACGGCAGTCGCGCTGTCATGCGAACGAGGCCGAGAGGTGGTCGTGTGCGCGGGTGTCGATCGCGATTCGCTGGTGCTTCAGGTACTCCTGCAGCCCAGCGCGCCCGAGTTCCCGGCCGAGTCCGCTGAGTTTCCAGCCGCCATACGGAGTCTCGGCGTTGCGGATGTAGTGGGTGTTGACCCACACGTCGCCGGCTTCGATCTGGCGTGCCGTGCGCAGCGCTTTGTCAATGTTGGAGCTCCACACGGAGGCCTGCAGGCCGTAGGGAAGCGAGTTGGAGATGGTCACCGCATCGTCTTCAGTCTTGAACGGCATCACCACAACGACCGGTCCGAAGATCTCCTGAGTGGCCACGTCACTGTCCAGAGGCGGTGCGACGGCGATGGTCGGCGAGACGTACGTGCCGGTCAGTCCCGGGTGGGTCTCGACCAGGTGGATGCCGGC
>NZ_JAYRDE010000007.1:0-55386 GCF_041909575.1 Microbacterium sp. | reverse complement strand
GGCGTGAGCGCGCCGAGAAGACGCGCGCGCGCGACCTCGTGCGCCGGCTGCACCTGTACCTGCGGCGGTTCGAGGACGCCGGCGGGGCGCTCATCGGCGCCGAGCCGCACTTCGAGGTCGCGATCCCGCTCGAGGACGCGGAGTCGTTCGAGCACGGCGCGATCCTGTCGGGCTACATCGACCGGGTCGAGCTCACCCCCGAGGGCACCGTCGTCATCATGGACCTGAAGACCGGCAAGCGCGAGCCGCAGACCGACGCGAAGGTCGTCGACAATCCGCAGCTCGGCGCCTACCAGCTCGCGTTCGAGGCCGGCGCGATCCCCGATGCGGTGGGGCATCCCGCCGGCGGCGCGAAGCTGCTCGTGCTCCGGCCCACGGCCACCCGTGCCGACTATGCGACGCCCTGGCAGCCGCCGTTCGACGACGAGGTCCGCGCGGCCTTCCTCGCCCGCATCCGCTCGGCGGTCACCACGATGCGAGGAGTCTCGTTCGCCGCGCCCTACGAGGAGCACTGCCGCGACGATCACTCCTACGGACTGTGCCGCATCCACACGATCGGCGCGGTGAGCGGGTCATGACGGTCTCCGCCCCTCCCGCGGTGCTCTCGGCGCGGGTCATCGCCGAGGCGCTCGGGCAGTTCCCGCCCACCGACGAGCAGGCGGCGGTCATCGAGGCGCCGCTCGGCCCTGCGCTCGTGGTCGCCGGCGCCGGCAGTGGCAAGACCGAGACGATGGCCTCGCGCGTGGTGTGGCTGGTCGCCAACGGTCTGGTCCGCCGCGACGAGGTCCTCGGGCTCACCTTCACCCGCAAGGCCGCCGGCGAGCTCGCCGAGCGCATCCAGCGGCGGCTGGCCCGCCTCGCGGAGTTCGAGCGACGCGGCCTCCTCGCGGCCCTGCCGCGTCTGCACGACGACGGCCTGCTCGGTGTGTTCGGCGAGCTCGAGCGATCCGGCGCCGAGGGCGCGGCCGTGGCGAGGGCTCGCGCCGACGCGATGGACGCGCTGGCCCGAGCGGTCGGTGCCGCGCCGCAGGAGGCCGACGACGACGCGCTCCTTCACCGTCCGACCGTGTCGACCTACAACAGCTTCGCCGACCAGATCGTGCGCGAGCATGCCGTGCGGATCGGGAGGGATGCCGAGGCCGCCGTGCTCTCGGAGTCCGCGGCGTGGCTGCTGATGCGCCGCGTCGTATTCGCCTCGGACGATCCCCGCCTCGAGGTGCGCGGCGAGGCGGTTCGCACGATCATCGACGGCGCTCTGCGGATCGCCCGCGACGGGGTGGACAACCTCGTCGACCTCGATGACCTGGCGGCCTTCCCCGAGGCCTTCGCGCGCGTGCGTGACCTTCCGTCGACGAACGCGCGGACGGTCGTCTACGCGGACGTGGCCGAAGCCGTCGACAAGGTCGGAGCGCTCGCGATGCTCGCCGACCTCGCGCGGGCGTACGCGGCCGAGAAGCGCCGCATCGGCGTGCTCGACTTCTCCGATCAGGTCGCGGGAGCGCTGGAGGTCGTGCGCAGCCACGACGCCGTGGCGCAGGAGGTCCGCGATCGGTACCGCGTCGTGCTCCTGGACGAGTACCAGGACACCTCCGTGGTCCAGACCGATCTGCTCGCGACGCTCTTCGGTGGCACCGCCGTGATGGCCGTGGGCGATCCGCACCAGGCCATCTACGGCTGGCGAGGAGCCAGCGCCGGCAACCTCGGCGGGTTCCCCCGGGCGTTCGCCCCCGACGGGGAGTGCGCCCGGTACGCGCTCCTGACCAGCTGGCGCAACAGCGCCGGCGTGCTGACCGCCGCGAACGCGGTGCTCGCGCCGCTCGCGGCATCCGCCGCCGTCCCCGTGCAGGAGCTGCGCGCCCGTCCCAGTGCGCCGGAGGGCGTGGTCGAGTGCGCGTTCGAGGCCGACCTCGACGCCGAGACCGACCGCGTCGCGGCGTGGTTCGAGACCGTCCGAGCCGAGCGGCGGCGCAGTGGGCTCACGACGACCGGCGCGATCCTGTTCCGCAGCAAGAAGCACATGGTGCGCTTCGGGGACGCGCTCGGCCGTCGTGGCATTCCCCACCGCATCCTGGGGCTCGGCGGTCTGCTGTCCACGCCCGAAGTGGTCGACGTCGTGAGCGCGCTGCGGGTCGTCAGCGACCCGAGCGCCGGTTCGGCGCTCATACGCCTGCTGGCCGGGCCGCGCTGGTCGATCGGGCTGCCCGACCTGCGAGAGCTGGCGGCGCTCGCGCGCCGCATCGCGCGCCACGACGCGGCACTGCAGCCGCTCTCGCCCGAGGTCGTCGAGCGGATCCGCTCCGGGGCGGGAGACGACGACGGCTCGCTCGTGGACGCTCTGGACTTCGTGCTGCGCCACGCACCCGACCACGGCTGGCTGGCGGGGTTCACCGGCGAGGCCCGCGTGCGACTGCGTGAGGCGGGGGCGGTGTTCGCGGGCCTGCGTCAGGCGGTGGGAATGCCGATCCCCGAACTCGTGCGGCTGATCGAGGTCGAACTGCGGCTCGACGTGGAGCTCGCCTCGAACGAGGCGCGCGGTCCCGCACGCATCGCCTCCGCCCAGCTGCGCGCTTTCGTGGACGAGCTGCACGCGTTCCTCGCCGCCGACGAGTCCGGGTCGCTCCCGAGCCTGCTGGCGTGGCTCGACCACGCCGAGCAGCTCGACGAGTTCGCCCCGCGCACCGAGCCGCCCGAGGACGACGTCGTGCAGCTGCTGACGATCCACGGATCGAAGGGTCTCGAGTGGGACGCGGTGGCGGTGGTGCGCCTGGTGAAGGACGAGCTTCCGAGCGCGCCCCGCGACACCAAGGCGTGGCTGGGCTTCGGCGTGCTCCCCTTCGCCTTCCGCGGCGACTCGGCGTGGCTGCCGTCGCTCGCATGGCGGTCGGCGCAGACGCAGCAGGAGCTGAAGGCGGCACTCGACGACTTCGTCGCCGCCAACCGGGCCCGCCAGCTCGACGAGGACCGTCGCCTGGCGTACGTCGCGGTCACCCGCGCGCGTGACCGCCTGCTGCTGACCGGATCGACCTGGTCGGGCACGAAGCGCCCGCGTGAGCGCAGCGTGTTCTACGGCGAGATCGCCGAGGCGCTCGGAGTTCCGCTCGCCGAGGGCGACGCGGGAGAGAACCCCTATCTTGGCGAGCGGCGCCTGCTGCAGTGGCCGATCGACCCCCTCGGCGCCCGCCGGCCGGCCGTCGAGCGGGCGGCGGCGCTCGCGTCCGACGCGCTCGCGGCTCCTCGCAGCGAGCCCGATCCGGACGTCGCACTGCTCCTTGCCGAGCGCGCGGCGCGCCGTGCGGCGCCGGACCGCGCCGCCCCGACGCGGATCGCGGCGTCCCGCTACAAGGAGTTCGTCTCCGACTATGCCGGGACAGTCGCCGCGATCGCGCGCCCGCTCCCCGAGAGGCCCTTCCGGCAGACCCGGCTGGGCACGCTGTTCCATGCCTGGGTCGAGCAGCGCGCCGGGCGCCCGGGGATCGGCGGGTCGATCGACGACGCACTGTGGGAGATCGACGACGACGTGCCGGGAACGACCTCGTCGGTCGAGGACGCGGAGGCGCTCGACGCGCTGCGCACCCGGTTCCTCGCCTCGGAGTGGGCGCCGCTGCGCCCGCTCGAAGTCGAGACCGAGATCGACTTCACCCTCACCGACCTCGACGGGCGCCCGCACGTCGTCATCTGCAAACTCGACGCGGTGTACCGCCGGCACGACCGCGGTGACCGCATCGAGATCGTCGACTGGAAGACCGGGGCCGCGCCGCGCACGCCCGCCGAGCGAGAGGAGCGGATGCTGCAGCTCGAGCTGTACCGCCGCGCCTACCATGCCAAGAACGGCGTCCCGCTCGACGAGATCGACGTCGCGCTCTACTACGTGGCGGAGGACGTGATCCTGCGGGGCTGATCGGTCGGGGCAGCTCGGTCGGGGCTACTCGGCCAGCCAGCGCCGCAGTGCCGCCTCGGATGCGCGCTCGGCTTCCGCGACGGCGTCGCCGTCGTGCAGCCCACCGTCGCCGAACCCGCTCCGCTCGGACGGATCGGCGATCTCGGCCCGCTCCGCCTCCTTGGCGGCACGGACGTCGGCGAGGTCGATCGGCGACGTCTCGAGGTCCACCAGGTCGATCGCCGCGGTGTCCTGGGCCACGTCGGCCCGGGTCGCGTCGCCCGGGGTCGCGTCGTCCTGGCTCGCGGCGTCCGCGGCCATCCACTGCGACAGCTCTTCGGGATCGTAGGCGTCGGTCTGCATGGAGGTGTCCACGGCGCCTGCCGATGCCTCGGGCATGCGGTCGAGGAGCGCCAGCGCGTCATCGACGTCGAGCGGGGCATCCGCGATGAGATCCTCGTCGGCAACACCCGCCGCCAGCGTCTCGAGGAGGCCCACGGCGTCGTCGATCACGTCGGCACGGCCGGTCTCGTGGCCGTGGACGAGCCACGACGCGAACTCCAGCTCCGCGTAGAGGCGGGCGCGCTCACGGGCGCGGCCATCGGGCGCGCGGCTGCTTCCTGCCACGTAGGCGGCGTACACGTCGTCGGCCGCGGCGGGCGCCGACGCGAGCCACTGCAGGTCCGTCGCCGGATCGCCCACCGACAGACCGTGCCAGTCCAGCAGTCCCGTCACGGACGGTGCGCCGTGGACGTCCTCGAAGAGGAAGGATGCCGCTCCCGCGCCGCCGAGCACGACGGCCGACTCGAAGCGCCACAGCTCGTCGGCCTCGAGGGCGCGACGCCACCGGTCGGCGAGCGCGACCGGAACCCGCCTCGTCGCCGTCGCCCGGTCGAGCAGGCGGGAGGCATCGGTGCGCACCTGCTGCGGAGTGCGCACCGGAAGGCCCTCGGTGCGCACGATCGACAGGGGCAGGGAGTGGAGGGCGGCCAGTGCCGCACCCACCGACGTCGCCGCGCCCCGCCCGGCGGGCAGATGGGCGGGATCGACGCGGTAGCCGGGGAGGAAGTCGACCACGACCGCGCGCGTGTCGCCGAGGCCCGCTTCCCCGAGCACCTCGGGTGCGCGGAAGGGCAGGAGGCCGCGCACGCCGGGCGTGAGCGCACGCAGCGCGCGCACCTGTGCGGCGAGCTCGGGCAGCACGGCGGCGTCGGCGGGCACCCGCACGACGACCCGGCGGCCGTCGTCCAGCTCGGCGACCGCCGAGTCGTAGCGACCCGCGATCCCCTCGGTGAGTGCGCCCACTCCGACGACGCCGACCCGGGGGAGAGCCGACGTGACCGACGCGGCTAGAGTGAAGGGTGAGCGTGCCATGTGCCCAGGGTAGGTCGGCGTCGCTCGTCCACCCCCGCGCCACGCCCTGGCTCGTCCTCTCGGAGAAAGCGGAGATCCTCGATGACGGCGCCCGACAGCTCGAGGCTTCCGCCCCTGGCGGGCACCGGCCTCGATCGCTCGGCCGACGAGCGCGCGACGACGGGTCTGCTGGATGCCACGAGGGTGGATGCCGCGACCCGCGTGCTCGTGATCGCGGGCGACCGCGCACCGCTTGCGTCGGACGACGCACTGCACTGGGTCTCGCCCGGTGATGTGCCCGCGCAGGCGGAGTGGGCCTTTCTCGGCCGGGGCGCATCGGGACAGGCGCTCCTGGCGGCGGTGCTGGATGCCGATGACGCCGAGCCGCTCCCGGCCCCGGCGGGGTGGGGCGGGCTGCGTGCCGTCGGAGGATCGCTCGGTGGCCACGACGCCGCGGCGTTCGTCGAGGCGCTGAGCCTCGCCAGGTGGCTGCGCGAGCAGTCGCACTGTCCGGCGTGCGGCGGTCTCACCCTGCTTCTCGACGCCGGCTGGTCGCGACGCTGTCCGTCCTGCGGCCGGCAGCACTTCCCGCGGACCGATCCAGCGGTGATCGTCGCGATCACCAGCGCGCACGACCCCGACCGGCTCCTGCTCGGCTCCAACGCGCTGTGGGGCGAGAACCGGTTCTCGTGCTTCGCCGGCTTCGTCGAGGCCGGGGAGTCGCTCGAGGCGGCGGTGATCCGGGAGGTCGCCGAGGAGTCGGGCGTGCAGGTGACCGACGTGCGATACCGCGGATCCCAGGCCTGGCCGTACCCGAGATCCCTCATGGTGGGATTCCTCGCGGCGGCGGCGGACGACGCCGCGGCGCGCCCCGACGGCGAGGAGATCGTGGCGGTGCGCTGGTTCACCCGTGACGAGATCGGCGCGGGGCTGGCGGGGACGAGCGAGCTCGGCCTTCCGGGGCCGGCGTCGATCGCGCACCGGCTCATCGGCGACTGGCATGCGGGGCGCGTGTGAGCGGGCGCGCCCTCATGGGCCTGGACGAACAGCAGCTCGAAGCGGTGCGGGCGCTGCGCGGTCCCGTCGCCGTCCTCGCCGGTGCGGGGACCGGGAAGACCCGGGTCATCACGCACCGCATCGCGCACGGCGTCGACACCGGCGCGTACTCGCCCGGACGCGTGATGGCGGTCACCTTCACGGCGAAGGCGGCGGGTGAGATGCGGGGCCGGCTGCGCGCGCTGGGGGTCGACGGCGTGTCCGCCCGCACCTTCCACGCCGCGGCGCTGGCCCAGCTCAACTACTTCTGGCCGACGCTCGCCGGCGACACCGCCCCGGGCATCGTCGACAACAAAGTGCGTCTGCTCGCCCATGCCGCCGACGGCATCGGCATGGATCCCGACACCGCGACGCTGCGCGACGTCGCCAGCGGGATCGAGTGGCGCAAGGTGTCGATGCTCGGCATCGAGGCGTATGCGGCTGCTCGCCCCCAGGGCATCGGACGGTTGCCGGTGGAGCGGGTCGTCGACCTGCAGCGCGCCTACGAGAAGCTCAAGGACGAGCGCCGCCAGCTCGACTTCGAGGATGTGCTCCTCGCCTGCGCCGGCATGCTGGAGGCGGAGCCGCGCGTCGCGCGCGCGGTGCACGAGCAGTACCGGCACTTCACGGTGGACGAGTTCCAGGATGTCTCCCCGCTCCAGCACCGGCTCCTCGAGCTCTGGCTCGGTGATCGGCGCGACCTGTGCGTGGTCGGAGACGCGAGCCAGACGATCTACTCGTTCGCGGGAGCCGACGCACGCTACCTGCTGGAGTTCGCGGCCCGTCACGAGGACGCCCGCGTGGTGCGGCTCGAGACGAACTACCGATCGGATGCCTCGGTCCTCGCCGTGGCGAACGAGCTCATGCGCA
This sequence comes from Microbacterium sp., assembly GCF_041909575.1. Classification (GTDB taxonomy): domain Bacteria; phylum Actinomycetota; class Actinomycetes; order Actinomycetales; family Microbacteriaceae; genus Microbacterium. Next base: position 48,251 of record NZ_JAYRDE010000007.1, on the reverse strand, counting down.
ATCGACCCGGCGCGCTGCACCTCGTCGCCGAGCCGCACCGGCGCGCGGCGGACGACGTGCCGACGGTGACGGCCTACGACGACGACGAGGCCGAGGCGCGCGGCGTCGCGCACCGCATCTCGGCGCAGATCGCCGCGGGCATCGACCCCCGCCGGATCGCCGTGCTGTACCGCTCGCACGCCCAGTCCGCGGAGCTCGTGCGGGCACTCGCGGACGCCGGCATCGCATCGACCGTGCTCGGCGGGCGCCGGTTCTTCGACCTGCCCGAGGTGCGGCAGGGGATCATGGCGCTGCGCGCGGCATCCGTCGCTCCCATCGAGAGCGGATTCGTCGACACGGTGCGCGACGTGCTGCGCTCGCTCGGTCTCACCGACGAGCCTCCGCAGGCAGGCGGGGCGCTGCGCGACGCGTGGGAGCTTCGCGCAGCGCTCCTGCGCCTCGCGGAGGAGGCTCCGTCCGGCACCACCCTGCGAGCCTTCACCGACGAGCTGACGGCGCGTGCGAAGGCGCACGACGAGCCGGCTCTGCGCACCGTGACCCTTGCGACGATCCACGCTGCGAAGGGGCTCGAGTGGGATCACGTGCATCTCGTGGGGCTGGCGGAAGGACTGCTGCCGATCGCGTATGCGACCACGTTCGAGCAGGTGGACGAGGAGCGCCGACTCGCCTACGTCGGCATCACGCGGGCCGCGCGTACGCTCGCGCTGTCGTGGGCGCGAGGGGTGCGGGAGCGGCAGCCGTCGCGGTTCCTGCGAGAGATCGGCAACGGCAGTCTTCGTGCGGTCGGTGCCTCCTCAGGTCACGGTGGAGCGAACCGGCGTGCACGGTCAGCGACCGGTCGTGGTCCTCAGTCGGGTGGCGCGCGCTCGTCGTGAGCATGCGGCCGGCCACGATCCCGGCCTCCCACAGCACCGACGCGTCGACATCGTCGACGGGGCGGCCGATGAGCTGAGCCGCGAGCGCCGGCCACGCCGGATCGGCGTCGCGACGGGCGGCCGCGAGGCACGCGAGGCAGGCCGTGGCGCCCGGGGTGACGAGCGGGCCGATCTCGGCGCCGCCAGGGGAGAGCACGATGGGCAGGTGGGGACGGTCATCGGCCATGAGGGCGGCGGCGAAGCCCGGTGGGACGACGTGGTGCGCCACGAGGACGACGGGCGCGGCATCGGCGCGCCCGCCGCCCGGCGGGTCGAACGGATGAGCCGGACGCACCGTGCAGCCGGCGGCGATCAGCGCCGCCCGCACGACGTCGAGGTGCGGGGCGGGCACGGCCCCTGCCGCCTGGAGGTCGAGGGCGGGGGCTCCCTCGTGGGCGTCGGCCATCGCCGGATCGATGAGGGCGAGAAACGCCTCTGCGGACCGTGCGGAGGCCCCGGCGGCGACCGCAAACGGCACGGCAGCCCCATCGGGAAGGCCGTGCTCGAGCTCCCGCACGAGCCGCTGCTGCCACGCGCTGGGATCGGCCACCACCGCGACCGCATCCACCCCGAACTGGAGAGAGGTCGCGGATCGCCACAGCGGCGGGTGTGCGGGGTCGATGCGCATGACACAGAGTTTGGCTGCGGCCCGGCGCTCTCTCCCGTTCTCCACAGCGACCGCGGGGCTGCCGTGCCGCCTGCCCGCGCTGTGGAGGAGGCTAGACCGGTCGGTGGTCGTCGGGCGCGCCGCCCTCGCCGGATTCGTCCGGGCCGGGCTCGTCGCCGGGCTCGTCCGGCCCGGTCCGGTCGTCGGGCGCGTCACCGGCGAGCAGCTTGGCGAGCGCGTCGTCGAACTCGTCCGGCGCCGGCTCCTCGCCCCGCGCACGTGCTTCCAGCCGCGCGACGAGCGCCGCGGGGTCGTCGATGTCGTCGGCGCCCGGCATGAGGTCGGGGTAGTCCCACAGCGCATCCCGCGCGGCGGGGCCGACAGCATCCGTCACCGCCCGCCACATCGCCGCGGCCTCCCGCATGCGGCGCGGGCGGAGCTCGAGGCCCACGAGCGAGCCCAGCGCACGCTCCGCGGGACCGCCCACGGCACGCCGCCGGCGGACCGCCTCGGCGATGCGATCGGCGGAGGGGAGGCGCGACGTGGCATCGGCCGTGACGACCTCGACCCATCCCTCGATCGTCGCGAGGAGGTTCTCGAGGCGCGCGAGCGCGGCGTCCTGCGCCTCGGACCGCGCGGGCAGGAGCGCTCCGCTCTCGAGCGCGCGGCGCAGCTCCTCTGGTTCGGACGGATCGAAGCGGGAGGCGAGCTCCTCGAGCGCGTCGGTGTCGACGTGCACGCCGCGGGCGAAGTCGGTGATCTGCGAGATGACGTGCAGGCGCAGCCAGCGGGCGTGGCGGAAGAGCCGGGCGTGCGCCAGTTCGCGCGTGGCGACGTAGAGGGCGAGCTGGTCCTCGGGCACCTCGAGGTCCCGCCCGAAGTCGGCGAAGTTCTGCGGGAGGATCGCGGCCTCGCCGTCGGGCATGAGCGGGATGCCGACGTCGCCGCCGCTGACGACCTCCTTCGAGAGATTGCCGACGACCTGCCCGAGCTGCGAGGCGAAGAGCGACCCGCCGACCGTGCGCATGAGGCGTCCGGCCCCCTGCACGAGGCCCTGCATGTCGTCGGGGGCCTGCTCGCTGAGCGCCGAGGTGAGGGCGTCGGCGATGCTCGTCGCGACGGGCTCCGCGAGCTGCTGCCACACCGGCAGCGTCGCCTCGACCCAGCCGCCGCGCGTGAGCGTCCTCGGAGGGCTCGCGAGCTCGGAGATGGTCGTCGCCTCGCCGAGCCACAGCGCCGCGAGCGCGAACGCCTGGTCGAGGTCGGTGCGCTGGCCGGTGGTCACTCCGAGACCGTCCTGGTTGGCGATGTGGAGGGCCTGGCGCTGCGCGAGCTCCCAGGAGATCCCGCCGCTGTCGGCGCCCGCGAACGCCCCCTGCAGATGGCGCATGACGGTCTGCATCATCGCCGGGTCGATGTTCATGCCGGACAGACGGGAGAGCTGCTCGGGATCGATGTCGCCCGCGCCGCCGCCGAAGAGCTGTCGGATCAGCTCTTGGAACTCGTCTTCGGGACTGCGATCGTCGTCGGCCACTTCTGCCGCCTTTCAGCCGGTTCATGGGAGTGCGCTCTACGCTAGTCGCAGCATCCATCGCACTCCCCGGCAGAGCCCCGAACGCCTTACGCCGGTCGCGAACGACCGGCAGAAAGAGGTCCCGCGTGGCCCTGTTCGACGAGAACGTCACTCTCACGCCCGCGCCACGGCGACGCATGTCGCGCGGAGCGCTCGTCGGCGTCTGGGCCCTCGCCGTCGCCCTGATCGTGCTGCTGGTCATCACGTTCCTGCCCACCTCGTACGTGATCCAGCGGCCGGGTCCGGTGTACAACACCCTCGGCACCGCGGCGTCGGCCGAGGGCGAGCAGGTGCCTCTCATCTCGGTCGCGGGGGCCCAGACGTATCCGACCGACGGCGCGCTGGACCTCCTCACGGTGCAGGTCGTGGGCAACCGCGAGCGGACGCCCTCGTGGTTCGAGCTCGCGCTGGCGTGGTTCGATCCGACGAGGGCGGTCCTTCCCATCGACGCCGTCTTCCCCGAGGGGACCAGCACCGAGGAGCGCAACAGCGAGAGCGCGGCGATGATGGTCGACTCGCAGCAGGAGGCGACCGCCGCCGCCCTCACCGAGCTCGGCTACGACGTCGGCGCGACGCTCACGGTGCACTCCTTCGTCGAGGATTCGGCCGCCGCCGGGGTGCTCGTCGAGGGCGACGCCATCCTCTCGGCGGACGGCGCGGAGGTGATGGATGCCGCGTCCCTCCGCGAGATCGTCAACGAGGGCGGCGGCGACCCCGTCGAGCTCGTGATCGAGCGCGACGGCGAGGAGCTGACGGTCCCGGTCACCCCGAAGGAGACCGAGGTCGACGGCGAGACGACGCTGCTGCTCGGCATCACGCTCATGACGCAGTACGACTTCCCGATCGACGTCTCGATCCAGCTCAACAACGTCGGCGGCCCGAGCGCGGGAATGATGTTCGCCCTCGGGATCATCGACACGCTCACTCCCGAGGAGCTCAACGGCGGTGAGAACGTCGCCGGCACCGGCACGATCACCGCGGACGGGACCGTCGGCCCGATCGGCGGCATCCGCCAGAAGCTGTGGGGCGCCCAGGAGGCCGGCGCCGAGTGGTTCCTGGCCCCCGAGTCCAACTGCGACGAGGTCGTCGGCCACGTCCCCGACGGGCTGCAGGTCTTCGCCGTCGAGACGCTCGACGACGCCCTCGCCGCCCTCGAGGCCGTGCGCGACGGCGGCGACGTCGACGCCCTCCCCACGTGCTCCGCCTCGGCATGAGTCCGAGGCGCGATTTCTCGCGGATTTCGCCCAGGGCGGACTCGGCGGGCGCTCAGTACCGCGCACCTAGGATGGAACGGTGACCACGACCGCTGCGCCGACCCCGGCCACACCCTCTCGCTCCCGACGCGTCATTGCGATCTCGCTCGCGATCATCGCGGCCCTCGTGGCCGCGTTCTTCGTGTTCGCGAACCTGTACGCCGACTTCCTCTGGTACGACCAGCTCGGCTTCGACTCGGTGCTGCTGACGCAGTGGATCGCGCGCGTCGTGATGTTCGTCGTCGGATTCCTCGGCATGGCGGTTCCGGTGTGGCTGGCGATCCAGCTGGCTTACCGGCTGCGACCGGTCTATGCGCGCCTGAGCTCGCAGCTGGACCGCTACCAGGAGGTCGTCGAGCCGCTGCGTCGCCTCGCCATGTGGGGCATCCCGATCTTCTTCGGCTTCTTCGCCGGCTTCGCGGCATCGGCCCAGTGGGAGACCACCTGGCTGTGGTTCAACGGAGTGACCACCACCGTCACCGACCCCGAGTTCGGGCTCGACACCGGCTTCTACCTCTTCGCGATGCCCTTCTACAGCGCGCTGGTGGGCTTCCTGTCGGCGGTGCTGCTGGTGTGCCTGCTCGTCACGGCGCTGGTGGCCTACCTCTACGGGTCCGTCCGCATCGGCCAGCGCGAGCTGCGCATCTCGAAGGCCGCGCGCATCCAGCTCGCCGTCATCGCCGGGCTCTATCTGCTCGTGCAGGGCGCGAGCCTGTGGCTGGACCGCTACAAGACCCTCGTGGAGCCGGGAGACCGCATCACCGGTCCGGGCTACACCGGCGTCAACGCGATCATCCCCGGCCAGACGATCCTCGCGATCGCCGCCGTGTTCGTCGCGCTGCTGTTCTTCGTCACGGCGGTCATCGGCCGCTGGCGGTTCCCGCTCATCGGCACGGCGCTCCTGGTGGTCTCGGCGATCGTCCTCGGCATCGGCTACCCCTGGGTCGTCAACACGTTCCAGGTGCAGCCGAACCGCTTCGCGCTCGAGCAGCCCTACTATCAGCGCAACGTCGACATGACCCACGAGGCGTACGGCATCGCCGGACTCGACAAGCAGGACTTCCAGGCGGTGACGGATGCCGAGGCCGGCCAGCTGCGCGAGGACGCGGCCACGACCGCCCAGGTGCGCATCATGGATCCGGCGATCATCTCGCCCAACGTGCGCCAGCTCGAGCAGTTCCGCGGGTACTACCAGTTCGCCGATCCGCTCGATGTCGACCGCTACGACATCGACGGCGTCTCGCAGGACACGGTGGTGTCGGTGCGCGAGCTGGACCTCGACGAGCTCGGCGCCGCGGCCGACTGGCAGAACACCGCGGTCGTCTACACGCACGGCTACGGCCTGGTCGTGGCCAAGGGCAACGACCGCACCGGCGACGGCGATCCCGTCTTCCTCGAACGCGGCATCCCCGCCTCCGGCTTCCTGTCGGAGGAGGAGGACTTCCAGCCGCGCGTCTACTTCGGCGAGTACTCGCCGACGTACTCGATCGTGGGCGCGCCCGAGGGCACCGACCCGGTCGAGCTGGACTACCCGGTGGGCGGCGACTCCGGCGGCGAGACGAAGACGACCTTCGAAGGCGACGGCGGGCCGAGCCTCGGGAGCGTGTTCAACCGCCTGATCTACGCGCTGAAGTTCCAGGCCGAGCAGATCCTCTTCTCGGACTACGTGAACGAGGACTCGCAGATCCTCTACGACCGCGACCCGAGCGCCCGCGTGCAGAAGGTCGCGCCCTACCTCACGCTCGACAGCGACCCGTACCCGAGCGTCGTGGATGGCCGCGTGGTGTGGATCATCGACGGCTACACGCTGAGCGCCAACTACCCCTACTCCTCGACGGTGAGCCTCGCCTCGGCGATCTCGGACTCGAGCAACCCTGCGCCGCGGTTCGCGCTGGACGACATCAACTACATCCGCAACTCCGTGAAGGCCACGGTCGACGCCTACGACGGCTCGGTCAAGCTCTACGCGTGGGACGAGGAGGACCCGCTGCTGGAGGCCTGGCAGAACGTGTACCCCTCGACCGTGCTGCCGATCAGCGAGATGTCCGGCGAGCTCATGAGCCACGTGCGGTATCCGACGGATCTGTTCAAGGTGCAGCGCACGGTGCTGGGCGTCTACCACGTCGACGACGCCAACTCGTTCTACCAGAGCGACAACCGCTGGCAGACGCCGAACGACCCCCAGGCCGACACGCAGCTGCAGCCGCCGTACTACCTGACGATGCAGATGCCCGGTCAGGATTCCCCGACGTATTCGATGTTCACGTCGTTCATCCCGTCCTCGACGACGGGCAACGCGCGCAACGTGCTGATGGGCTACCTCGCGGTGGACTCCAACGCGGGCAGTGAAGCGGGCGAGAGACGCGAGGACTACGGCAAGCTGCGGATGCTGGTGATCGACGCCGACACGACGGTTCCCGGTCCAGGGCAGGTGCAGAACACGTTCAACTCGGATCAGCAGGTCTCCTCGCAGATCAACCTGCTGAAGCAGGGGCAGTCCGAGGTGCAGAACGGCAACCTGCTGACGCTCCCCGTCGGCGGTGGCCTGCTCTACGTCCAGCCGGTGTTCGTGCAGTCGTCGGGTGCGACCAAGCTGCCGAAGCTGCAGAAGGTGCTCGTCGCGTTCGGTGACGACATCGCGTTCGAAGACACCCTGAACGAGGCGCTCGACACGCTGTTCGGCGGGGACTCCGGTGCGAGCGCAGGCGACGACGACGTGGAGCCGACACCGGGTCCGACACCGACTCCGGAGCCGACCGATCCCGGCGGTGAGCCGACGGTTCCGTCCGACGAGTACCAGGCGGCGCTCGAGGACGCGCAGGAGGCGATGATCGAGCGCGACGCCGCATTGCAGGCCGGCGACCTGACCGCGTTCGCGGAGGCCGACGAGCGCCTGACTGCGGCGGTCGAGAAGCTCATCGAGCTGGGCACCCAGGGAGAGTAATCCAGGTGACGCGTGATCCCGGTCCCTTCCGAGGGGCCGGGATCAGCTCGTGAGGAACCAGTACCAGATCAGCAGCAGGGTCACCAGGAAGCCGGCGAGCTGGTTGAGCCACAGGAATCGGTCCCACCCGCGGGTCGCGGTGACGGCCGTCTCGTCGGTGATGTCGCGGAACGGCCACACCGTCAGCAGGTAGGGGATGGCCACGAGAGCCGCGAGGGGGCCCGGCCAGGCGGTCGTGAGCATGACGAGCCCCGCCGCCGCGTAGCAGGCCAGGGCGAAGCGCACCGTCCAGCGGGCGCCGCGCGCCGTCGCGATCGACGCGATCCCCGCTTCCCGGTCCGCCGCGACATCCTGCACCGCGCCGAAGGCGTGCGATGCGACGCCCCACAGCGCGAAGGCGGCGATGACGGCGGCCAGCTGCCACGTCCAGTCCGCGCCGGCCAGCACGAGCCCGTAGACGGCGGGAGAGAAGAAGTGGATGCTGCTGGTCACCGAGTCTGCGAACGGCACCTCCTTCAGCCGCAGCGGCGGCGCGCTGTAGAACACGACGAAGAACAGGCTCGCCGCCAGGACCGCCCACGACGCCGGCGAGCCGACGATCGCGAGGTACACCACGAAGGGCGCGCACGAGATCCCGGCCGCCCACAGCGTCACGGCGTGCAGCCGGCGGTCGAGCACCGCCCCGTGCGCGCCGCCCTTGCGCGGATTGCGCAGGTCGGACTCGTAGTCGAAGACGTCGTTGATGCCGTACATCGCGAGGTTGTACGGGATGAGGAAGAAGAGCGTGCCGACGATGAGGGTCGCGTCGATCTCCCGCACCGTCATCACGTACGCCGCCGCGAAGGGGTAGGCGGTGTTGATCCAGCTCACCGGGCGCGAGGACAGCAGCAGCTGCCGCGTCACCGCGCCTGCGCGGAGGGGCGGGGTGGCGGTCATGCGGTCGCGTCCGTCGCCGCGCGCGGCGTCAGCAGCACGAACACCGCGGGCACGAGGAAGGCCGCGCACACCGCGTAGGAGAAGTCCTCGACGGGTGCCAGGCCGACGCGCAGTCCGCTGAGGTGCTCCGAAGGGTAGGTGAACAGGCCCGCCGCGATCATGACGTTGTCGAAGACCGCGGTGAGAATGACGAGCACGCCGGCAGCGATGCCCGAGGCCGCCATGCGCGGCCCGAAACGGGGGCGGCGCACCGTCGCGAGGACCACGATCAGGGTCAGCAGGGCGAAAGGCACCACGATGAGAGCGTAGGTCACGGGGCATCCGCCTTCCGCGGGCGGCTCAGGAGGAGTCGAGCGGCTCCCCACGCGACCAGGGCGAGATACGACAGGAACGCCAGGAAGAAGGGCTCCTCGAGCGGCAGGTGCGGCGCGAGGTCGACGCCGAGCAGGAGAGCGCTGTCGCCCTTGACGAACACGCCCGTCGCGATCCCCACGGCGTCCCACGCGAGGAAGAAGACCGTGCCGATCGCGACCGCGGCCGCGGCGCGCCCGGGGGACGCCCAGGCCGCGAGACGCCACCGGCGGTCGAGCAGGGCGACTCCGACGGCGGACAGCAGGATCGCGGCGAGGTAGAGACCCGGCACGTCACACCCTCGGCGGCTCGGCGACCGGGCCGGTCGAGTTGTCGCCGCGCAGGCGCTTGAGCACGAGCTCCGCGGAGATGAGGCACATCGGCAGGCCGATCCCCGGAAGGGTGGACGCGCCGGCGTATGCGAGTCCGTCGACCTTCCGCGACGCGTTGCGCGGCCGGAACATGGCGCTCTGGCCGAGGGTGTGCGCCAGCCCCAGGGCGTTGCCGCGCCACGCTCCGAGGTCGGCGGCGAAGTCGCCCGGGGCGATCGTCCTTCGCACGACGATGCGCTCCGCGAGGTCGGGAACACCGCACCATGACGAGAGCTGGGCGATCACGCGGTCGGCGGCCGTCTCGATCGCCGCGTCCCCGCCGCCGTCGACGCCGCCGCGGCCCAGCCCTGGATCGGCGGGCACGGGGACGAGCACGAACAGGTTCTCGTGGCCCGCCGGAGCGACCGTCGGGTCGGTCGCGCTGGGACGGCACACGTACAGCGACGCGGGGTCGGGCACGCGCGGCCGCGCGCCGAAGATGTCGTCGAAGTTCGCCCGCCAGTCGTCGGTGAAGAGCAGTGTGTGGTGCGCGAGCTGCGGCAGTTCGCCCTCGACTCCGAGGAGGAGGAGCAGCGCACCGGGGCTCGGTGAGCGCTTCTTCCACCACTCTTCGGGATAGCTCTGCAGCTCGCGAGGGAGCAGCGTGGTCTCGGTGTGGTGCAGGTCGGCCGCCGCGACGACGAGGTCCGCGTCCACGTGCCGGCCGTCCGCCAGCACGACGCCCGTCGCGGTCCCCGACTCCGTCGCGATCGACGCGACCCGTGCGCCGGTCTCGATGCGGGCGCCGGATGCCTCGGCGAGGCGTGCGATCGCCGCGATGATCTCGGTGAACCCACCCCGGGGGTAGTACACCGCGTCGTCGAGGTCGAGATGGCTCATCAGGTGGTAGAGGCTCGGGACGCCGTACGGAGAGCCGCCCAGGAACACGGCGGGGTAGCCGAGGATCTGTCGCAGCCGGGGATCGGTGAATCGCCTGTCGACGTGCGAGGCCAGGCTGCGGGTGAGCAGCGGTGCGAGCTGGGGGAGGCGGCGCAGGAGCGCCGGGTCCCGCAGTCCGGCGGTGGTCTCGTACGTGTCGTAGAGGAAGCGCGTGACCGCGAGGACGTAGGCATCGCCCGCGGAGTCCAGATAGTCGGACAGGCGTGCGCCGGCACCCGGTTCGACGGACTCGAACAGGGCGGTCGCGGCATCCCGTCCCGATCGCACGTCCAGCGGCGCGCGACCGGTCGCCGGATCGGAGTAGACGCGGTAGGCGGGGTCGAGTCGCACGAGGTCGAGCTGTTCGGACGCCGTCGTGCCGAGCAGGCGGAAGAAGTGCTCGAACACCTCGGGCATGAGGTACCAGCTGGGCCCGGTGTCGAAGCGGAAGCCGTCCTGCTCCCACGAGCCCGCGCGGCCGCCCAGCTCGTCGCGCGCCTCGAAGACGGTGACCGACCAGCCCTCGTTGCCGAGCAGAGCCGCCGTGGCGAGGCCCGCGATGCCTCCGCCGATGATCGCCGCGCGTCCGGGCGCGCGCGGGGTCCGCGCGGTCATGTGCGGGAGTCCCGCGGCGAGAGTCCCAGCCACGCGCGCGCCGCGAGGCGGGCCTTGACGAGGTCGGGAACCCGCACGCGCTGCGAGCGGTCGGTCGCCGAGCGCAGTCGCGCCGCGAGCTCGCCGAACAGGTCGTGCGCGACGGTGACGGCGCGACGGCAGTCCGCGGGCAGATGGGGGATGGCGGCGGCCGCGGCGGCGAGGTCGGAGTCGATGCGGTCCAGCACGCTCTCCCGGGTGGCGGCGCCCGACGCCAGTCCGAGATAGTCGCGTCCCAGCGCGTCGGCGTCGTGGTCGAGGTCGCGCAGGAAGTTCACGTCCTGGAACGCCGCGCCGAGCCGCCGTGCGCCGTCGACGAGATCGGGCGCTGGGGTCTTCGGATGCCGCGCCCCGGCGTTGACGAACACCTGCAGGCACATCAGCCCGACCACCTCCGCAGAGCCGTAGACATAGGCATCGTGCGAGGCGTCGTCGTGGCGGCTCGTCGACAGGTCCGTGCGCATCGATGCGAAGAACGGACGGATGAGCTCCTCGCCGATGCCGCATTCGCGCGCGGTGCGCGCGAAGGCGTGCACGACGAGGTTGGCGCTGAAGCCGCGCGCCACGGCGGTGAGCGTCTCGCTCTCGAGCTCGTCGAGCACGCGCCCGGCCTCGGACGCCGAGAGCCCGGCGGCGGCGGCGGGGCCGTCGACGATCTCGTCGGCTACGCGCACGAGAGCGTAGATGACGCGCACGTGCGGTCGCGGGCGCGGTCCGAGCAGCCGGCAGGCGAGAGCGAACGATGTCGAGTAGCGGGCGATGACGGTGGCGGCGGCGTCCTGCGCGGTGCGGTCGTAGAGGTCGAGGCCGGTGGCCACGCGGTCGCGTTTGGCCGCGGTCACGGGATGCGTCCCGCCATGCCGTCGGCGAGATCGCGCAGGAGCGCACCAGCGGCCGGCGTCAGGGACGGCTCGAGCGAGGCGGTGCGCACCTCGTCGAGGGTCTGCTCGATGAAGGCCCGCAGGCGCACCGGCGCGCCGCTCTGCTCGAGGGCCGCCTGCGCTTCGCGCACCGCGATCGGGCCGGTGTGCGCGACGGCGAGGGCGTCGCTCACGCGGCTCCAGGACGGGGTCTGGCTCGCCAGTGCGACCAGCGGCGTCCGCTTGGACTCCCGCAGGTCGCCGCCGGTCTCGCGCCCGGCCTGGGCCTCGGTGCCGAACGCGCCGATGAGATCGTCGACGAGCTGGAAGGCGAGCCCGAGGCTTCCTCCCGCGACGGCGAGCACGTCCATGGCCCGGTCGGACGCGCCCGCCAGCACGGCTCCGGCCTGGAGGGGAGCGCGGAAGGAGTACACCGCGGTCTTGTTGAACGCCGTGTCGAACGCGTCCTCGGGGCTGGCGTGGTGCGACGCGACGCTGTTCTCGACGTCGGCGAGCTCACCCGCGGCCGACACGTACACCGAGTCGTCGACGAGGGCGTGGAGGCGCTCGCGGGCGACCGGGTCGACGTCGGCGAACGCGACCAGGCGCAGCGCCTCGTGAAGCAGCAGATCCCCGGCGAGAATGCCGGCTGCATCACCGAGCAGGGCCGCGCCCGCGGCATCCGCCCCCCGCGCGGCGGCGCGCTCGCGGAACTCGCCGGCGACGTTGGGGACGCCACGGCGCACGGTGTCGTGGTCGATCACGTCGTCGTGGACGACGAAGGCCGTGTGGAGGAGCTCGAACGCCGCGGCGACCGGGTACAGCGCCGGGGTCGCATCGGCATCGCCACCGAAGGAGCGGAAGGATGCCGCCACCAGGGCCGGCCGGAACCGCTTGCCCCCGCGCGTTGCGCGCGAGACCGCCTCGCCGAGCGCCGCGAACCGCGGCCCGAGCCGTGCGGCGCGCACGACGATGCCGGCGACGGCGCCGTCGATCGCGGCGTCGATGCCGGGCGAGGAGGGCAACGCGATCATGAGGCGCGTCGTCGCTGGGACACGGTGTCGAAGAGGTGGAGCTGCTGCGCCTGGAGCACGAGCCACGGGCTGAACGCCCACGGGGTGGTCTGCAGCGAGGCGGCAAGCTCCGCCGGGTCGACCCACCTTGCGTCGACGACCTCCCGCGGATTGAGCTCGGGCTCGTCGTAGGCGAGCGCCGTGTAGACGGGGCAGACTTCGTGCTCGACGATGCCGTTCGCGTCGGTGGCCCGGTAGCGGAAGAGGGGGAGGGCCAGCTCGATGTCGTGGAGGGTGAGTCCGAGCTCGAACTCGGCACGCCGGTGGACGGCGGTCAGCACCGGCTCGGCGGGCTTGGGGTGACCGCAGAACGAGTTGCTCCACACCCCGGGCCACGTCTTCTTGTCCAGGGCGCGGCGCGTGACGAGCACCTGTCCCGCCTCGTTGACGACGTGGCACGAGAACGCCAGGTGAAGGGCGGTGTCGGTGCCGTGCACGCTGCTCTTGGGGGCCGTGCCGATCGCCCGTCCCTCGTCGTCGAGGAGGACTACGTGGTCGGCATCAGTCATCGGCTTCCTCCCGGAGGTATTCGCTAGTTTATCTAGCGATATCGTTCGTCCGATGATACAAGGGTAGGGAGGGAGTGTCCACAATGGCCCAACCCTGGTCGCCGGAGTCGCCGCATGACCACGCGGTCCTGCAGGTGCTCCTCGCCGTGCGCGCCTTCAGTGACGCCATGGACCGCATGTACGGCGGCATGAAGGACGAGATGGACATGAACGTCTCCGACCTCTCGGCCCTGCGCATGCTCATCATGCGCGAGCAGGGCGGAGAGGTGGTGAGCCCGCACGATCTCGCGAACCACCTGAGGATCTCGACGGCCTCCACGACGAAGCTGCTCGATCGCCTGACGGAGGCCGGGCACGTCGAGCGGCTTCCTCATCCCACCGACGGCAGGGCGCGCATCATCGTGCTCACGCCGCACTCGCGGCGGACGTTCTCCGAGCACTTCAGTGAGCGGCTGCAGGCGATGCGGGGCGTCGCGGACCGCTACAGCGACGACGAGCTCGCCGCGATTCGCCGCTTCCTGGGCGAGCTCGGGGACGTCCTGGCGGAATGAGAAGAGGGCCCCCGCGATGCGGGGACCCTCTTCGTTTTGTTGCGGGGACAGGATTTGAACCTGCGACCTCTGGGTTATGAGCCCAGCGAGCTACCGAGCTGCTCCACCCCGCGGCACGAGAACTCAGCCTAGCACGGTTCTGAACGGGGTCGCGACGCGTGCACCCTCCGCTTGCCGCGCACTCCCGCCACCGGCGAGGATGAGCGTATGCCGACAGAGCCCCACCGCGAACCGGACGACGATCGGCAGGACGACCGTGCCGACGGCCGCGACGAGACGCCCGAAGAGCGCGCGGACCGCAATTGGAACGAGGTCCTGCAAGAGCTGCGGGTCCTGCAGACGGGCACGCAGATCCTGACCGGGTTCCTGCTCGCGCTCGCGTTCCAGCCGGCCTTCGCGGACCTCACCGACGGACAGCGCACGATCTACCTCCTGCTCGTGGTGATGTCGGCGCTCAGCGCGATCATCGCCCTGGCCCCGGTCGCGCTGCATCGCGTGCTGTTCCAGCAGCGCGCCAAGGCCGAGGTCGTCTCCTACGGGCATGCGGCACTCATCACCGCGCTGTTCACGGTCTCGGTGCTCATCGTGGGCGTCGTGGCGTTCGTGTTCGACGTCGTGGTCGGAGACGCCGCCGCCTGGTGGGCGCTGGCGATCCTCACGTCCGTGATCATCCTGCTGTGGCTGGTGGCGCCCGCGGTCATCCGCGCGCGTCGCGGGAACGGGGATGACCGATGACGGCCGCCGACGCGCTCGGAGTGGCGGTGGCGCAGTTCGCGCCGTCGGCCGACCGAGCGGCGAATATCCACACCATCGGGCAGCTCGCCGCTGCGGCATCCGCTCGAGGGGCGCGGGTCGTGGTGTTCCCGGAGTACTCGAGCTACTTCGTCGACCCGTTCGACGCGTCGCTCGCCGAAAACGCCGAGAGGATCGACGGGCCCTTCGTGACGGCGATCACGCGCATCGCCGCAGCGCACGACCTCCACATCGTGGCCGGTCTGCTGGAGGAGGCGGGGGACGGCCGCCGCGTGCGCAACACCGTGGTCGCCGTCGACGGCTCCGGACTTCAGGCGAGCTACCGCAAGCTGCACCTGTACGACGCGTTCGGGCAGCGTGAGTCGGACTGGGTCGAGCCCGGCGCCATCGTCGCACCGCAGACCTTCGCGGTCGGAGGACTCACTTTCGGGCTCATGACCTGCTACGACCTGAGGTTCCCGGAGGTCGGGCGGACGCTCGTCGACGCCGGCGCCGACGTCTTCGCGGTGCCCGCCGAGTGGGTGCGCGGGCCGCTGAAGGAGCACCACTGGCGCACGCTCCTGCATGCACGGGCCATCGAGAACACCGTGTTCGTGGCGGCGGCCGACCACCCGCCGCCGCTCGGCGTCGGCTGCTCGACGATCGTCGATCCGCAGGGCGTCGAGCTCGCCGCGGTCGGCACGGCCACCGACGTCGCAGTGGCACACCTCGATCCCTCGGCCGTGGCGCGCGTGCGGCGGGTCAACCCCGCGCTGCGCCTGCGCCGGTTCGGCGTCACGCCCCGGGTGGATTGATTTCCCCGTCCCGCGCGGCCGCGAGGCGCGCCGCCGCCTCTGCGAGCACGTCGGCGCGCTTGCACGCCGCGAAGCGCACGAGCGTCGCGTACTCGGATCGGCGGCCCGGCGTCGCGAACGCGGTGAGCGGGATCGCCACGACGCCCGCCCGTCGCGGGAGGTCGCGGCAGAACTCCCCGGCGTCGGTCGCCCCCAGCGCTCGGGCGTCGGCGACGGTGAAGTACGACCCGGCAGGCGTGGAGACCTCGAAGCCTGCGGACCTCAGCCCGTCGCCGAGCAGGTCCCGCTTGGCGCGCAGCGTGTCGGCGATGCCACGGAAGAAGCCGTCGCCCAGCCGCAGGCCGACCGCGATCGCCGGCTGGAACGCACTGCCGTTCACGTAGGTGAGGAACTGCTTGACGGCGAGCACGGCATCCACCAGGTCAGCGGGGCCGCTGACCCAGCCGATCTTCCATCCGGTGGTCGAGAACGTCTTGCCGCCGGACGAGATGGTCAGGGTGCGGTCCCACGCCCCGGGAAGCGTCGCGATCGGCACGTGCGGGCCGTCGAACACGAGGTGCTCGTACACCTCGTCGGTCACGATCACGGCGTCGTGGCGCTCGGCCAGACGCACGATCTCGTCGCGGACCTCCGCCGAGAACACCGCGCCGGTGGGGTTGTGCGGGTCGTTCACCAGGATCGCCCGGGTACGGTCGCCGACGGCGCGGCGCAGCTCGTCGAGATCGGGCTGGAAGTCGGGCCACCGCAGCGGCACCGTCACCAGGCGCGCACCGGCGAGCGCGGCCACCGCGGCGTAGGAGTCGTAGTACGGCTCGAACACGACGACTTCGTCCTCCGGTCCGTCCACGAGCGCCAGGAGCGTCGCGGCGAGGGCCTCGGTCGCGCCGGCCGTCACGAGCACCTCGCGTGCCGGATCGGGATGCAGGCCGTAGAAGCGCGCCTGATGCTCGGCGACCGCCTCGAGCAGGTCCCGGATGCCGCGGCCCGGCGGATACTGGTTCGCTCCGGCGGCGATCGCGGCGCGCGCCGCCTCGAGCACCTCGGCCGGTCCGTCCTCGTCGGGGAAGCCCTGGCCGAGATTGATCGCGCCGGTTTCGGCCGCGAGGGCCGACATCTCGGCGAAGATGGTGGGGTGGGTGGACCCGTCGGCACCGATGAGTCCGGCACCGGCAGCGGTGCGGCGCCATGCTCCGGGGATGTCTCGCATCGGTTCACGGTACTCGACCACCTCAGGCGGATTGCATAGTCGAGTCCCATTCACGGCATAAGAAACGCACAGCATCGGTGGGCAGTGTGGTCAGTGCTTGGCAGAAGGAGCAATCACATGAGCGACAACCAGGGCAACGGCCCCGCAGACCACACCCCCGCGGACGCGACCGCGAGCACGCCCGACGTCGCGCCCGAGACCACCCAGCCGGCGCAGCACACGGCGCCCACCGCGCCCGTCCCGCCGGCACCGCCGGCGACCGCGGCCTGGCAGGCGGCCCAGCAGGCGCCGCAGAACCCGCAGCCGGCTCCGCCGGCCGGTTATCCGACGCACGCCCAGGCCTACGCCCGGCCCCAGGGCTACGCCGGCCAGACCGCCCCGTACCCCCAGGCGTACGCGGGTCAGCCGCAGGCTCAGGGCGCCGCATTCGGCCCGGCCGCCACCGGCACGACCCCGACCGTCGCCGCCCCGCGCAAGCCGAAGAAGGCCACCGGCGCCGGCAAGGTCGTCGGGCTCATCCTCGCGGCCGCCATCGTGGGCGGCTCCGCCGGCCTCGGCGGCGCCTACGCGGGCGTCAACCTGTTCGCACCCGAGGGGACGACCCCCGCGGCCGGCCCGTCGAGCGTGACCGTGAACGACACCGACTCGGTCAACCAGACCACGGCGATCGCCGCGAAGGTCGTGCCGAGCGTCGTCACGATCGCCGCCACGGGCGACAGCGGCAGCGGCACCGGATCGGGCGTCGTGCTCACCGAGGACGGCTACGTGGTCACGAACACGCACGTCGTCACCCTCGACGGCGCCACCGGGGACGCGACCATCCGCGTGACCACCTCGGACGGCCGCGTCTTCGATGCCGAGGTCGTCGGCACCGACCCGACCTACGACCTCGCCGTGATCAAGCTGGTGGACGCCGAGGGCCTCACGCCCGTCGAGTTCGCCTCGTCGGCCGACCTCAACGTGGGCGATGAGACGATCGCGGTGGGCGCCCCCCTGGGCCTGGCCAACACGGTCACCACCGGCATCGTGAGCGCCCTGAACCGCTCGATCGAGATCGCCTCGTCCGCTGCGCCCGAGTCGGGCGACGCCGACGAGGATCAGCAGCAGGACCCGCAGGAGCAGGGCAGCCCGTTCCAGTTCGACTTCGGTCAGGGTCAGGCCCCGCAGGCCTCCGGCGAGTCGATCAAGATCGCGGTGATCCAGACCGATGCCGCGATCAACCCCGGCAACTCCGGCGGCGCGCTCGTGGACTCCGAGGGCAAGCTGATCGGCATCAACGTCGCCATCGCGACTGCGGGCGGCTCGTCCGGCGGCGCCGGCTCCATCGGCGTCGGCTTCGCGATCCCGTCCGACATCGCCCAGCGCATCACGGACGAGATCATCGAGAACGGCGAGGCCACCCACGGCCTGCTCGGCGCGAACGTGCTGTCGGCCGCTCAGGTCGAGGGCTCGACGATCTCGGGCGCGTACATCGAGGAGGCCGTCGAGGGCGGCGCTGCCGCTGCAGCCGGTCTGCGCAAGGGCGACGTCGTGACGGCGTTCAACGGCGTCCCGGTCACCGACTCCGTCGACCTCACCGCGCAGGTGCGCGCCGCGGCGGCGGGAAGCGAGGCCACCGTGACGTTCGTGCGCGACGGCGAGACGCAGACCGTCGACGTCACGCTCGGCACGCTCGAGCCGTAACCCTCCCACCGGCACGCCCGGTCGCCGCTCTCCCGAGCGCGAGGACGCCGCCCCACGATCCGGACCCGCACACGCGGGCGCTAGGCTCGCGGGGTGGCGTCCTTCTCGTTCGGCGCGGGGAATGCGCGAAAGCTCGCATCGCTCCCGCTCTATGCCGCCGGGCGCATGCTCACGCTCTTCGTGCCGCGTTCCCGCGATGAGTGGGTCTTCGGCTGCGGGGCCGGCATCGGAGACGGCGCACTCGCGCTGTGGCAGCTCGCCGCGGCCGACGGCCGCAAGGCCGTGTGGCTGGTCGGCTCGGCGCGTGAGACGGCGGATGCTGCGGCCCGCGGCATCCGGACCCTCCCCAAGTCCTCGCTCCGGGGCCTGTGGCGCACCGCGCGCGCCCGGGTGATCGTGGTCACGCACGGGTTCGGCGATGTCAACCGGTACGCGGTCTCGGGGTCCTTCCTCGTGCAGCTCTGGCACGGGATCCCGCTCAAGCGCATCGGGCTGGACTCGCCCGAGACCCTGCGGCTTCCCGGGGCCCTGGCCCGATCGCGGGCGGCGAAGCCGGTGCGCACGCTCCTCGGGGCCATGTTCCGCGGCGCGGCCCGCCGCATCCGCATCGTGCCCGCGGCGTCGCACGCGGTGCGCGGGCGGCTCGAGTCGGCGTTCGGCCTGCCCGACGACCGGGTGCCGGTCACCGGTGAGCCGCGCGTGGACGTGCTCTCGCGCGGCACCGCGGAGGACCGCCGCATCCTCGCCCGCGCCGAGATCGAGCGCGTGGCCGGGACGGTCGGGTCCACGGCCCGGCTCGTGCTCTACGCGCCGACGTGGCGGGACGGGGCCCCGGATCCCGCGGTGCCTTCCGCCGACGAATGGGCCGCGCTCGTGCAGACGCTGGAACAGCTCGACGCCGTCCTGCTGGTGCGCTCGCACCCGCTCGGGGCGGGGGAGTACCGCCCCCCGGTGCCCACCGATCGGGTGCGGCCGCTGGGGAGCGATCTCGCCGCCGACGTCACTCCGCTGCTGCCCGGCGTCGACGTGCTCGTGACCGACTACTCCTCGCTCGCCTTCGACTCCGCCCTCGTTCCGCTTCCGGTCGTGTTCCTCGCGCCCGACGTGGCGGACTACGCCCGTCGCCGCGGCTTCTACGGGCGGTACGCGGACGTCGCCGGTGAGGACTGGGCGACGGATTGGACCGGCGCCCTCGCGCAGCTCGTGGCCGTGCTCTCCGACGACGCCGAGCGCCAGGTCCGCCTCGCGCGGGCCCGCGCGCTGAGCGCGCGTGTGCACGAGTTCCGGGACGGCGCGAGCTCGCAGCGGGTGTACCGTGCGATCGTGGCCGGATCGACACGTGCGGCCGGCGCCGCCAGGAAAGGACGACGATGACCGACGCCCGCTTCACGATCGACGGCGGTGCGGCGCTCGTCCTCTCCGGTTCCGGAGCCCGTCCGGCATCCGTCGAGCTCATCGGCCGGCGGGCACGGGTCCCGGCGGCGATGACCGGACGCGGCAAGACGTGGAAGGCGGTGCTCCCGCTGCGCGCGTCGCGCTGGGGCGGCCCCGAGCTCCCGCTGCCCGGTGGCGAGTACGACGTGCGCGTGGTCCCCGCCGACGGCGCCGACGTCGCCGAGCCGGGCCCGGTGCGGCTGACGCAGCTGGGCACGGTCCGCGCGGAGCTGTCCGGCTGGACCCTGCGCGTCGGTCCGCCCATCGATCCGGCCTACGACTCCGGTGAGGGGCAGGACGCCCTCGAGCGCCGCTACGCCCACCGCTCGGCGCGCCCCGAGAACGCGGTCTTCTTCGAGAGCTTCTACGGGCGCAACGCCAGCTGCAATCCGCTCGCGATCGACCGTGAGCTGGCCCGTCGCGCACCCGGCGTGACCCGCTACTGGAGCGTCGTGGACCTGTCGGTCGCCGTCCCCGAGGGCGCGATCGCGATCGTCGAGGGCAGCCCGGAGTGGTGGCGTGCGCGCGGCGCGGCGCGACTGCTCGTCGTGAACGACTGGCTGCGCCGCCGGTTCTCCCGGCACCCCCAGCAGGTGGTCCTGCAGACCTGGCACGGCACCCCCCTCAAGCGACTCGCGCTGCACCGTCCGGGATTCGACCCCCGACGTATGGCGGCCGTGGTGCGCGAATCCCGCCGGTGGAATGTGCTCCTCGCGCAGAACGCGTACGCGGCGCGGATCCTCGGAAAGGCTTACGCGTTCCTCTCGCGGCCGGTGTGGGTCGAGGGCTACCCGCGCAACGACGTGCTCGTTACCGGCGACGGTGCCGCCACACGGGAGGCACTCGGCATCCGTCCCGGCGAGCGGGTGCTGCTGTACGCCCCGACATGGCGCGACGACCGCAATGAGATGGTCGATTTCGTCGATCCCGCCGCGCTCGCCGCCGCCGCCGATGCCGTCGTGCTGGTGCGCGGGCATTCCCGGACGCTGCTGCCGGGGAAGGATGCCGAAGGCCCGCGCGTCGTCGACGTGACGGGGTTCCCCGACACGTCGCTGCTGCTGCTGGCGGCCGATGCGCTCATCACGGACTACTCCTCGGTGATGTTCGACTTCTCGGTGACCGGCAAGCCGATGTACTTCCTCGTCCCCGACATGGAGCACTACCGCGGCGAGCTCCGCGGGTTCTACTTCGACCTCGCCGCCCACGCTCCCGGACCCGTGGTCCGGTCGCAGGAGGAGCTCGTCGACGCCCTCTCGGGGGACCCCGCCGATCACGCCGACCGGTACGCCGCCTGGCGCGAGAAGTTCAACGCCCGCGACGACGGCCGCGCCGCCGAGCGCGTGGTGACGCGGATCCTCGATCAGGGCTTCCTCGACCGGGACTGACGCCAGCGCTCAGGGGAGCGGGGTGTTGCGCGAGCCGAGCCGCGACGTGTCGACGGTGTCGTGCGCGCCGCGGGCGACCCCCACGAGGAATCCCCACCCCCACGCGAGGTGCATCGTGGGCAGCACGGCCGCTGTCCACAGCTTGTCGCGCCAGCCGTGCCCGCCGCCGGGACCCACGGCGACCGCGAGGATGAGCACCGCATACACCGCGACGGGGAGGTAGACGACGGATGCCGCCACCGACCACCAGCCGCCGAGCACACCCGTCAGTTGAAGGACGCCGACGACGAGCGCGAGCAGGATGTCGACCACGAGGAGCGGCGGGGCGAAGAAGCGCAGCGAGTTGCCGCGGCCGAAGCGGCGCACGAGCTCGCCGCGCCAGCGGCCGGTCGCCGAGAACTGCCTCACCAGTCGCGGCCAGCTCTCGCGCGGCCAGTACGTGACCGACAGTGCCGGGTCGAACCACACGCGGTAGCCCGCGCGCCGGATCCGCAGATTGAGCTCCCAGTCCTCGCCGCGCCGGATGGACTCGTCGAAGAGGCCGACCTCGTCCAGCACCGCACGCCGGATGACGCCGAGATACGCGGACTCGGCTTCGCCCTCCTGGGTGCCGCCGTGATAGGCGCCGCCTCCCAGCCCGATCGGGGAGTTGTAGGCGCGGGCGACCGCGCGCTGGAACGGGGATCGGCCGTCCGCCCTCATCACGCCGCCCACGTTCGCCGCCCGTACGCGCTCGAGCGTGGTCAGCGCGCGGCGCGCGTAGTCCGTCTCCAGCTCGGAGTGCGCGTCGACGCGCACGATCGTGGGGTAGCGCCCGGCTCGGATGGCCAGATTGAGACCCACCGGGATGTCGGCGCGAGGATTGTCGACCAGCACGATGCGGTCATCCCCGGCGGACAGGCGTCGCGCGAGCTCGGTCGTGCCGTCCGTCGACGGCGCGAGCGCCAGGATGAGCTCGGTCGGACCGTCCACGTCCTGTGCGAGCACCGTCTCGACCGCCCGCTCCAGGTAGTCGACCTCGTTGAGGACGGGCATCACGAAGGTCACCCCGGCGCGGGGAGGGACATCCGGAGCGTCCCTGCGCTCGCGCTGATCGACCTGCACGCGTCGATCATGTCACGGGTCGGCTGGGTACTCTGGAAGCGTGGGTCTGGTCTCGGATGGGAAGAAGGCCGTCGCGCTGATCGGCAAGGCCGTCAGGAACCGGCGCGCCGCGAGCGACGTCCGGCGCACCCTCGCGGCCGGGCCGCAGCATCCCCGTTTCCACTACCGGGTGGCCGTGTACTTCGCCGACGGCGAGGTGAACATGTACCAGATGCGGCAGTGGTACAAGCCGCTGGCGGAGCTCGCCAAGACGTGGCCGGTCGTGGTGCTCAGCCGTGCCGCGACGGGCGCGCGGGCGCTGCTGGCCGAGGACGCTCCGCCGGTGGCCTTCGTTCCCACGGTGCGGGACCTGGAGGGCTTCCTCGCGACCCAGGACATCCGCGTCGTGCTGTACGTGAACCAGAACACCCGCAACTTCCAGATGTTCCGCTACGGGCGCCGGTGGCACGTGTTCATCAACCACGGCGAGTCCGACAAGATGTACATGACGACGAACCAGTACAAGGCGTACGACTTCGCGTTCATCGCGGGCGACGCCGCGCGCGAGCGCCTGTCGCGGGTGCTGTGGGACTACGACCTCGACCACCGCGCGATCTCCATCGGCCGCCCGCAGGCCGATCACTACTCGGGCACGCTGCCGTACACGCCGGACGACCGGACGGTCGTGCTCTACGCGCCGACGTGGGAAGGCGACCGGCCCTCGGCGCACTACGGCTCGGTGATCTCCCACGGCGAGGCACTCGCGCGCGCGCTGCTCGCCTCGCCGCGGCATCGCCTGATCTACCGGCCGCATCCCCGCTCCGGCGTGGTGAACCCGGAGTACGGCGCGGCGAACCGCCGGATCATCGCCGCGATCGCCGCCGCCAACGCCGCCGACCCTGCAGCCCGCCACGTCTACGACGGCGGGCCCGACCTCGGGTGGCAGCTCTCGGCGGCCGACGTGGCGGTCGTCGACATCTCCGCGATGGTCTACGACCGGCTCGCCGCCGACAAGCCCCTCCTGATCACGCGTCCGTCCGACCCCGCCGCCGCCATCGACACGCACGGCTATCTGTCGGCATGCGAATGGCTGGATGCCTCGGCTGCCGGCTCGATCGTCGCCGAGACCGAGCGCGTCCTCGGCGATCCCGAGGCGGTCACGCGGCTCGACCAGTGGGTCCGGCACTACTTCGGCGACGCGGCGCCCGGGGCGGCGACGGCGCGCTTCCACGCCGCGATCCGTCACCTGATGGAGGAATGGGACCGCTGGTACGCGCGGTCGATCGAGGAGACCGACGAGCCGGAAGAGGCCGAGCTCGACGATGCCGAGGAAGCCTGACGGCGTCAGGCGACGGGCGCGGGTCGCTCGACCAGTCGCGTGATGGCGCGCAGCGGGATGGTGACCCACGTCGGGCGGTTGCGCGCTTCGTAGATCGCCTCGTAGACGGCCTTGTCGAGCTCGAGAGCAGCGAGGACGGCACCCTCGGCATCGAGGTCGGCGCCCGAGGCCATGGCGTAGCCCTCGAGGAAGCCCTCGCGCGCGGCGCGCGCCCAATCGCCGGCCGCCTGCGGGGAACGCTCGGGATCGTCGAGCCGGATCGATCCCGCGACGTAGTCGAACGAGCGCAGCATGCCGGCGACGTCGCGCAGGGCGAGGTCGGCGCGGGTGCGCTCGTTCATGGGACGCAGCGGCTCGCCCTCGAAGTCCAGCAGCACCCAGCCGCGACCCGGCACGTGGATGACCTGGCCGAGGTGGTAGTCGCCGTGGATGCGCTGCTGGTCCGGCCACGGCGCGTCGGCCGCGCGGGCGTAGACGCTCTCGATCGCCTCCCGCCGCTCCGCGATCTCGGGCACCTCGGCGATCGCGATGGTGAGGCGGCGCCGCCACGACGACGCGGTCGCCTCGCGGTCTTCCGCCGCCGTCTGGCGCGTGGGGAACAGTTCGGCCAGCGACACGTGCACCTCGGCGGTCGCGGCGCCCAGCGCGCGGGCGGGGCCGCGGAAGTCCTCACCGCGCGCGGCGGCGTGCAGCGCCACGCGCCACGCATCCTCGACCCCGGGGAGGAACTCCTGGGCGGACGCGAGTGAGCCCGTCACCGTGCCCTGCGCGGTCGCGAGGTCGGGCCACGTACCCTCGACCCAGCCGACGGCGCGCGGCACGTGCACCGAGCCCGCCTCGGCCAGCGCGGTGGGCAGCTCGATGTCGGGGTTGAGCCCGGCGTGCAGCTGCCGGTACACCTTGCAGATCACCGGCATACCCTCGGCGCGGTAGATGAGCGAGGTGTTGGACTGCTCGCCGCTCATCACCGTCGCCCGCGGCGCGGCGGAGCGCGGAGCGCGGCGGCCGGGGCGGCCTCTCGCGATCGTCTGCGGTCCCTCGCCGCGGCCGCCCACCGTGACCAGCTCGTACAGCGCCCTGGTGTAGGCGGGATCGCGGGGACCGTCGATGAACGTGGTGCCGGGCTCCGGGCTGCCGATGATGTCGTCGGGGGCGGCATCCACCGTCTCCGTCGCGCGCGAGACGACCGGCAGCTGGTACAGCACCGCGGGCAGGGATCCCTCATCGGCCACGAGGAACGTGCGGATACGGGCGCCGCGGTCCTCTTCCGTCGCCGGCAGGTCCCACCACGAGACCAGTCGCAGGCTGGGCGGTCGCCCCTTCGCGGCGTACCACCGCTGCCGGGGCATCCACGCCGCCAGGCACGCCAGGGTGCTGTCCATGAGACTGAGCGTAGGCCCCCGCGCGCCGGCGTGTCGATCAGGGCGCGGGGGAGGTGTCCGGGCCTGGTTCGGGGTCGGCGTCGGACTGCGCGGGCTGCGCGACCTCGACCGTCGGGGCGATCGGGATCACGATGGACTCCGCGGCGCCGAAGCCGAGGGCATCGACCGCCGGTGCGGCGTCCGCGAGGCGTTCGGCCTCGGCCTCGGGACGCGCGGGCTCGGACGGCAGGCCGGCCCACTCCTCGTTCTGCTCGGGGCGCTGCATGAACATTCCCATCGCACCATTGTGCGCCCGAACGCCCCCAGATCTCTCGTCGGAGCGGCCGAGGTCACGCGCTCCGCGAGCGCGCGCGTCAGTCGTCGCCGATGTCGCCGGCGAGGTGGTCCGCCGCGTCGTCGGCCGTGCCCGGCGCGGGTTCGATGGCTTTGCGACGGGTGCTGACGCGGCGAGCGGCTCCGCCGACGGTCGACGCGCCGCGCGCCACGCCGCCGACGATGGCGCTGCCGGCGCGCCGGATCGTGCGGGTCGCGGCCCGTTCGAGCGGTGTCGCGCCCGGGCGGGGCTCGAGCTCCGCGGGCAGCGTGGCGGGCGGCTGACCGAACGCCCGGCGCGAGTTCACGAGCACGCGGCGGCCCAGGATGTTGTTTCCCGCACCGCCGATCGCGGCGCCGATCCCGAAGGGCAGGGCCTTGCCGATCCACGACGCGCCGCCGCGCACGGCGAACTGGTGGATGAACGTCGCCTTCAGCCGGTCGACGATCGGTCCCATCGCCGCGCGGGGGATCGTCTTGGTGACGAGCTCGCCCCAGTAGCGGTCGCGGGTCGGTCCGCGTCCGACGGCTTGACGGGCGAGCTGCGACACCAGGTCGACGCCCTCCTTGCCCAGCATCAGCGTGAGCACGAGCGCCCGCGCGCGGTCCGGATCGGCGACGGCGACGCCGTGGACCTCGGCGACCGACTGCGCGAAGAGCGTCGTCGCCTCGAGGAAGCCGAGCGTCTCGACGCCGCTGAGGGCGAGAGTCACGCCCGTGCCGATGCCCGGGACGACGGCCGTCGCACCGACGGCGGCACCGCCCGTCGTCACCGCGGCGAGGTAGCGGCGCTCGAGGATGCGGACGATCTCGGCGGGCGAGGCATCCGGATGCCGCAGTCGGATGCTCCGCAGATGCGCGAGCACCACGGGGCGCTGGATCGCGAGCACGCGGTCGAGCGCACGGATCGTGGTCGGATGCTCGTCCGACCCGGCGGGCGGCAGACCACCCTGCCACGGGGAGTCCCCGGGCAGGGAGTGAATGCGGTGCACCTTCTCGACCATCGGGCCGATCCTATGCGGCCGACCCTGGGGGAGTGCTCCGGGTTGACAGGACGGTCGCCGGGAGTCAGACGAAGAGGTTGGCCCGCTCGAGGTCCTCGGCGAAGTCGACCTCGACCGCGTACAGGTCGGAGATGTCGAGCGGCTCGAGCAGGACGCCGTCCTCGGCGATCGCGAGCTCGAGGCCGCGCTCGAAGTAGTCCTGGTCGTCGACGCGCGTGAGCTGGCGGATGAACGCCTTCTTGTCGCGGCTCGAGATGAAGTTGATGCCGACGGCCTCGCCGATGCCGCCCGCGACCGTCTTGGACAGCTCGTCGATGAAGCCTTCGGACGTGACGGTGTACTTGACCTCTTCGTCGCTCACCTTGGAGGTGTTGACGGTGACGAACGACTGGTCGCGCTCGATGAGCTCGATGGCGCGGCCGAGCACGCGTGGGTCGAAGACGACGTCGCCGTTCATCCAGAGGACGCCGCCCTTGCCGGTCTTGTTCAGGGCGCGCAGGAGGCTCTTGGAGGTGTTGGTCTGGTCGTAGCGGTCGTTGTAGACGTAGTCGACCGACGGGAACGCCTCGACGATGGTCTCGGCCCGGTAGCCCACGACGGTGGTGATCTTCGCCTCGTCGCCGAACGCCGCGCGGATGTTGTCGTGCTGCTGCTGCATGATGCTGCGGCCGTCGCCGAGCTCGGTCAGCGGCTTGGGCAGGCTGCGGCCGAGGCGCGAGCCCATGCCGGCTGCGAGGATGACGGTCTGAAGGGTCAAGGTCTGCTCCTGAAGTGCGTGATTCACTGTCGGTTCACCGACTCGACACCCCTTCGTGCCGGGACCATGGTAGCGAGAGCACCTGGGAACGTGCAGGAAGACGGCCGCCCGTTGCCGTTTCGTGACAATGGCGCCGCGCGGTGTACCGGTTGTGTCAAGCCCCGCCGCGCGTTTCCCCGGTGGGCGTGAGCGCTTGATACGTTGGACCGGTGACAGCCTCCCTCCCGGTGTCGAACGACATCGATCCGGAAGAGCCGGACCGTCACGAGGGTGCGTCCGTCGTGGCATTGCCGGCGAGCCCGCCTCCGCCGCGCGGCGGAAAGACGCCCGCCCGCAAGCCCCGGAAGGCCGCACCCGAGCCCACGGGCGAGCCCGCGCTCCAGTCCGATGCGGCGGACGATCCGGCCGCGCCGCCACCGCTGTCCGATCTCGAGACCGCCGAGCGCGCGGCCGTCGATCTCGTCATCCCGCCCAAGCCTCCGCTGCCCGATGAGGGCGAAGCCCAGGGCGAAGCCGAGCCCGAGGTCGCACCCGAGATCGCGACCGAGCCCGAGCCGGAGCCCGAGATCGCACCCCAGGTCGCGCCGGAGCCCGAGATCACGCCCGAGCCCGAGGTCGCGCTCCAGCCCGAAATCGCACCCGAGCCGGCGAACGAGACTGCCCCGCCGCCCTCGGTGCTCGCCCCGCCGGTCGCGGCCGGCGATGTGCTGGTGCTGCGCGGCGTCTCCAAGCGCTTCGGAGACACGCACGCCGTCGACGGCATCGACCTCACCGTCCCGGCCGGCACGTTCTACGGTCTCGTCGGCCCCAACGGCGCCGGCAAGACCACGACGCTCTCGATGATCGCGGGTCTGCTCGAGCCCGATCGCGGGTCGATCCGGGTGGGTGACGTGGACGCGGCATCCGATCCCGTGGCCGCCAAGCGGCTCATGGGCGTCCTGCCCGACCGTCTGCGCACGTTCGACCGGCTGACCGGCCGCCAGCTCCTCTACTACTACGGCGTGCTGCGCGGGCTCGCGCCCGCCGTGGTCGAGAGCCGCACCGCGGACCTCGCCCGCGCCTTCGACCTCACCGACGCGCTCGGTCGAGTGGTGTCGGACTACTCCGCCGGCATGGTCAAGAAGGTCATGCTCGCGGGCGCGCTCATCCACTCTCCGCGGGTGCTGGTGCTGGACGAGCCGTTCGAGGCCGTCGACCCGGTCTCGAGCGCGATCATCCTCGACATCCTCTCCACCTACGTCGCCCACGGCGGCACCGTGATCCTGTCCAGCCACGGGATGGAACTGGTCGAGCGGGTCTGCTCGCGCGTCGCGGTCATCGTGGCGGGCCAGGTCCTCGCGGAGGGAACCGTCGACGAGGTGCGCGGCGAGCTGAGTCTCGAGCAGCGGTTCATCGAGCTCGCCGGCGGACTCAGCGACGTGGAGGGCCTCGAGTGGTTGCACACGTTCTCCGACTGAGGATCGCGCTGCTGGTCGGCGCCCTCCGCGGCGATCGCGGCCACGTGGTGCGCACGGTGCTCGCCCTGGTCGCCGTGGCGGCGGCGACGACCGCTGCGTGCGTCGCCCTGCTGACGCTGGGGGATGCCGAGACCGATGTCGTGCTCGCCGTCACGGTGCTCGGCGGCTCGGCCGTCACGCTGGGCTTCGCGCTCGCACCGCTCATCGGCGCCGCCGACGACCCCCTCGACCCGCGCCGCTTCGCGCTCGTGCCGCTGCCGCGGCTTCCGCTGACCGCCGTGCTCGCGGTCGCCGGCCTCATCAGCGTGCCGATCTTCGCCCTCCTCGCCATCGCCGTCACCGCTGCCGTCGTGTGGGGTGAGCATGGCGTGTCATGGCCGGCCGCCGCCGGAGGAGTGCTCCTCGGCGTGCTCACGTGCGCCCTGCTCGCGCGGGTCTGCATGGCGCTCGCGTCGCTGTTCCTGCGCGAGCGCCGATCGCGGGAGCTGTCAGGGCTGTTCCTCCTCGCGATCGTGGTCGTGGTCGTTCCCGTCGGGGTCTTCCTCGCATCGCTCGAGTGGGCGGGCACCGTTCCGACGCAGCTCGGCGAGGCCGTCTCGGCGCTGGCGCTGACCCCGATCGGGGCGGCGTGGGCGTTCCCCGGTCTCTTCGCGCGGGATGCGGCGGCTGCGGGGATGTCGCTCCTCGTCGCGCTCGCGACCCTCGCGGTGCTCGCCCTGCTCTGGGTCTGGGTCGTCAAGCGGCTCCTCACCACGACCGAGCGCCCCCTCACCGTGCGCGAGCGCGCCGGACTCGGTTGGTTCGCCGTCGCGCCGGGCACCCCGGGCGGTGCCGTGGCCGCGCGCAGCCTCGTGTACTGGTTCCGCGACCGCCGCTACATCGTCAACGTCCTCGTGATCCCGTTCGCGGCCGTCTTCACGGTCGTGCCGCTGGTGATCGCGGGCGTGCCCCTCGAGCTCGCGGTGCTCGTGCCGGTGCCGTTCGCCGCGCTGCTGCTCGGCTGGCTTCCCCACAACGACCTGGCCTACGACTCGACCGCGGTGTGGATGCACATCGCCAGCGGGATGAAGGGGGTGTCGGACCGCGTCGGTCGTCTCGTCCCCGTGCTGATCATCGGGATCGCGCTCCTGGCCGTCGCCGTGCCCGTGGCGATCTCGATCCACGGACGGTGGGCGCTCCTCCCGGCCATGGCGGGCGTGTGCTTTTCGCTCTTCTTCGCGGGTCTCGGCCTGTCGAGCGTGTCGTCGGTCGTCGCGCCCTACCCGGTGTCGCCTCCGGGCGAGAGTCCCTTCCGGCAGCCGCAGCGCACCGGCTCGGGAGGCGCGATCGCGCAGAGCCTGGTCTTGCTGGGGGCGGTGGCCGTCAGCGTCCCGGCACTGTGGAGCGGGTGGATCGCCCTCACGCGCGACATCGACGCCGCCCTGCCCGCGCTGTGGGCCGGGCTCGCGGCGGGCTTCGGTGTGCTGCTGATCGGCGTCACCGCCGGGTCGATGATCTTCACGCGCCGCGGCGGCCGCCTCATGGAGTTCGCGGAGTCGACCTGACACCCGAGCCGGCATTCGATCGGCGGGCTAAACTGAGGTCCCATGAGCACCCCTCTCGAAGGCCCGGACCAGGGCGGCCTGGCCACCCTCGACCGAGAGCTCGAAGAGCTCATCCGCGAAGAGAACATCGAGCCCGGCGACCACGAGCGCTTCGCGCACTACGTGAAGAAGGACAAGATCCTCGAGTCGGCGCTCACCGGGAAGCCGGTGCGCGCGCTGTGCGGAAAGAAGTGGACCCCGGGACGCGATCCCGACAAGTTCCCGGTGTGCCCCACGTGCAAGGAGATCTACGAGTCCCTTGCGGGCTGAGGGTCACGACGCGTCGCGGTAGACGGTCGGGATGGCGGGGTCGGACTTGCTCAGTGCGAGTCCCCGCACCGGCAGCTCCTCACGCGCCAGGGCGTGGTGCTCGCGTGCGGCCTCCACGCCCGCGCGGCCTTCGTACGCGGCATCAGGTTCGCCGTCGGTGACGAGCGTCACCTGCAGCGCCCGCGCCTCAGGGTGGGCGCTGGCCGTGTCGACGGCTTCGAATCCGTCCGACACCACGATCAGCTCGCTGGTCGCTGTTCCCCGGTCGAGCGTCCGGAAGGCGGCCTTGCGTCCTCCCTTGGAGCCTTTGTCGGCCGAGGCCTTCGCGACGGCGACCCAGCCGCCTGCGTCGTCCTGCCGGGCGACGAGCTTGTAGACCATGCCGGCGGTGGGCGTGCCCGATCCGGTGACGACGGACGTCCCCACACCGTAGGCGTCGACGGGGGATGCCGCGAGCGCCGCGATCGCGTACTCGTCGAGGTCGCTCGTGACGGTGATCCGCGTCGCGGTGGCCCCGAGCTCGTCCAGTTGCGCGCGCACCTCGGCCGCCACGAGCGGGAGGTCGCCGGAGTCGATGCGGACGCCGCCGAGGCCGGTGCCGGCCACCCGGACGGCGGTCTCGACGCCGGCCCGCGTGTCGTACGTGTCGACGAGCAGCGTGGTGTCCACGCCGAGCGCGTCGATCTGCGAGCGGAACGCGTCCTCCTCGGTGTCGTGCAGCAGCGTCCAGGCGTGCGCCGCGGTGCCCATGGTCGGGATGCCCCACGCGCGGCCGGCCTCGAGGTTCGACGTCGCGCCGAAGCCGGCGATGTACGCCGCGCGGGCTGCGGCGATCGCCGACGACTCACCGGCGCGACGTGAGCCCATCTCCGCCAGCGGGCGATCGCCGGCTGCCACGCTCATGCGGGCAGCCGCAGTGGCGACGGCCGAGTCGTGGTTGAGGACGCTCAGCGCGAGCGTCTCGAGCACCACGGCCTCCGCGAAGGTGCCCTCCACGGTGAGGATCGGGGAGCCCGGGAAGTAGAGCTCGCCCTCGCGGTAGCCGGTGATCGATCCGGTGAAGCGGTAGCCCTCCAGGTAGTCGAGGGTCGCGGCATCCACCACCTTCTCGTCGCGCAGCCAGCGCAGCTCGTCCGGACCGAATCGGAAGTCGCGCAGGAGGCCGAGAAGGCGCCCGGTCCCGGCGACGACCCCGAATCGACGGCCGCCGGAAAGGCGGCGTCCGAAGAGCTCGAAGACGCACCGGCGGTCGGCCGTGCCGTCGCGGAGGGCCGCGTCCAGCATCGTGAGCTCGTAGCGGTCCGTGTGCAGTGCCGTGCTCATGCGGGTCAGCCTACTGAGGGCTGGCGTAGGCTGGACCATCGTGAACGACGCGCCCATCGGAATCTTCGACTCCGGTGTCGGCGGACTCACCGTGGCCCGTGCCGTCTCGGCCCAGCTGCCGCGGGAATCGATCCTCTACATCGGCGACACGGCGCGCTCGCCGTACGGTCCGAAGCCGATCGCCGATGTGCGCCGTTACTCGCTGGAGATCCTCGACACGCTCGTCGACCAGGGCGTGAAGATGCTCGTGATCGCATGCAACACGGCATCGGCCGCCATGCTGCGCGATGCCCGCGAGCGCTACGACGTTCCGGTCGTCGAGGTCATCGGACCGGCCGTGCGCACCGCGATGTCGACGACCCGCAACGGCCGCATCGGCGTGATCGGCACGGCGGGCACGATCTCTTCCGGCGCGTACCAGGACATGCTCGAGGTCAACGAACGCCTGACCGTGTTCGCGCAGGCGTGCCCGCGCTTCGTCGAGTTCGTCGAGGCCGGCGTGACCGACTCCCCGGAAGTGCTCGCCGTCGCTGAGGAGTACCTCGCACCGCTGCGGCTCGCCGGGGTCGACACCCTCGTTCTCGGCTGCACGCACTATCCCTTCCTGGAGGGCGCGATCAGCTACGTGATGGGCTCCGAGGTATCGCTGGTCTCGAGCGACACCGAGACGGCGAAGGACGTCTATCGTCAGCTGGTCTCCCGCGACCTGCTGGCGGGGCCGGATGCCTCGTCCCGCCACGAGTACGAGGCCACCGGCGCCTCGGCCGACGACTTCCTGCGCCTGGCGCACCGCCTCATGGGCCGCGAGGTGACCGACGTCCGTCTGGTGCAGACGGGCGCGATCGACCTCCCCACCCGGCAGAGTTGACCCCACCTCCGAGCTGATCCGCACCCTGAACTGAGGAGTTCCTCGATGACCGATTCCGTCCGCGCCGACGGCCGATCCGCCGACCAGCTGCGTCCCGTCACGATCGAGCGGGGGTGGAGCAGCCAGGCCGAGGGCTCGGCGCTCATCTCGTTCGGCGGGACGAAGGTGCTGTGCACCGCGTCGTTCACGAACGGCGTCCCGCGCTGGCTGACCGGCAAGGGCAAGGGCTGGGTCACGGCGGAGTACGCGATGCTCCCGCGCGCGACGAACAGCCGCAACGACCGCGAGAGCGTCAAGGGGAAGATCGGCGGCCGCACTCACGAGATCTCGCGGCTCATCGGCCGCGCCCTGCGCGCCGTGGTCGACACCAAGGCGCTGGGGGAGAACACCATCGTCATCGACTGCGACGTGCTGCAGGCCGACGGCGGCACCCGCACCGCGGCGATCACCGGAGCCTACGTCGCGCTGGCGGATGCGATCGAGTGGGGCCGCGAGAAGAAGTTCATCGGTCAGCGCTCCCAGGTGCTGCTGGACTCGGTTGCTGCGGTCTCGGTGGGAATCGTCGACGGGGAGCCGCTGCTCGATCTCGCCTATGTCGAGGATGTGCGCGCCGAGACCGACATGAACGTCGTCGTCACCGGCCGCGGCCTGTTCGTCGAGGTGCAGGGAACAGCCGAGGGCGCGCCGTTCGACAAGCGCGAGCTCGATGCGCTGCTCGAGCTCGGCGTCGCCGGCTGCGCGTCGCTGCGCGAGCAGCAGCTCGTCGCGCTCACCCCGGCGGACGGCGCACAGCAGTGACCGACGTTCTGCGCAAGATCGTCCTGGCGACGCACAACCCGCACAAGGTCGAGGAGTTCCAGGCGATCGTCGCCGAGACGCGGCCGGATCTCCAGGTGATCGCGTACGACGGGCCCGAGCCCGTCGAGGACGGCGTGACGTTCGCCGAGAACGCGCTCATCAAGGCGCGGGCGGCCGCCGCGCACACGGGGCTTCCCGCCCTCGCCGACGACTCGGGGATCTGCGTCGACGTGCTCGGCGGGGCTCCGGGAGTCTTCTCCGCGTATTGGGCGGGGCATGCGAAGGATGCCGCGGCCAACCTGAATCTGCTGCTCGACCAGCTGTCCGACATCCGCGATCCCCACCGAACCGCGCAGTTCGTCTCGACGATCGCGCTGGTCGTTCCCGGCGACGCCTCGAGTGAGCAGATCGTCGAGGGCGTGTGGCCGGGCCGTCTCGCGTCGGCCGCGGCGGGCGCGGGCGGCTTCGGATACGACCCGGTGTTCGTGCCCGACGGCCAGCCCGAGGGTGCCGAGCGCACCGTCGCCGAGTGGAGCGCGGCCGAGAAGAACCGCTCATCGCATCGCGCCCGCGCCTTCGCGCAGCTCGCGCCCCTGCTCACCGAGCTCTGACGGCCGGTGGGAGTGAGAATCACACTCATTCCCGACTAGCGCGATCGGCGGCGTCGGGGGCGGGCACGGGCTTACCCTGGGCTCATGCACGACCACGCGCCCGAGGGCGGCATCCGCGGGGCGAGCAACCGGCGTCTGCTCGCGACGTCGCTCGCGATCACGAGCGTCGTGATGATCGTGCAGGTCGTCGGCGCGTGGCTGTCGGGATCGCTCGCGCTGCTCGCCGACGCCGTGCACATGTTCACGGATGCCGCGGCGCTCGTGATCGCGCTCGTGGCGGCCGTGGTCGCCGCGCGGCCGGCGAACGACCGCCGCACGTTCGGGTATCAGCGCGCCGAGGTGTTCGGCGCCCTCGTCAACGGCGTGGTGCTGATCGTGCTGTCGGTCTGGATCGCGGTCGAGGGCGTGCAGCGGCTGCTGAATCCGGGAACGGTGGAAGTGGCGGGCGGGCTGATGCTGGTCGTCGCCGTCGTGGGACTGGTGGCCAACGCCGTCGCGATGTGGCTGCTCAGTTCGGCGCAGCGCCGCAGCATGAACGTGCGTGGTGCCTACGTCGAGGTGCTGGGCGACCTGATCGGCTCGGCAGCCGTGATCGTGGCGGCCGTCGTGATCCTGGTGACGGGATGGGTGCAGGCGGATGCCGTCGCCTCGCTGCTGATCGCGGCGATGATCGTGCCGCGGGCGATCGGCCTGCTGCGCGAGGTCGTGTCGGTGCTGTCGGAGTCGGTTCCCGCGGGAACGCATGTGCGCGACATCCGCGAGCACATCCTCCAGACGCCGGGGGTGGTCGACGTGCACGACGTGCATGTGTGGCAGCTCACGCGCGGCGCGCCGGTGTTCACGGCCCACGTCGTGGTCGACGGCGCGGCGCTGGCCGACGGGCGGGCCAGCGGCATCCTGAGTCAGCTGCAGTCCTGTCTCTCGCAGCATTTCGACGTGGAGCACTCGACGTTCCAGCTCGAGCCCGCCGGTCACGTCGAGCACGACGCGCACGCCTAGCCGGTGCGTCGTCAATCCTCGCGCCGCACCTCGGCCGGGCTCTTGTCGGGACGGAGGCCCCGCCACCGGGGATGCCGAAGGATGCCGCCGGGCGTGAACTCGCCGTACTCGACCTCGGCGACCAGCTCGGGCCGCACCCAGAGCGCGTCTCGGGCATCGAGCGCCGGCACGCCGACGAGCGGATTCTCATCCGTTCGCAGAGGCGTCAGCACGCGCAGCAGGGACGCGAGTGTCTTGTCGCTGAACCCGGTGCCGACGCGTCCGGCGTAGCGGAGTCCGTCCTCGTCCGGGATGCCGAGCAGGAGCGAGCCGAACGTGCCGGCGCGGCCGCCGTTGCCGGGGCGGATGCCCGCGATCACGACCTCCTGCGTGCGGGTGTGCTTGACCTTCAGCCACGACTCGGAGCGGGCGCCGCGCAGGTAGCGCGACGCGGGGTCCTTCACGACGACACCCTCGAGCCGCAGTCGCTCGCTCGCCTCGAGGGCGGCATCGAGGTCGTCGAACACCGGCGGCACGGTGATCGGCGCGATCGATTCCATCGTGAACGACTCGAGGATGTCGCGGCGCTCGGCGAGCGGCAGTCCGGTGAGGTCGCGGCCGTCGTGGGCGAGGACGTCGAAGAGGTAGTAGCGCACGGGCGTGCGGCGCGCTTCACGGGCGATGTCGCCGGGGCGCTCGAGGTTCATGCGGTTCTGCAGGAGCGGGAAGCTCGGGCGCCCTGTGGGTTCGAGGGCGACGAGTTCGCCGTCGACGACGGCCGGCGCGTCGCCGAAGCCGGCGTCGGCCTCGGTGAGCTCCGGGTAGCGGTGCGTGATGTCATTCCCGCTGCGGGCGTAGAGGCGCAGGCGCTCGCCGTCCCAGAGGCCTACCGCGCGGATTCCGTCCCACTTCCCCTCGACCCAGGGGGCGGGCCACCGGGCGGCTGCCTGTCGGGCGAGGGCGGGCGTGGACGAGGTTGCGAGCATGGGGCGCCATTGCTCTGGGGTCGGGGCCGGGGCCGGGGCGGCGGCTGCGGCTGCGGGCGTTGCGGGCGGCCCGTTGCTGGTTTTCGTATGTGAGTTCGTGTTCACACGCTTGACGGGTTGCGCGCGCGGGGCATGTGAGTTCGCGTTCACACGCCGGGCGGGCTTGGCCCCGGGTTCATGTGAATTCGCGTTCACACGCTGGCCGGGCCGGGCAACGGGGGTATGTGAGCGTGAACTCACATGAGTTTTCCGGACGGGGTCGACGACAGCGGGATCCGCGTCTGCGCGGGACTCAGCGCGGGACTCAGCGCGGGACTCACGGCCGGACTCGCCTCGGGTCTCGCCGCCGGACGGCTCGTCGGCCTGCGGGCTGGGTTCGACGGGCTCGCCGTCGGGCTGCGGGCGGCCCGCGGCATCCGTCTTCATGCGGTGGAGCAGCCAGGACGACTTCTCGCCCTCGCCCTCGGTGCGGATGAGCGCGAGGCGCACGCGGCCGAGCGGCCCGCCGGGGCGCCCCTCGAGGGTTGCGATGATCTCGTCGTCGCGCCATTTCTCGAGGTCGTAGCGGCCGTCGTCCCAGATCGTCACCGTGCCGCCGCCGTACTCGCCCGCGGGGATCGTGCCCTCGAACGTCCCGTACTCCATCGGATGGTCCTCGGTCATCACCGCGAGGTTGTTGCGCTTGTAGCTGTGCGGCACGCCCCGGGGCACCGCCCAGCTCACCAGCACGCCGTCGTGCTCGAGGCGGAAGTCCCAGTGCAGGCGGCTGGCGTGGTGCTCCTGGATGACGAACATCGGGCGGTCCCCGTGAGGGGTCGCACCCAGCGGATTGTCCGGCACCGGCTCGGGTGTCTTGGCGGCGCTGCGCTTGGCGATGTAGGCGGCCAGCGGTCCGGACTCGCCCCCGCGGCCGCCGGCATGGAACCCGAGCGCATGGAGCGGATCGCCGATCCGCTCCATGCGGTCGAGCACCTCCTCGAATCGCAGGTGGCGCAGGCCCGGATCGTCGAGTTCGTCCCACGTACGGGGCGCCGCGACGGTGGGCTGCATGCGGCCGCGCAGGGAGTACGGGGCGATGGTCGTCTTCGACCCGTTGTTCTGGCTCCAGTCGATGAGCACGCGACCGTGGCGCTCCGCCTTCTTCATGCTGCTGACCACGAGGTCGGGGTGATCCGCCTCGATCGCCCGGGCGAGCTCCTTCGCGATCGCGGACGCCTGCTCGGGACTCTGTCCTTCCGGCAGCGCCGTGTAGAGGTGGATGCCCTTGCTGCCGCTGGTCACCGGGTACGGCTCCAGTCCCATGTCCGACAGGATGCCGCGGGCCCAGCCCGCCACGAGCGCGCACTCGGGCAGCCCGGCGCCGGGACCGGGGTCGAGGTCGAGCACGAGCCGGTCGGCGGATCCGCGCTCGCCCGTGGGCGTGAAGCGCCACTGCGGGACGTGCAGCTCGAGGCTCGCGACCTGCGCGAGGTAGACGAGGGTCGGGATGTCGCCGACCAGGGGATACTCCTTGGTGCCGGTGGAGTGGGGGATCGGCATCCGCTTCACCCAGGAGGGCGCACCGCGCTCGAGGTCCTTCGCGAAGAACACCATGCCCGGATCGTCCTCGGTCCCCACGCCCTCCGGCCAGCGCTTGCGGGTCACGGGGCGGCCGATCACGTGGGGGATGAGCAGCGGGGCGACGCGGGTGTAGTAGTCGATCACCTCGCCCTTGGTCGTGCCGGTCTCGGGGTAGAGCACCTTGTCGAGGTTGGTGATGCGCAGGCGCCGGCCGCCGATGCTCACCACGCTGGGACCCCCTGACATGGGTTCAGGCTAGCCGTGACGGGCGTGGCCGGTGTGTACTGGGGGGATGAGAGCGATCTGGAAGGGTGCGCTGACGTTCGGGCTGGTCAACGTCCCGGTCAAGGTGTATTCGGCGACTGAGGACCACGACGTGTCGCTGCACCAGGTGCACGCCACGGACGGGGGCCGCATCCGGTACCAGCGGATATGCGAGATCGACGGCGAGGTCGTCCCCTACCAGGACATCGACAAGGCTTACGACGACGGCGAGAAGACGGTGGTGCTCACCAAGGAGGACCTCGCGTCGCTGCCGTCCGAGAAGAGTCGGGAGATCGACGTCGTCGAGTTCGTCCCGAGCGACCAGGTCGACCTGCTCACTCTCGACAAGGCCTACTACCTCGAGCCCGACTCCGCCTCGCCGAAAGCGTACGTGCTGCTGCGCAAGACGCTCGAGCAGACCGATCGCACGGCGATCGTCCGGTTCTCGCTGAGGCAGAAGACCCGCCTGGCCGCGCTGCGCGTGCGGGGCGACGTGCTCGTGCTCCAGACGCTCCTCTGGGCCGACGAGGTGCGCGAGGCCACCTTCCCCTCGCTCGACGAGTCGGTGCGGATCTCGGCGAAGGAACTCGAGCTGTCGGCATCCCTCGTCGAGAGCTTCGCCAGCGACTTCGATCCGTCGGAGTTCGCCGACGAGTACCAGGAGGAGCTGCGCACCCTCATCGACGCGAAGCTCGAGAAGGGCGACGCGCTGGACACGTCCGAGACGTTCGGCGAGCAGGAGGAGCAGGAGTCCGGCGGCGAGGTCATCGACCTCATGGCTGCGCTGCGCGCCAGCGTCGAGAAGTCGCGCGCCGCGCGCGAGGGCACGTCGGCCGGTGCGGATGCCGCGCCCGCCGCCAAGCCGGCAGCCAAGAAGTCCCCGGCGAAGGCCACAGGGAAGTCAGCAGCCAAGCCCGCCGCCAAGGGCGAGGCGAAGAAGCCAGCGGCGAAGAAGAAGACCGCGAAGGCCTCCTGACGCCGATCAGGCGCGCGGGGCGTCGCCCTCGTGGTGGCCGCCCTCGTGGTGACCGCCCTCGGGGCCGCGCTCGAACACCTCGGCGTCGAGCACGAGCGCCTCGGCCTCCTCGTGGTCGGTGACGACGTCCTCGCCTGCGGCCGCGGCCTTCTTGGCCTTGCTGCGCTCGCGGAGGTAGTGCCACAGCGTCACGATCGCGGTGCCGCCGACGGCGACGAGCAGGATGAGGTCGATGTAGTTCTCGACGAAGTCGGCGACCGGCGGGATGAACCCGATCGCGTAGCCGAACATCGTGAGGCCGAAGCCCCAGATGACGGCGCCGATGAAGTTGTAGAGCGTGTACTTCCACTTGTTCATGTGGCCGACGCCGGCCGCGACCGGGGCGAACGTGCGCACGATCGGCACGAAGCGGGCGAGGATGATCGTCAGGCCGCCGAACCGGTCGAAGAACGCGTTCGTCCGCTCCACGTTCTTGACGCTGAACAGGCCCGACTCCCGCTTCTCGAAGACGGCGGGTCCGCCCTTGTGGCCGATGTAGTACCCGACCTCACCGCCGATGAAGGCGGACAGGCCGATGAGGAGCGCGACCCACCAGACGCTGAGGCCGAAGACGCCGTTCGGCGCGTAATCCTGCGGGTGCGACAGCAGTCCCGCGATGACGAGCAGCGTGTCGCCGGGGAGCAGGAAGCCCACGAGGAGGCCGGTCTCGGCGAAGACGATGAAGCACACGACGACGAGCGCCCACGGCCCGGCCCATTCGATGATCGCGGCGGGGTCGAGCCAGGGGATGAGGGCGATGGAGTGCAAGGTCGTTCCCGTCGTTGGAGGCGGTCGGCGAGGTGTCTGTGGTACTGAGCCGCGTGCGGAAGGTGGGACTTGAACCCACACGCCCGGAGGCACAGGAACCTAAATCCTGCGTGTCTGCCAGTTTCACCACTCCCGCGAGTGGGTTCAGTCTACTGACGGCCCTGGACGCGGGCTGTGGGGCTGGCCCCCGGCTGGACGGCGGCGCGGATCAGCGACGGATGCCGAAGAGGAAGTAGCTCGCCGGTCCGATCCAGTTGACGAGGATGGCCGGGATCCACAGCGGCTTCGGGCCGCGCACCTCCGCGGCGTTCCGGTGGGCGAGGTCCCAGAAGGCGAGGAAGGCGAACGCGGCCTGGACGAGGCCGAGCACCCCCAGCGCGGCCTGGCCCGCAGGCGAGATCTCCTTCTTGGTGTGCGTCATCTCTGCTCCTTCCGTCTTTGTCCATCCTGCCCTGCCGGGCGCGTGGGCGCACCGGGCGGGCGAGAGCGCTGCCTCCAGCACCTGTGGATAACTTCGGGATGCCGTCTGACCGGCTTGCAAGGATGCTTGCGTGTCCGGATCCGCCGCACCTGCCGCACCCGCCGTGCTCGTCGCCGAGCGTGTGCGCGAGCGCCTGCGGGCCGAGCGGGCGGATCCGGCTCGCGATCCCGAGTTCGCCGCGCAGCTGGCGCGGGCGGAGGTGCGGCGCCACAACGACTTCGCGCTCGCGCGGGGGCTGGCTCCCGTCGACGACGAGGCCGCGTGCGTGCGCGAGGTGCTCGCCTCGGTCGCGGGGTTCGGACCGCTGCAGCCGTACCTCGACGATCCGTCGGTCGAGGAGCTGTGGATCAACGCTCCCGACCGCATCTTCGTCGCTCGGGGAGGTGTGCCCGAGCGCACGCCGCTGACCCTCTCCGATTCGGCGGTGCGCGACCTCGTCGAGCGGATGCTGCAGTCCAGCGGGCGCCGTGTCGACCTGAGTCAGCCCTTCGTCGATGCCTCGCTGCCCGACGGATCGCGCCTGCACGTCGTGATCCCCGACATCACGCGGCGCCACTGGGCCGTCAATGTCCGCAAGTTCCTGCCGGCGTTCCGCGATCTCGACCGGCTGGTGCGAGCAGGTTCGCTCACGCCTGCCGCGGCGGAGCTGCTGCGCGCGGCCATGGCCGACGGCTCGTCCGTGCTCGTGTCCGGCGCCACCCACACCGGCAAGACGACCCTGCTGGGCGCGCTCATCGCCGCATGTCCACCCGAGCATCGCATCGTGACGGTCGAGGAGACCTTCGAGCTCGCCGTCGCCCTCCCCGACCTCGTCGCCCTCCAGGGGCGTCAGCCGAGCCTGGAAGGCACAGGCGAGGTCACGCTCCGCCGGCTGGTGAAAGAGGCGCTGCGGATGCGTCCCGACCGGCTCGTGGTCGGGGAGGTCCGCGACGCGGAAGCGCTCGATCTCCTGCTCGCGCTCAACACCGGGGTGCCGGGAGCGGGCACGATCCATGCGAACTCCGCGCGCGAGGCGCTCGCGAAGCTGGCGGCGCTGCCGCTGCTGGCCGGGCGGAACATCGACGCGGCGTTCGTGCTGCCGGCGGTCGCGGCATCCGTCGACCTCGTCGTGCACTGCGAACGGGATGCCGCCGGCCGCCGCCGGGTGGCCGAGATCGCCGCGCCGAGCGGCGTCGACGACGGCGTGATCACCGCTCGCACGCTGTACCGGGGCGTGCCGTGACGTTCGTGTGGGGTGCAGTGCTCGCCGCCGGCGTGCTTCTCGTCGTGTCGCCGTGGCTGTGGCCTACGCGCGCTCAGGGGGTGCGGGCGTCCGAGCCGGGCCGCCTGGAGCGGCTCCTGGCGTCGGCCGGCCTTCCGCGGGTGGCTCCCGTGTCGGTGGTGATCGTCGCCGCCTGCTGCGGCGTCGTGGCGGCCGCGGTGGCGTGGCTCGTCGTGCCGGTGCCGGCACTGAGCCTCATCGCGGGTGTGGCGGCGGCATCCGCTCCCGCTGTCTGGCTGCGCGCGCGGCGCTCGAGGCTGCTCCGCACTCGCCGTGGGCTGTGGCCGGACGTGTGCGATCTGCTCATCGCATCGGTGCGCGCGGGGATGTCGCTCCCCGACGCCGTCGCGAGTCTCGCGGACTCCGCGCCCGCAGAACTGCGCCCGGCCTTCGCCGGGTTCGCTCGCGACATCGCCGCGTCGGGCCACTTCGACTCCAGCGCCCAGCGGCTCAAGGTCGCGCTGTCCGATCCGGTGGCCGACCGCATCGTCGAGACGCTCCGCATGGCGCGACAGGTCGGGGGAACCGAGCTCACGCCGGTGCTCCGGGCGCTCGCGGGGTCGGTGCGGGCGGATGCCGCGCTGCGCGCCGAGGTGGAGTCCCGGCAGTCCTGGGTGCGCGGGGCGGCGGTGCTCGGGGTCGCGGCGCCGTGGGTGATCCTCGCCCTGCTGGCGATGCGGCCCGAGGGGGCGCGCGCCTACGGCAGCCCCGAAGGTGTCGTCCTCGTCCTCGTCGGCGCGGTGGTGTCGTTCGTCGCGTATCGCGTGATGCTCCGCCTCGGACGCCTTCCCGAACCCCGGCGGTGGTTCGGATGACTCCCTTTGAGGTCGACGACCTCGCGTCCGCCGTGGTGCTGGGGTCGGCCCTCGGCGCCGGGGTGTGCCTCACCCTCTCGCGCGCGCCGCGCTGGGGCGCCCCGTCGCTCGCTCGCCGCATCGCGCCGTACGTCCGCGACGTCACCGATCCGCTCGGCACGGGGCTTCCTGTCGCGGCCGCGCCCCCTGACGTGTCGTTCACGTGGCGCGCGGCCCAGCGGCGGTTCGCCGGGCTCCTCGGCGGCGAGGCATCCGTCACCCGTCGCCTGCGGCAGGCGGGACGATCGACGGATGCCGCAGCGTTCCGCGGTCGTCAGCTGGCATGGGCGATCGCGGGCCTGGCGCTGGGCGGGGTGATCGTCGTGGTGGCCGTGATGCTCG
Organism: Microbacterium sp.; assembly: GCF_041909575.1. GTDB lineage: Bacteria > Actinomycetota > Actinomycetes > Actinomycetales > Microbacteriaceae > Microbacterium. The sequence goes on along the minus strand of NZ_JAYRDE010000007.1, from coordinate 6,224 downwards.
GTCGCGCCCCGACATCCACCGCGCTCCTGCCGCCGCTGTGCGCGGTCGTGGCCGTGCTGTGCGGGGACGCGTGGCTGTCGCACGCTGCTCGCGCGCGGGTGACGAGGATCCAGGAGGAGCTGCCGACCGTGCTCGAGTTCGTCGCGCTCTGCCTGTCGGCGGGGGAGGGCATCCTCGATTCCCTCCGCCGGGTCAGCGACATCGGCGCGGGGGAGCTGACCGGCGAGCTGCGCGGAGTGGTGGTCGCCGTGGGAACCGGGACGCCCCTGCCCGAAGCGCTCGGCAAGCTGTCGGACCGACTCCAGATCCCCGCGCTGTCGCGCGCCATCGATCAGGTGGCCGCCGCGATCGAACGCGGCGCTCCGCTGTCGCACGTGCTCCACTCCCAGGCGCTCGACGCCCGAGAGGACGCCAAGCGCACGCTCATCGAGCGCGCCGGGCGCAAGGAGATCTACATGCTCGTCCCGCTGGTGTTCCTCATCCTCCCGCTCAGCGTGCTGTTCGCGGTCTTCCCCGGAGTCTTCATGCTCCGACTCGGCTTGGGCTGAGTCCGTCCCACAAGGAGAGAAATGATCCGTCGACCCTTCCACCGCGCCGTTGCCCGGGTTCACGCGCTCAGCCATGACCTTCACGACGATGAGCGGGGCGACGTGCCCGGCTGGGTCCTCATCACGCTCATGACCGCGGGGCTCGTGGTCGTGATCTGGGCGCTCGCCGGTCCGGCTCTCGCGTCGCTCTTCGAGCAGGCCATCTCGCGCGTCGCCGGTTTCTAGGTCATGCCCGGCATTCGTCCCCGGGCGGCGGCTGCACTGTCGGGTGAGGAGGGCTCCAGCCCCGTGGAGTTCGTGCTCGTCGGCGCACTGCTCACGGTGCTGACCGTGGGCGTGCTGCAGTTCGGGTTCGCGGTGTACGTGCGCAACGTCGTCCACGATGCGGCCGTCGAGGGCGCCTATCACGCGGCGCTCGCCGACACGTCGCTCGCGGAGGGGGCGGATCGCACGCGCGAGATCGTGGCTCGCACCGTCGGCGCCGAGTACGCGGCCGACATCACCGTGGGAGAGACGGACGCACTCGGGCATCCGTCCGTCGAGGTGCGCGTGCGCGCGGTGCTTCCGCTCCTGGGCCTCCTCGGTCCGGCCCGTGCGCTGGAGGTGACCGCTCGTGCTCCCGTCGAGTCGTTCGACTGATCCGGTGCCGCCGCCGTCCGACGGCGCCGAGCGAGGGTCGGCCGCTCTCGAGTTCATTTTCGTCGGGCTGCTGATGCTGGTTCCCCTCGTCTACCTGATCGTCGCGCTCGGATCCATCCAGGGCCAGTCGCTCGGTGCCGAGGCGGGTGCGCGGCACATCGCCCGGGCGATCGCGACGGCCGAAGGCGCCGACGACGCCGCCCGCAAGGCCGAACTCGTGCTCGCCTCCGTCGTCGAGGAGTACGGCCTCGACGCCGGCGCCGTCGCGCTGACGACGACGTGCCGTCCGGCCGGGGTGCCGTGCCCGAGTCCGGGCGCGACGGTGGTCGTCACGCTGCACACCGCCGTGGCGCTGCCGCTGGTGCCCCTCATCCCTGGCCTCGACGGCATTGCGAGCATCCCGGTCGAGGCGTCCGCGCTGCAGAAGGTGTCGCGAGTGTGGGGGCTCGGATGACGCGCCCGACCCCGCGGGTGTGCCGGTGCACGCACCGGCGCAACGCGGACGACGAGGGCAGCGTCCTCATCCTCACGCTCGGCTACGCCGTGCTGGCGCTCGTCGCCGTCTTCGTGTGCGTGGACGCGACGAGCCTGTACCTCGCGCAGAAGCGCATCGACGCAGTGGCGGATGCCGCGGCGCTGGCGGCGGCGGACGGCTTCGCGTTCGACGTCCGAGGCGCCGAGGCGGTGGCGGTGCTCACGGATGCCGGCGTCCGCGATCAGGCGGAGGCGATCGTCGCGGAGGTCGGGGGAGAGACGGTGCTCGTGTCCGCATCGACGCCGGACGGGGTCTCTGCGCGTGTGACGGTGGCCGGGACGTGGCATCCGCCGGTCTTCACGCTGTTCGTGCCCGACGGGGTCGCCCTCGCGGCCACGGCCACGAGCCGCACGGCCCTGCGCTGACCACCGCACCGGAAAGGCCCCCGCCGCTGAAGAGCGGGCGGGGGCCTTCCCGGGGTTCTCAGGTCAGGGCTTGACGCCCTTGGCGGCCGTCGCCTGGAAGGCCTTCTCGATCTCCTGGGAGAACGTGTTGCCCTCGGCATCCTTCGCGGTGACCCGCAGGTCGACCCAGCCGCCCTTGTCGGACACCGGGATCTGCGCCGAGAAGCCGCTCACCCAGGCGCGCGACGGCGTGAAGATGAACCCGTCGCCCTCGACGGCGCCGGTCGGGGCATCCGTCGTGGCGCTCTTCAGGGTGATCTTCTTCCATTCGCCGCCCGCGGTGCGGGCCTCGAGCGTCGCCTCGGTGATCGCACCGGCCGGAGCCGTGCCGGCCACGTGGCCGACTTCGAGACCCAGTGGGACGCCGGAGCCCTTCTTGCGACCCTCGCCCGCCTTGTTGTCGGCGTTGACGTCGACGTCGTAGTAGGCGGTGATCATCGGGAGCAGGCGGTTCGTCCAGTCGCCGAGCTTTCCGGAGGAGCGGAACGACCAGTCGGTGACCGTCCTGGTCGACCCGGCGAGGTGCGAGCCGTCGTGGGTCGCGGTGCTCACCACGCGCCACAGCTGGTTCTCGCCGTCCGGCAGGTCGTAGACGTTCGCTCCCTGGCGCTCGCGCTGCGCGATCAGCTCACCGTCGATGTAGATGTCGGTCAGCTGCTGCACCGGCGCCGGCTCGGCCCACGTGTCGAAGGTGCCGGTGCGGTCGCCGTTGCCGCCGTCCGCCCAGCTCGGCACGTTGATCTGCGCCCAGTCCGACGTGCGATACGGCACCCAGAATCCGACGCCGATGTTCGGGCGCACGATGCCGCCGAAGTACTCCGTCGCGGTGCGCTCGCCGGCTTGGTAGCTGCGGATCTTGTCGCGCATCTCCCACCGGACCGAGTCGATGCCGACCCACTGGTTCCAGCGGATCCCGTCGGTGTTGACCCACTCCTCGCGGTCCATGCCGCGCTGGGTGCGGTACGGGATGCCGTTGCCGCTGGTGGCGCCGGGGACGAAGTCGTAGCGGAACTCGCCCATGTCCTCCTTCTGGCCGTGGAAGCGCGTGTCGATCCGCGCCAGGTCCGTCGGCGCGAAGGCGAGGTCGGCGGGGATCTCGCCTTCCGCGTACTCGGCGATGTCGTAGAGCACGTCGCTGGCGGCCACGCCGATCGCCGAGATCGGCATCTTCTTGCGGGCGAGCTGCTCGAGCAGCGCCCGGCCCTCCACGCCGCTGATGCCGGCGACGGGGATCGGCGCGGAGGCCGAGTAGTCCGCCGCTCCGACCCACTCGTTGAACTCGCCGTCCGCGTCGTTGACGACGACGAGGAGCTTCGCGCCCGCCGCTGCCGCGTTGGCCGTGCGATCGGATGCCGAGACCTCGGCCGATCGGGTGACCACGGCCACCTTGCCCTTGACGTCGACCTTCGCGAAGTCGTCGGCGCTGCCGAGTCCGGCCGCGACCGCGGTCGTCTTCAGTTCGAGGTCGCCGAAGGTGCCGCCGATCTGCTCGATCAGGTCGAGCGAGGTCTTGCCGGCGGTGACCGCCAGGAGCGGCTTCTGCAGGCGCCAGCGCGCCGTGAACCCGAAGTCGGCGTCGTCGACGGTCATGGGCTGCGCCCACAGCTCGTCGTTCCACACCGGCATCGTGTAGCTGGCGGAGAAGTCGTTCACCGTGACGTCCATGCGGGAGTATGCCGCCGCCAGTCCATCGCGATTCACGTCGACCGTGACCTGCTCAGCCGTGCGGGCGTCGAAGACGACCGATCGGTTCTGATCGAGCGTGACCGTCGGGTCACCCGTGAGCACCGTCGCGATCGTGTCGGGCGTGCGGTTGAGCTCGAGGTACGACATCACCGTGTAGTCGCCCTCCCGCAGGCGCAGCGTCGTCTCGCCCTCGACGTAGACCATCTCGGCGAAGCGCGTCGCGGGATCCCACAGCATCGCGTACGCGGAGGTGGGCTCTCCTGCGAAGTCGATCGCCGTGAGCGTGAGGTCGTAGCGCTCGGACTCGGCGATCGTGCCGAGGGCGGTGCGCGTGACCGCGGTTCCGTCCACCGAGCCGACCAGCGCGCCCGACAGCTGCGTGCCTGCGGGGATCCTCGCCGGGTCGACGGTCATCGTCGCCGAGACGGTCTCGCCGGCCGCGATCGTGAGGGAGTCCGCGTCGATCGTGAGGGCGTCGAACGCGATGCCGGTCGGGGGCGCGCCGGGTCCGGCCGCGCCGGGCGTGGTGTCGGCGAGCGTCGCGTCGAGGGTCACCGTGATCTCGGCATCCGTCCGGTTCGTGAACTCGACCACCCGCTCGACGGGAGTCGGCTCCTCGCCCCACATCAGCATGCCGAAGTCGCCCGATCCGGACGCCACCACGGGCGCCTCGAGCGCGGCGTCGACGTCGATGACGCCGGTGCCGCCCTGGTAGGCGGTGTAGCCGACGTCGGTCGCGGTGCTCGCGAGCGCCGCCTTGAGCTGGTCGGTCGTGAGGTCGGGGTTCGCGTCCAGAAGGAGCGCGGCGGCACCGGCGACGTGCGGCGTGGCCATCGACGTGCCGCTCATCGCGACGTAGGCGCCCTCACCGCCGCTGTCGGCGGAGCGGGCAGCGGTGACGTCGGCGCCCGGTCCGGTGACGTCGGGCTTGAGGGCGCCCGAGCGGGACAGCGGACCCTGACTGGTGAAGTAGGACAGCGCGCCCGACGGGTCGTCGACCGAGCCGACCGTGAACGCCTCGACGGCGGAGCCGGGGGCGCCGATCGTCTCGGCCGCACCGGCGTTGCCGGCCGCGACTACGAACAGGGCGCCGGTCTCCTCGGCGATCGCGTTGAGCGACGCGGCCATGAGGTCGGTGCCGTCCGACGCCTCCCGCGAGCCCAGGCTCATCGACACGATCGGAGCGTTCTGACCGGCCCACTCCATCGCCTCGATGATCCACGAGTCCTGCCCGGAGCCGTCGGCGCCGAGCACCTTGCCGACGAGGAGGTCGGCACCGTCGGCGACGCCGCGGTGCGTGCCGTCGCTCGCCGCGCCCGTGCCCGCGATCGTCGACGCGACGTGGGTTCCGTGGCCGTTCGGGTCGGCGTCGACGTCCTCGCCCGGCACGAAGCTCTTCGAGCCGTCGAGCACACGACCCTGCAGGTCGGGGTGGGTGTCGTCGTACCCGGTGTCGAGGACGGCGACGGTGACGCCCTCGCCGGTGTAGCCGTCGGCCCACGCCTCGGGCGCGTCGATGTAGTCCACGCTCGAGTCGAGCGTCGCCTGCACCTTGCCGTCGAGGTGGATGGCCTCGATGCCAGCGGCGAGCTGCGGTGACGCCGAGAAGCTGCGGGCGTCAGGTGCAGTGAGGGTCTGCCACGCGGATGCCGCGTCGGCGTGGCCGAGCGTCGCTGCCGCGGCGCCGATGCTCTCCAGCTCGGTCTGCACGTCGAGGCCCGGAACCGGGGCGGCGTACGAGCGCGCCGCCGCGCCGTCCTGCTCCACGATGATCGGCGTCGCGTCGACGGAGGCGTCGTCGTAGCCGTAGTCGATGAGGAGCGAGACGTTGAACAGGTCCTGGTCCAGCGCTCCCGACGCGAGGTAGGGCATGGCGGCGTCGGGGATCACGTGGAGTTCGTCGCCCACTTCGTACGTGCGCACGCCGGCGCCCTCGACGGCGGTGTCGACCTCCACCGTGCGCGTGCCTCCGGGAAGGCCGGTCACCGTCACCTGATCGCCGGTGATGAGGGTGACGGTGTGGGAACTGCCGGCGGCCGCGTGACGGGCGGGGGGATCGTCGACGGAGTCGGCGGCGGCCGGCAGGTGGGTGAGGCCGATGCCCGCGATGCCGATCGCCAGGCCGCTCGTGGCGGCGACGATCGGGCGCAGAGCGCGGCGTGGGGACTGGGGTCGTGACATGCGTGAACCTCTCGGGGGTAGGGGATCCGTTTGGAAGCCTCACATGCCCGCTCGCCTAGAGTGGTGGCGGAGAAGCGACATGGCCACCATCCGCCACTGAGCGGGCGGCGGCGATGACATGGGAAGGCCGCCATGCTCGACGTGCTCGGACTGGACGAGGCGCACACCGCCGTCTACCGGTTCGTCCTGCAGCAGTCCTCGGCGTCACTGCCCGAGATCGCGGCCGCGCTC
>NZ_JAYRDE010000006.1:0-61744 GCF_041909575.1 Microbacterium sp. | reverse complement strand
GGGGTGAAGGTCGACGTGTGGGTGCGCGGCATCTGCTCGCTCAAGCCGGGGGTCCCCGGGATGAGCGAGAACATCCGCGTGCGCAGCATCCTGGGCCGCTACCTCGAGCACTCGCGCATCTTCTCGTTCCACAACGACGGCGATCCGCAGGTCTACATCGGCAGCGCCGACATGATGCACCGCAACCTCGACCGCCGCGTCGAGGCGCTCGTGCGCGTCGTCGCGCCGGGACACGTCAAGGAGCTCGGCGACTTCTTCGACCTCGCGATGAGCGACACCTCCACCTCGTGGCACCTCGGACCCGACGGCGAGTGGACGCGTCACTCGGTCGGCGAGGACGGCAAGATCCTCGTCGACGTGCAGGACCGCACCATGGCCAACGTGCAGCGCCGCCGGCGAGCACGCGCGGTGCGATGACCGAGACCGCGGTCTACGCCGCGGGCGGGGTCGTCTGGCGCGTCGTCGACGGCAAGCTGCGCGTGCTCCTGATCCACCGCACCCGCTACCGCGACATCACGCTCCCCAAGGGCAAGGTCGACCCCGGCGAGATGCTCGCCGAGACCGCCGCGCGCGAGATCTTCGAGGAGACGGGCATCCGGGTCGCCCTCGGGGTGCCGGTGGGGGTCTCGCGCTACCGCCTGCCCAGCAAGCGCACCAAGATCGTGCACTACTGGGCCGCCGAGGCGACGGATGCCGCGATCCGGGCATCCGCGTTCATCCCCAACAAGGAGATCGCGGCCCTCGAATGGATGACGCCCAAGAAGGCGCTCTCCCGGCTGAGCTATCCGGTGGACGTCGAGATCCTCGAGAACTTCCTGCGGCTGGTCGACGAGGGCGTGCTGCGCACCTTCCCGATCATCGCGCTGCGCCACGCCAAAGCGCTCTCCCGCGACGAGTGGCAGGGGACGGATGCCGCGCGCCCGCTCTCGCCGCGCGGCAAGAAGCAGGCGTATTCGATCGTCGGTCCGCTCCTCGCCTTCGGCGCGCAGAAGATCGTGTCGAGCCCCGCCGTCCGGTGCATGAAGACGGTGGCTCCCCTCGCGGCCGCGGTCGGCCGCAAGGTGGACAAGAGCTCTCTCATCGGTCAGGACGCGTGGGAGGTCGGCGAGTCCGACGCGCGCACCGTGATCGGTCAAAGGGTGCGGGCGCGGAAGGCCGCCGTGCTGTGCAGCCACGGCCCCGTGCTGCCCGACATCCTCTCGGAGCTCGCCCTGGCCACGGGCACGCTCCGCGGGTCGTACCTGGGCAGCGCTTCGGCGCTGGAGCCGGGGGCGTTCTCGGTCGCGCACCTCTCGGTCGACAATCCGGGGTCGGGCATCGTGGCGATCGAGACGCACACGCCGAAGGTCTGAGCGCCGAGGGCAGGTGAACGGATGCCCTTCGGGGTGCCGGGATGTCGGCGCCCCGTTCACCTCCCGTTCACCGTCCGAGCGCAGTCTCTTAAGAGTCCGAGCCTACGTTTCAGTGCGAGCCCTGCACCGGGTTCGCTACCCGAAGCCCTCTTGGGCCTCATTTCCCTGACACGTGAAGGATTCACACAGTGAAGATCTCCCGCATCGCCCAGGTGGGCGCTGTCGCCGCAGTCGCGGCCCTCGCCCTCGCCGGCTGCGCCGCCAACGAGACGCCCTCGGGTGGCTCGTCCGGCGAGCCCACCACCTCCGACCTCTCCGGCGCGATCGCCGGTGGCGGCTCGTCCGCGCAGGAGGTCGCCGTCGCGGCGTGGACCGCCGGCTTCCAGACCTCCAACCCGGAGGTCGACGTGACCTACGACCCGGCCGGCTCCGGCGCGGGCCGCGAGTCGTTCCAGGCCGGCGCGTTCCCCTTCGCGGGATCGGACCGCGCGTTCACCATCGAGGAGATCGAGGCGGGTCCCTTCGACGGCTGCGTCGACGGCTCGGGCATCATCGAGGTCCCGACCTACATCTCCCCCATCGCGGTCATCTTCAACATCGAAGGCGTCGACGCGCTCAACCTCGATGCGGCGACGATCGCCGGCCTGTTCTCGGGCGAGATCACGAACTGGAACGACTCGGCGATCGCGGCGCTGAATGCCGATGTCGAGCTTCCCGACCTGGCCGTGACGCCGGTGCACCGCGCCGACGACTCCGGCACCACCGAGAACTTCACCGACTACCTGTTCCAGGCCGCGCCCGACGCGTGGACCGCTGAGCCCGACGGCGTCTGGCCGCTCGACACCGGCGAGGCCGCCCAGGGCACCTCGGGCGTCGTGTCGGCCGTCGCCGGCGGCAACGGAACGATCGGCTATGCTGACGCGTCGCGTGCAGCCGAGGAGGGCCTGTCCACCGCTTCGGTGCAGGTCGGCGACGAGTTCGTCACCTACTCGCCCGAGGCCGCGGCCGCGATCGTCGACGCGTCGCCGTTCGAGGAGGGCCGCGGCGAGGGCGACCTCGCCATCACGCTCGACCGCGCATCCGACGAGGCCGGCGTCTACCCGATCGTGCTCGTGAGCTACATGATCGCGTGCCAGGAGTACGCCGACCCGGCGAATGCGCCGCTCGTCAAGGGCTACCTCCAGTACGTCGCGAGCCCCGCGGGCCAGGACGCCGCTGCGGCCGCGGCCGGCAGCGCGCCGATCTCCGAGGCTCTCGCCGAGCAGATCAACGCCGCGATCGAACTGATCGTCGTCGAGTAAGACCCCGAGACCCGGTTCCGGCATCCGCCGGGACCGGGTCTCACCCCGTTGGACCCGACCAGAAGGACACCATGACCACGACCACCGCCCCCGCCGCGGGCAAGGTCAAGCAGCGGCCGGGCGACCGCTGGTTCTCGGGCACGGCGCTGGCCGCCGGCTCCATGATCCTCGTGACCCTCGCCGCCGTCGCGATCTTCCTCGTCGTCCAGTCCATCCCCGGTCTCACCGCGACCAGCGAGACCGCGTCGATCCTGACGAGCAACTTCTGGGCATACGTCTGGCCGCTGGCATTCGGCACCGTGTGGGCCTCGTTCCTCGCGCTGCTCATGGCCGTGCCGCTCGCCGTGTCGGTGGCCCTCTTCATCTCGCACTACGCGCCGCGCCGCCTCGCGCAGAGCCTCGGCTACGTGGTCGACCTCCTGGCCGCGGTCCCTTCCGTCGTCTTCGGCCTCTGGGGGATTCTGGTGCTCGCCCCCGCCGTCCAGCCTGTCTACGCGTGGCTGAACGAGAACATGGGCTGGTTCCCGCTGTTCGGCGGCACCGTCTCCGCGACAGGTCGCACGATCTTCACCGCCGCCATCGTGCTCGCCGTCATGGTCGTGCCGATCATCACCGCCATCTGCCGCGAGATCTTCCTGCAGACGCCGGTGCTCCACGAGGAGGCCGCGCTCGCCCTGGGTGCGACCCGCTGGGAGATGATCCGCATGGCCGTCTTCCCCTTCGGCCGCAGCGGCATCGTCTCTGCCTCGATGCTGGGCCTCGGCCGCGCGCTCGGCGAGACGATGGCCGTCGCCATGGTCCTCTCCGCGACCGGCGTGATCACCTTCCAGCTCTTCACGTCCGAGAACCCCAGCACGATCCCCGCGAACATCGCGCTGACCTTCCCCGAGGCCTACGGGACGAACATCAACGTCCTCATCGCCACGGGTCTCATCCTCTTCATCGTCACCTTCGCCGTGAACGCGGTCGCACGCTGGATCGTCAGCCGGCGCAAGGAATTCTCGGGAGCCAACTGACATGACCATCGTGACTGCTCCCCCGTCGCAGAACGCTCCCGAGACCCTGGTGCGCGAGCACCAGCGGCTCACCAGCGGACATCTCCCGACCTGGGCGCCCTGGGGCCTGCTCGTCGCGAGCGGCGGGATCACCGCGCTCGTGTTCGGGGTGATGGCGCTCGCCGCCGGCACCGAGTTCAGCATCGCCGGCTGGGCGGTCGTCACGGCGCTCGTCTATCTGGTCCTCATCCTGGTGATCTCGAGCGTGGTCGAGGGGCGCCGCAAGGGCGTCGACCGTCTCGTCACGGGCGTCGTCACCGTCGCGTTCGGCGTCGCCATGGTGCCCCTCGTCTCCGTCGCCTGGACGGTGCTCGTCAACGGCATCGCTGGCCTGTCAGCGGAGTTCTTCAACAGCTCGATGCGCAACGTGGTCGGCGAAGGCGGCGGCGCGCTGCACGCGATCGTCGGCACGCTCCTCATCACGCTCGCGGCGGCGATCATCTCGATCCCGATCGGCATCTTCACCGCGATCTACCTCGTGGAGTACGGTGCCGGCAAGCGGATCGCGCAGGGCATCACGTTCCTCGTCGACGTCATGACCGGCATCCCGTCGATCGTCGCCGGTCTGTTCGCATACGCCCTGTTCGCCCTGTTCTTCGGGCCTGGCATCCGCATGGGCATCATGGGCTCGATCGCGCTGTCGGTGCTGATGATCCCGGTCGTGGTCCGCTCCAGCGAGGAGATGCTGCGGCTCGTGCCCAACGAGCTGCGCGAGGCCGCGTACGCGCTCGGCGTGCCGAAGTGGCTGACCATCGCGAAGGTCGTGATCCCGACATCCATCGCCGGCATCACGACCGGCGTCATGCTGTCGATCTCGCGCGTCATCGGCGAGACGGCCCCGCTGCTGCTGACCGCCGGGGTCGCGACATCCATGAACTACAACCTGTTCGAGGGCCGGATGATGACCCTGCCGGTCTTCGCGTACACGCAGTACATGTACGCGGGCATCCCGGTGCAGGCTTACCACGACCGTGCGTGGGCCGCCGCGCTCGTGCTCATCGTCATCGTGATGGTGCTCAATCTCGTCGCGCGACTGGTCGCGAAGATCTTCTCCCCCAAGCTGGGCCGCTGAGCGCGCCCCCGAAACTTCCCGAAGCGAAATCAGAGGAATCGTGTCCAAGAGCATCGAAGTCAACGATCTGAACGTCTACTACGGCGACTTCCTGGCCGTGGAGGGCGTCTCGCTCGACATCGAACCCCGCAGCGTCACCGCCTTCATCGGCCCGTCGGGCTGCGGCAAGTCGACGTTCCTGCGCACCCTGAACCGCATGCACGAGGTCATCCCGGGCGCCCGCGTCGAAGGTCAGGTGCTGCTCGACGGCGACGACCTGTACGGCGCGAACGTCGACCCGGTGCTCGTGCGCCGTCAGGTGGGCATGGTGTTCCAGCGCCCCAACCCGTTTCCCACGATGTCGATCCGCGAGAACGTGCTGGCGGGCGTCAAGCTCAACAACAAGCGCATCTCGAAGTCCGACAGCGACGCTCTCGTCGAGAAGTCCCTCCAGGGCGCCAACCTCTGGAACGAGGTCAAGGACCGCCTCGACAAGCCGGGGTCGGGCCTCTCCGGCGGACAGCAGCAGCGTCTGTGCATCGCCCGCGCGATCGCGGTCTCGCCCGAGGTCATCCTCATGGACGAGCCGTGCTCGGCGCTGGACCCGATCTCGACCTACGCGATCGAGGAGCTGATCGGCGAGCTCAAGCACGACTACACGGTCGTCATCGTCACCCACAACATGCAGCAGGCCTCGCGCGTGAGCGACCGGACGGCGTTCTTCAACATCGCCGGCACCGGCAAGCCCGGGAAGCTCATCGAGTACGACGACACCAAGTCGATCTTCACGACCCCGTCCGTGCAGGCCACCGAGGACTACGTCTCCGGCCGATTCGGTTGAGCGTCGCTCGCGAGGACCCCTGCCTTCGGACGGGGGTCTTCGTGATTCAGGAGGCGCCGGAGGCGAGGGCGTGCAGCGTGTCCACCAGCGAGCGAGGATCGGATGCGGCATCCCACCCGCCTGACACGAGCTGCTGGTAGCCGATCACAGCTGAGACGATGATCACGGCGCGGCGGCGCGCCTCGTCGGGGGCGATCCCGGATGCCTCCACCAGCGAGGCGAGGTAGGCGACGCGCCGCTCCGTCACGGCGGAGACGACGGCGCGGACCGGGCCGGTCGCATCGGCGTACAGCGTGCGCTCCCCCGATCGGCGCCCCGTGCGGCGCGCGATGAGCTCGAGGAGTGCCGGCAGGCGAGCCGATGCGGGCTGGACGCGCTCCACCTCGTCGATCAGGTGCTCGGTCTCGAGCTCGCGCCAGCGGCCGAGGACGGCGTCGACCAGTTCGCGCCGGTCGGCGAAGTGCCAGTAGAACGAGCCCTTCGTGGCGCCGAGGGCGCGCGCCACGGGCTCGACGGCGACTGCCGTGATGCCGGCGGCGCTGAAGCTCTCGTACCCGGCGGCGATCCAGTCCTCACGGGTGAGCCTTGCCATTTCCGTACCGTACCGTATAGTCTCGCCTTCACGCACCATACGGATGCGTATGGCTCTCGGAGGCGGGATGAGGCAACCGGCGTTCTGGTCGCTCGCTTTGGCTGACATCAGCGACCCCGACTACACCCACGTGTGGATCGACGTGCTCCCCGCGCACGCCACGGCCGATCCGGCGGCGTGGGCGCGCAACCTCTTCTCGCGCGCCGCGCTCCCCCGCTGGCTGGCCGCCGCGGTCGTCGTCGGATCGATGCTGCGCCGCGAGCGGCCACGCTGCGACGCCTTCGCCGTGCGGCGCGTCGAGGGCGAGGAGGCCCTCGTGTCGGTCGATGCGCGCCGCGTCGACATGCGCGTCGGGATCGGCGTGGACGAGGAGCGCGCGCTCGTGCGTGTCGTGACCGCCATGCGGTTCAAGGGGCGCGGCGGGAGGCTGTGGTCGCTGCCGCTGCGGCTGTCGCTCGCCGTGCTCATGCGGGGCATGATCGCGCGCGCCCGCCGCGAACTGTCGGGCGTCACCCGCTGACTCAGTCCCGCGGGCTCAGCAGATACTCGTTGAAGGAAGCGGTCAGCGCGCGGTCGACCGCAAGCTCGGCGCCGTCGATGGCCGAGATCGGAGCCGCCAGACGCACGCTCGACAGCAGCCACGCGGCATCCGCTTCGGTCAGCGCCGAGACGGGGATCGTCTCGTACGCGGTCTCAAGACCGAGCTCTTCGAGATGCGCGAAGAGGCTCAACTGGGTCGTGCCGTGAAGGATGCCGGCATTCGGCGCCGGCGTGACGAAGCGGCCGCCCACCCGCAGGACGAGGGAGGCCGTCGGCGCCTCGAGCACGAAGCCGTCGGAGGTGACGAAGACGGCGTCGTCGGCGCCGCGCCGCTTCGCCTCGCGGATCGCGGCCATGTTGACCGCGTACGACAGCGTCTTCGCGCCGAGGAGCAGCCAGGGGGCCCGGGCAGGGGTGTCGATCGCGTAGCCCCGATCGAGCGTGACCACCCGCACGCCGCGCTCGCGCGGGACGGAGTTGTCCGGCGCCTGAGCCGCCGTCACCCATGCCGTGGGTGCCGGTCCGTGCTCGACGCCGCGGCTCAGGATGAGCTTGATCACGCCCTCTCCCTCCGGCGGGCAGTGGGCGGCCGCAGCGGCCACAGCCTGGCGCCACTGCGCGAGGTTCGGCGCGGGGAGGTCGCACAGCGACGCGGAGTGGGCGAGGCGCTCCAGGTGGGGCACGACCTCCTGCGCGTGGCCGTTCACGACGCCGATCGACTCGAAGATCCCGTCGCCCCGCTGCGTGCTGAGCTCGCCCACGCTCAGCGCCGGCGCCGCCGGATCGATCTCACGGAACGTCGGCGCGAAGTCGTCGCGGAGGTCGTCGGATGCCGCGGGTTCGAGCACGAGTGCGAAGCGCCAGGTCATGTCAAGAGCCTACGGCCGGGAATGCCCGGCGCCCCGCCTCGGTTACACTGGATCGGCCGGGCCGCAGTAACCCCGGGCTCCATCTTCTGCCGCTGCGAGCGGCCTCGCGCCGAGAGGCGTTCTGCGGCCCGGCACTTCTGACGCGGCGCGGATCGATGCGAGCGCAGCCCGCGTCGATGCGCGCCGGGTCACGGTTGAGTAAGCGCGCAGCGCCGTATCGAACCACACGGCCGCCCGCCCCTGCCGCTCCGGCCGCCCGCCCCTGCCGCCCCGGCCACCCGCGCCCGCCCCGGCCACCCGCGCCCGGCGCATAACTCCTGCAGTTTGGGAGGTTCGGCGGGCGAGCAGGGCGATATCCGGCCCGCAGCGGCGAAACTGCAGGAGTTATGCGCCGCTCAGACAGCGCCGGCGCCGCCTGAGAACGGCGATCCGGGATGCGCCGTTCAGGTCAGGGCGTCCCGCCGCCACAGCGCGGCGCACGCGGACAGGTCGGCGGCGTAATCCGAGAGCCGCAGCGCGCGCGTCGTCAGCACGGATCCCCGCTCCGGCTCGGTCGGGTCGTAATCGTCGGCGAGGTGCGTGGCGCCGGCCGCCTGGACGCGGCAGAATGCGGCCGCGCGGTCCAGCGCGACGGCGAAGTCCCCCTCGAAGAGACCCCGCAGGATCTGGTCGATGAGCGCCACGAGCTCGTCGGGTCCGGCCGGCGTCGGGGCTCCGGCGACGACCTCGTCCGCCGAGATGAGCTCGGCGCGGCCGCGCTCGTACAGCAGCGCCGCCGTCCTCGCATCGTCGTGGATCATCAGCTGCAGCAGGTACAGCCGCCAGAGCGCGCCGGGGAGGGTCTTCGCGGGCGAGCGGGACCACAGCTCGGCGATGTCGTCGATGCCGTGCTCGTCGGTGAACGCCACCAGGCGATCCACGACCTGCCCGTCGGGGTCGGCCCTCACGCGGGTGAGCAGGGCGTGCGCGGTCGAATGCGCGACGCGCGACACCTCGGCGGGGTCGTCGGCCGCGAACAGCCGGTCGAACAGCTCCGCCGGCCGGCGGACGGGCTTGTGGAAGCCGCGGTACTCGTCGCTCACCCCGTCAAGGCTACCGGCCTCCTCGGCACCGCTGGCCGGTGCGCGTCGACGCCGCCCCGAACGGAGGACATCTCAGCGGGAGAGCGGCGGGATGCGGCATCCGATGCGTCGACCGCGCCTTCAGCCCTGCTCCCTGGGCGCACAGCGGCGTCCCACGGCAGGCACATCGTCACACCTGGTTGATGCGGATGTGGTTGCCCGACGGGTCGCGGAACGCGCAGTCGCGCGGACCCCACGCCTGCTCGATGGGCTCCTGGAGCACTTCCGCGCCGAATGCCCGCAGGCGCTCGAACGTGGCGTCGATGTCGGTCGTCGAGAAGACGTACGGGCCGGGACCCGACCCCTTCACGACGAGGCGCTGCAGCGCATCGCCGTCCTCGGGCGAGCGGCCGGCGAGCGGATCGGACACGACGAGCGAGAGGCCCTCCTGTCCGGCCAGGCCGAAGCTCACCCAGCGGTGGCCGTCGTAGGCGACGTCGTTGACGATCTCGAGTCCGAGTCCGTCGCGATAGAACGGGATCGCGGCCTCGACGTCGTCGACGGTGATGGGACAGTAGGCGAGAGAGATGCTGGTCATGGATGCCACGCTAGATCAGGCCCCGCGGCCGTGCTTCTCCGATCCTGCTGGATCGCCCCTCACCGCCGCGGGCGCGTGAGGATCTTCGCGACGCACAGCGGCATCGCCTCGGCGGCGTCGTGGGGCCGCGACCGGTAGGAGCTCGGCGTCTCGCCGACGATCTCGGTGAACGTCGAGCTGAACGAGCCCAGCGACGTCGCACCGACGGCGGTGCAGGCATCCGTCACCGAGGCTCCCGCGCGCAGCAGCGCCATCGCGCGCTCGATGCGCCGCGTCATGAGGTACGCATACGGGGTCTCGCCGTACGCGGACTTGAACTCCCGGGAGAAGTGCGCGGGCGACATGAGCGCCTTCGCAGCCATCGTGGGCACGTCGAGAGGCTCGGCGTAGTCGCGGTCCATGAGGTCGCGTGCGCGGCGCAGGTGCACGAGAGTGTCGGTCGACTGAGGGGCGGATGCCACGCCCTCACGCTACCGCTCGTGCACCCCCACCGGCTCGGTCGGTCGGGCCCAGCCGTTCGGGGCTCAGGCGGTCGGGATCTGGACGATCGGCTCGGAGGACGGCTGGCCGTCCGGCGATCCGCCCTCGGGCTCGACCGTCACGGCGATGACGTCGCCGGCCTCCAGCGCGCCCTCGAGCAGGGTCGTCGAGCCGCCGTCCGCGGTCGGCTCGAACGTGCCCGCAGAGAGCGCCTCGCCGTCGCGGACGAACCACAGCTCGAAGCTCTGGTCCTCGGCGATCTCCGGGAGCCCCGTCGAGACCAGCACCGCCTTGCCGACCGACTCCGACCAGTGGGCGGTCATCGTGCCGCCGTCCTCGAGGTCGGCGGTGGCCGCCTGCGAGTCGGGGGCCGCCTCGATCTGCTGGAGGGCCGCCGTCTCGGGCGTGCGGTTGACGTACTCGTTGACCGTCGCCGCCCCGAAGCCCAGGACCACGAGGATCACGAGCGATGCCGCCAGCGTGAGGAGGCCGCGCGTCCAGTTGCGCCGTGAGATTGCCTGGATGGCTGTCGTCGTCGGCGCGGGATCGACGACCGGGGTGTCGCCGGGGACATCCGGTGCAGCGACGACGGGTTCCGCGGCGGCCACGGGATCGGCGGCCACGGGATCGGCGGCTGCGGCGGCCGCGGCGTCGATGTCAGGCAGTTGCGGCATCGTGGCGATGCGCGAGAGCAGGTTGGAGCGGAGGGTGAGCGGAGGTGCGGCGGAGGGAACGCCGTCGGCCAGAGCGTCGATGGTCGCGGCATCCGCCTCGATCCAGTGCTCCCATTCGGGGTGCGCGGCTCGCGCGGCGTCGAACGTGCGGCGATCGTCGGGCGACAGCGCGTCCAGCGCGTAACCGGCCGCCAGCTCGGCGAACTCCTTCTCGTCCATCACGCGGTCACCCCCATCTCTGCCCTCAGGCGGGACAAGCCGTCCCGCATCCTCGTCTTGATCGTCCCCAGTGGAGCGCCCACCAGTGCGGCGATCTCGCTCTGACTGTAACCGCCGTAGTACGCCAGGGTGAGGGCCTCGCGCTGCACTTCGGGCAACGCGGTGAGAGCGGCCGCGACCTTCTCGCCCTCGATGCGGAGCTCGACCTGCTCGGCCACTCCGTCATGTGGGACGTCGAGGTTGCGGAAGCCCGCACGGACGTCGCGATCCGTGCTCGCCTGCGCCGACCGCACGCGGTCGACGGCACGGCGATGCGCGATCGTGAGCACCCAGGACCTTCCCTGGCCTCTGTTCGGAGCGAAGCGGGAGGCGGATTGCCATACCTCGAGGAAGACCTCCTGCAGGACCTCCTCGCTCTGGGCCCGGTCGACGAGCACGCGCAGGATGAGTCCGAAGACGCGCGGCGAGATGAGGTCGTAGACCCGGGCGAACGCCGCCTGGTCGCCGCGCGCGACGCGCTGGAGCAGCTCTCCGACATGGTCGACGGGTTCGGCGCCGTCCTCCGGCACGTCGATCCCGTCGATCACCATGCCTTCCAGCATGCCGTACTCCCGGCCCGCTCCCCGGCATCGTTCGTCGCGATCCGGTTCCAATCCGTTTCGCGAGGCCTTCCGAACAGCCCGTGTAGCCGCTCCTGCGGCGCCACACCCCCGCACCGCGGGGCCCTGCAGATCACGGTCCACACCGGACCTCGAAGAGGAGAAAGTCATGTCCCGCATCACCAGGAAGCGCGTCTCGGCCGGTCTCGCCCTCGCACTCGCAGCCACCTTCGCCCTGTCGGCCTGTTCGATGGGCGGAACCGCCGCACCCTCCGAGGAGCCCTCGACCCCCGCGATGGAGGAGACCGAGGAGCCCATGGAGGAGATGGACCCGGCGGCCAACCTCGTCGGTCCCGGCTGCGCCGACTACGCGGAGGCCGTTCCGGACGGCGCCGGCTCGGTCGCAGGCATGGCGCAGGATCCGGTCGCCACGGCGGCTTCGAACAACCCGCTCCTGACGACGCTCGTCGCGGCGGTGAGCGGTCAGCTCAACCCCGAGGTCGACCTGGTCGACACGCTGAACGGTGACGAGTTCACCGTCTTCGCACCCGTCGACGAGGCCTTCGCCGCCATCGACCCGGCCACGATCGAAGCGCTCAAGACCGACACCGAGACGCTCACGTCGATCCTGACGTACCACGTGGTCCCCGGCCAGGTCGCACCCGCCGACATCCCCGGCACCCACACCACCGTGCAGGGTGCCGACCTCGAGGTGACCGGAGAGGGCGACGCCCTCATGGTCAACGGCGCGAACGTCATCTGCGGCGGCGTGCAGACCGCCAACGCGACCGTGTACCTCATCGACTCGGTGCTGATGCCTCCCGCTCAGTAACCGACCCGCCGGCTCCGGCCGGTTCGGGGGCGGCGTGGCCGCCGGTGCCTGGCGAGGTGCACCGGCGGCCTCGTCGCTGTATGCACGGATGCCGCGCGCGCGTCAAGGCCGTCGTCGCTCGGCCTGCGCGGGCGTAATGTCGGATCCCGTTCGGCCCGACCGTTCGATGCCCCCCGTCGACGGCGAGACCGGCGGGAGGACCATGTCGGATCTGCGCGAAGCCGGCGAGCTGTCGACCGGCGAGATTCTGGACCATCGCTACGTGCTGCGCGAGCGCATCGGCGAGGGCGGGATGGCGCGGGTGTACCGCGCCGACGACGAAGCGCTCGGACGCGCCGTCGCGATCAAGGTGCTGAGAGACGTCGACGCGATCGGATCTCTCGACCGCGCGAGGTCCGAGACGACGCTGCTCGCATCCCTCAACCACCACGGGCTCGTGACCCTGTTCGACGCGCACATCAGCGACGACACGGTCAGCTATCTGGTGATGGAGTACGTCGAGGGGATCACGCTGCGCGAGCGGATCGCGCAGGGGCCGATCCCTCCCCCGCAGGTCGCCTCGATCGCCGTCGACCTGGCGGAGGCGCTGCACGTCGCACACTCGGCCGGGATCGTCCACCGCGACATCAAGCCGTCCAACGTGCTGCTGTGGAAGTCGCCGCTGCCGGGCCGCGAGTGGCGGGCGAAGCTCGCCGACTTCGGGATCGCGCACCTCCTCGACTCCGCCCGCGTGACCACGCCGGGAATGATCATCGGAACGGTCGCCTACGTCGCGCCGGAACAGGCACGCGGCGACGCCCCCGCTCCCCCGGCCGACATCTATGCCCTCGGCCTGCTGCTCATGGAGGCGCTCACCGGAGAGCGGCCGTTCGCCGACGCGGAGGGGATCGGCGCGGTCATGGCCCGTCTCGCCGCCCCGCCGGAGGTTCCGGGCTCGCTCGAGCCGGAGTGGCGCGGCCTGCTGCGCGGCATGACCGCCATGCGGCCGGAGGACCGGCCGTCGGCGCTCGAAGTGGCCATCACCGCCGAGCGGCTGGCGCTCGGGGAAGCGCCGCTGCCGGCATCCCTCGCCGACGAGCCGACCCAGCAGGCGGCCATCCTCGACACCGGCCCGACGCGCCTGCTGCCCGCTGCGGCTGCAGTGGAGGGCGGGGTCACGGCGCCGATCGCTCCCCCTCTCCCGCCCGCGGTGCCGCCGGCGGGCGCTCTTCCGACCGCTGCGCCTCCGGCCTCCGATGACCAGCGACCGCGGACCAGGCTGATCGCGATCATCGTCGCAGCGCTGCTGGTGATCGGCGTGGCCACGGCCGCACTCTGGTGGTCGGCTCAGATGGGCGCGGACGGCAGCGAGCCCCAGCCCAGCCCGAGTGTGGTCGACACCCCAGAACCCCAGCCGAGCGAGACTCCGGCCGACACCCCGGCACCCGCGGAGGAGGAGGGCGCTGGGGACGATGGCGGCGCGGGAACCGGCAACGACAACAGCGGCCCCGGCAACAACAACGGGAACGGCAACGGCGGCGGAAACAGCGGGAACGGCAACGGCGGCGGA
Source organism: Microbacterium sp. (assembly GCF_041909575.1). Lineage (GTDB taxonomy): Bacteria > Actinomycetota > Actinomycetes > Actinomycetales > Microbacteriaceae > Microbacterium. Next base: position 48,131 of record NZ_JAYRDE010000006.1, on the reverse strand, counting down.
AACGGCAACGGACCCTGAGGGTCTTCTCTGCTGGTCTCCGCGAGCGAACGAGGCGGTGGCGCTACTCGACGCCTCTCATCGCCCGTGAGCGCCAGTTGTCACCGCCACGCTCGAGCGTGACGATCGCGTGGCAGTTCCGGCAGCGCACGTCGCACTTGGCAATCTCCTCGGCCAGCTTCGGGATGCTGAACCCCTCCTTCACCATCGCCATGACGTCCTTGCGCTTGGCGGTTCCTGGTCGGTGGTCGAAGTCGAGGACGCGAAGGTCGCCGAGGCCGCAGTCGACGCACGGGTGGGCGCGCAGGTACCCGACGAGGAATTCCTTGGCCTCCACCCGTCGCTTCGCGGTTCGCTCGACGATGAGGCGCACGTGCCGTTCACGGTTGCGCGCGTAATAGGCACGCGAGGATGCTCGGCTGCACTCGCGGCAGACCTCCTGCAGCCCATCCGCCCGCGATGCCTTTCGATTGAATTCCGCGAGTGGCTTAGACTGCCGACAGGTGCCGCAGAGTTTCGTCACGCCGCTCTCGCTCCTTCCGCCCCCGTAGCTCAGAGGCAGAGCAACCGGCTTTTAACCGGTGGGTCGAGATATCGTAATTCTCCGGGGGCACAACCGTTCTACCGCCCGCTTCCGACATGACGACGTCGTCGAGTCACCCCTCAGCTCAGCGCAGAGCGCGCCGTCCGCCGGGCGTGCGCGCTGAGGTCGGCACCCCGCCGGGCGAGGAACTCCTCGAGCCGCGCCGGACGGCGCCGGCCGTGAGCGGCTCAGGCATCGTCGATGGGTCGGGACATCTCGAGCTCCCGGCCGTTCTGGCCCACGATCGTGCCGCCGGTCGGGACGAAGCCCAGCCCCGCGTAGGCGGCGCGAGCACGCGCGTTGTCCTCGTGGACGTCGAGGAACAGGATGTCGCACCCGCGCGCGCCCGCCCACTCCGACGCCGCCGAGACCAGTCGGGCGAGGACACCGCGGCCGCGCTGCTCGGGGGCGACGTACACAGCGACCAGGAGCGCTGTGCCCGCCTCGCGGACGCGCCCGAAGTAGTCGGGCAGGGCGGGTTCGGGCACGAGGGCCGTCGCCGTGCCGACCCACGCGGATCCGAGCTCCGCGACGAACTGCGCCGTCGAGGACGACAGCGCTGCGGTCGCCGCTCGCTCGTCCCAGAAGGAGCCGGGCCGCGCAGCGGCGGCCTCGTGGGTCTCGAGGAACGCGATCCCCGCCGCCGGATCCTGCAGCGCCTCGAGGCGCAGCGCGCGCACCCGCGAGCCCTCGCCGGCGAGCACTCGCCGTACCCGCACCGGGGCGTCAGACACCGGACTCGGCGAGCTCGGCTCCGGCGTGGGCGAGTTCGGCGAGCGCGGCGTCGCTCGATGCGGCCGCGACCCCGGCGACGAGGTCGGTCAGCACGCGCACGCGGCGGCCGTGCTCGATCGCGTCGAGCGCCGACGCCCGCACGCAGTAGTCGGTGGCGATCCCGGCGATGTCGACGTCGACCACGCCGTTCTCCTCGAGGAGGTGCGCGACCGTCTCGCCGTCGTCGGTCGTGCCCTCGAACAGCGAGTACGCCGGGCGACCCTGCCCCTTCTTGACGTGGTGCGTCACCGCCCCGGTGTCGAGGCCGGGGTCGTAGTCGGCGCCCTCGGTGCCGCTCACGCAGTGCACCGGCCACGAGTCCACGAAGTCGGGTTCCGGGTGGAAGTGCCCGCCGTTGTCGTTGTGGGCGTCGTGCCAGTCGCGCGAGGCCACGATCACGGCGTAGTCGCCGGCATGACCTTCGAGGAATCGGGTGATCCGCTCGGCGACGGCGTCGCCGCCCTCGACCCCGAGCGCCCCGCCCTCGGTGAAGTCGTTCTGCACGTCGACGATGAACAGCGCCTTGCTCATGACTCGAGCGTACGCCTGTACTCCTCTCGTGTGAGCGGATGCCCGTCCTCGGCCACGTTCGCCGGCTCGTCCTCCGCCGCGCGGCCGGGCGCGGCATCCGCTCGTGTCTCCACACCCTGGCGCCACAGCTTCGACGGCCACCAGATCGCCCGGCCGATGTCGTACGAGAGAGCGGGGACGAGCAGCGAGCGCACGACGAACGTGTCCAGGAGCACGCCGAAGGCCACGATGAACGCGATCTGCGCGAGGAACAGGATGGGGATGACCCCGAGCGCCGCGAAGGTCGCCGCCAGCACGAGTCCAGCCGACGTGATGACGCCGCCGGTGGCGACCAGCCCTCGCAGGATGCCGGGTCTCGTGCCGTGCGGGACAGACTCCTCCCTCACCCGCGACATCAGGAAGATGTTGTAGTCCACGCCCAGCGCGACGAGGAAGACGAACCCGTAGAGCGGCACCGCGGGGTCGGCACCCGGGAAGGCGAAGATCCCGTCGAAGACGAGCGCGGCCACTCCGAGCGAGGTCGCGAACGAGAGGATCACGGTCGCGATGAGCAGCACCGGCGCGAGGATCGACCGCAGCAGCAGCATGAGGATCAGCAGGATCACCAGCAGGATCACCGGGATGATCACGGTGCGGTCGCGGATGGACGTGTCGTTCGAGTCGATGTCGGTCGCCGTCTCGCCGCCGACGATCGCCGTCCCCGCGCCGAGCGCCTCGTCGAGGTCGGTGCGCAGCTCGCGCACGGTTTCCTCGGCGGCGACGGAGTCTGCCGCGTCGGTCAGGGTTCCGATCACGAGCACGTCGCCCTCCGACACGGTCGGCTCCGGGGCGGGGGTGCCCGGCGGGCCCACCGCGGTGAATACCGGCTCGCCGTCCTCGACCTCGACGGCGGCCTGGCCGGTCGGCGAATCCTCGGATGCCACCGCCGCGGACTCGATGCCGTCGCTGGCCTCCAGGATCTCGACCGTGCCGGCGAGGTCCGCCTCGGGGACGATCACGTAGGCGGGGCTGCCCGATCCTGCCGGGAAGTGCTCCGCCAGGACCGCCTGCCCGTCGCGCGCCTCGGACTCGCCCAGCACGAGATCGCTCGAGGGGACGCCGTCGGCCTTCAGCTGCGTGATGCCCACCGCGCCGACGAGCAGCACCACCGTGCAGACGATCCACACCGCGCGGGCGTGCTGTGCGACGAAGCGCGCCTGACGGGGCCAGAGCCCCTTCACCGGCTGGGTGAGGTCGTCGGGGATGGTGGGGATCGGCTGCGTGGGGATGAACGGCCAGAACGCCGTCCGGCCGAACAGCGCCAGGAGCGCCGGGAGGAACGTCAGCGCCGAGAGGACCGAGAACGCGATGCCGATCGAGGCGATCGGTCCGAGTGCCCGGTTGGTCGCGAGGTCGGAGAGCAGCAGGCAGAGCAGTCCCGCGATGACCGTGCCGCCCGAGGCCAGGATCGGCTCGAACGAGCCGCGCCAGGCGCGCAGCGTGGCATCCCACCGCTTCTCGCCGTCGGCGATCGCCTCGCGGAACCGCGCCACGTACAGCAGCGCATAGTCGGTCGCCGCGCCGATCACGAGGATGAAGAGGATGCCCTGCACCTGGCCGTTGAGCACGAAGATCCCGGCGTAGGCGAGCCACCAGACCGTCAGCAGCGCGACGCACAGCGCGAACACCGAGGTCAGCAGCACGAGCACCGGGAGCAGCGGCGAGCGGTAGACGATGATCAGGATCACGAACACCGCGATGAGCGCGACGGCCAGGAGCAGTCCGTCGATGCCGAGGAATCCGGCCACGAGATCGGCCGTGAATCCCGCAGGGCCGGTCACCCAGCCCTCGAGGGGCGAGGCGAGGTCCTCGACGACGAGTGCCCGGATCTCGTCGACGATCTCGGCGACCTCGCCCGATGCGTCGACCGGGGCGAAGATCTGCGCGGCCTCGCCGTCCTCCGACACGATCGGCGGCGAAACTCCGTCGAGGACACCGTCGAGCTCGGCGATGTCGTCCGCCAGCGTCTGAACATCGGCCAGCTGCTCCTCCGTGAGGTCGCCGTCGCCGGTGACGACCACCACCGCGGGGATGCTGTCATCCCCGAGGAACTCCGGCAGCCGCTCGTTCACCTGCGTCGCGTCCGCGCTCTCGGGCAGGAAGGACGACCGGTCGTTGGAGGACACCTCGTCGACCTTGCCGAAGTACGGGCCGCCGACGGACCCGACGACCAGCCAGACGAGCACGAGCACAGCCGGAATGCCGATGCGCAGCCACCGAGTGGGAGTGCGACGGGCGTGGTGGGGGTTCGCCATGTCGCTAGCTTATCTAGCGAAATCGTCCTCGCGCGACCTCCATATGCTGGGGTCGATGATGCCCGCCGTGCTCGCCCTCTCCGGCGCCCTCGTCTACGGGGCGGCGGACTTCTTCGGCGGGCTCGCGGCGAAGAGCCTGCGATCGATCGTGGTCACCGCGGTCGCGGCGCTCTCGGGGCTGCTCGCGCTTCTGATCGCGCAGCCATTCGTCGGCGGAGAGTGGACCGCGGGCGACATCGGGTGGGGGGTGCTGGCGGGGGGATTCGGCGCCCTGGCGATCGCGCTCCTCTACGCCTGCCTGGCGATCGGTCCGATGAGCATCCTGTCCCCTCTCACCGCGGTCGTCTCGGCGATCGCCCCGATGCTGTGGGGGCTTCTCGTCGACGGGGAGGAGCTGTCCGCCCTCGCCTACGCCGGCCTCGGGGTCGCGCTCGTGGCGGTCGTGCTCGTCGGCTTCATCCCCGGCGAGAAGGTGGTGCGTCCCAGCATCCGCGGCCTGCTGATGGCGATCGGCGCGGGCCTCGCGATCGGCGGCTTCCTCATCGCCATCGATCAGACGTCGGACGACAGCGGGCTCGTGCCGCTCGTGCTCAGCCGTTCGACCACGGTCGTCGTCACCGGCGTCGCCATCGGCATGCTCGCGATCGGCGCCGTCCGGCGCCGGACGGGCGCGGCATCCATCCTCCGCCCGGCTGCGGGGCTCGGCGTCACCCCGTCCGGTCACGCCGACCTCGAGCACGCCACGCCGTCGCACCCCTCCCCTGCGCCGACGGTCGCGCGGGCGTGGTGGCTCGCCGTGACGTGCGGAATCGTGGATGCCGCCGCCAACGCCCTCGCACTGCTCGCGCTGCGCGGCGGCGACCTCTCGATCGTGTCGGCGCTCACCGCCCTCTACCCGGCGGGCACGATCCTGCTCGCGGCGGTCGTGCTGCGCGAACGGGTCGCGGCCGTGCAGTGGGCCGGACTCGCGCTCGCGCTCGTCGCCGGCGGGCTGCTGGCGATCGGCTGATCCCGGCTCAGCCGCGCGCTCAGCCGCGGGTGAAGAGCAGGATGCCGGACACGACGACGGACAGGACTCCGACTCCGATCAGCCCGGCGGCCAGATAGGCGACCGCACGCACGGCGGGAGACCCCTGGGTCAGCCGCATGCGCCCCTGCGAGCCGCGGCGGTAGTAGATGTCGGCCATCTCCTTGCCTTCCAGCGCGCGCTCCTGGTCGTGCGAGAGCACCGCCTGGTTGACTCCGCCGTCCTCGTCGAACCAGCGCACGAGCCGCCCATGGTCGGAGTCCTCGAGCACGCCGCGTGCGGGCATCCAGGTGCCGTCGAAGAGGTACATGATCAGGGCGATCCCGGCGACGAGAGCCCCGACGGCGAAGCCCACCCACGAGAAGATCTCCACCAGGGCGTCGATCGCGGAATCCATCGGGTCCTCATCGTGAGCGGATACGGAAAACGGCCGCCAGAGCGGCCGCTTCCGATTCGAGCCACCTAAGGGAATCGAACCCTTGACCTATTCATTACGAGTGAATCGCTCTGCCGACTGAGCTAAGGTGGCGCGCTCCGCTTGCGCGATGCACGATCAACGATCTTACAGGGTCGCGGGAGCGCTCGCGAACACGCCGGGCGCTCCGTCGTGACCACGTGTTACGCCTCGATTCGGGGGCCCCGAATCCCCGACGTAGCGTCGAAGACGTACCGCGACGGAGCGAGCGCGGTCGATGATCGTGTTCGCCCTGGCCGCCGCGGGTCCCACGCACAGGAGCATCACACATGTCGAAGAAGTTCACGATCGCGGCCGCAGCGGCCCTCCCCCTCGCCCTCCTCCTCGCCGGCTGCGCCGGCGCGAGCGCCGACGCCGGGTCGGGTGACGGCGACACCTCGAACGAGGTCGTCCGCATCGGCGTCGTCGGTGCCGGCGACCCCTACTGGGAGACTTACAAGGCGGCAGCCGCTGCCGAGGGGATCGAGATCGAGCTCGTCGACTTCAGCGAGTACACGCAGCCCAACCCCGCCCTGTCGGCCGGCGAGCTGGACCTCAACCAGTTCCAGCACGTCATCTACCTCGCCACCTACAACGTCGCGAGCGACGACGACCTTCAGCCCATCGGCGCGACAGCCATCTATCCGCTCGGCCTCTACTCCACCCAGTACGAGTCCGTCGAGGACATCCCCGACGGTGCGACCGTCGCAGTGCCCAACGACGAGAGCAACCAGGCCCGAGGCCTGCTCGTCCTTCAGTCGGCCGGTCTCGTCGAGCTGAAGGACGGCGGCTCGATCTTCTCCACGGTCGCCGACGTCGAACCGTCGTCGAAGGTGAAGGTCGAGGCGCTCGACGCCGCACTCACCGCGACGTCGCTGCCCGATGTCGCCGCTGCGATCATCAACAACGACTTCGTCGAGGATGCGGGCCTCAGCTTCGAGGACGCGATCGCCGTCGACGACCCCGCGGACCCCAACGCGCTGCCGTACATCAACATCTTCGCGGCGCGCGCCGAGGATGCCGAGAACCCGACGTACCTCAAGCTCGTCGAGATCTACCAGAACACGCAGACCGTCCTCGACGGCGTGCAGGAGGCGTCGGGCGGCACCGCCGTCTTCGTCGACACGCCGGCAGCAGACCTCGTCGCCTCGCTCACCGACGTCGAGGCCGACATCCGCGCCACCCAGTAATGCCCGTGCGTGCGGCCCGCTCCGAGAGCGGGCCGCACGCGCATGTCTCCAGGAAGCACCATGAGCCTCATCCGCCTGAGCGGCGTCTCGAAGATCTTTCCCCCGCCGACCAAGGACGCCGCACCTGTCACCGCGGTCGACGGCGTCGACCTGTCGATCGCCGCGGGCGAAGTCTGCGGCATCATCGGCTACTCCGGCGCCGGCAAGAGCACCGTCCTGCGCCTGGTGAACGCCCTGGAGACCCCGACGGCGGGCACCGTCGAGATCGACGGGCGCGACGTCACCGGGCTGCGCGAGCGCGAGCTGCGGGAGCTCCGCTCCGACATCGGGATGATCTTCCAGCAGTTCAACCTGTTCGAATCGCGCACGGTCGCGGGGAACATCGCCTACCCGCTCGAGATCGCCGGACGCTCCCGTGCCGAGATCGCCGCGCGCGTGACCGAGCTGCTGCAGTTCGTCGGCCTCGCCGACAAGGCCCGCAGCTACCCGGAGCAGCTGTCCGGCGGCCAGAAGCAGCGCGTCGGCATCGCGCGCGCTCTCGCCACGAACCCCCGGATCCTCCTGGCCGACGAGGCCACCAGCGCACTGGACCCCGACACGACGCAGGAGGTGCTCGCCCTCCTCCAGCGCGTGAACCGGGAGCTCGGCGTCACGATCCTCGTCATCACTCACGAGATGGACGTGATCCGCACGCTGGCCGACCGCGTCGTCGTGATGGAGCACGGCCGCATCATCGAGTCCGGCGAGGTGTTCGATGTGCTCTCGGCACCGCGGCACGCCGCCACGCAGCGGTTCGTCGCGAGCATCATCGAGGACGTCCCCGGCGGCGACCAGCTGCAGACGCTGCGCGACCGCCACCCCGGACGCATCGTCACCTTCACCGTCCGCGACGGGGACGTGACCCAGGCGGACGTCTTCGCGACGCTCGCGGCGCACGGTGTGCGCTTCGAGCTCATCCACGGCGGGATCAACGACATCCGCGGCCGCGTCTTCGGCCACCTGACGCTGTCGCTGACAGGCGAGGACCGGGCGGTGACCGACGCGATCGCGGCGGCATCCGCCTTCGCCCCGCTGATCGAGGAGGACGTCCGTGGATAGGCTCATCGACCTGCTCCCCGAGCTGTGGACGGCCACGGTCGAGACGCTCTACATGGTGACGTTCAGCCTCATCCTGGGCGGACTCGGGGGCCTCGTGCTCGGCGTCGCCCTCTACGCGACCCGAGCGGGCGGGCTGTTTCCCAGCCGCGCCGTGTCGGGCACGCTCAACGTCGTCGTCAACACGGTGCGGCCCATTCCCTTCGTGATCCTCCTCACCGCCCTGCAGCCCCTCGCGCGCAGCGTCGGCATCCCCGGCATCGGCACCAACTTCGGTGTGTTCGTCATCTCGATCGCATCGCTCTTCGCGATCAGCCGCATCGTCGAGCAGAACCTGCTCACGGTGCGGCCGGGCGTGATCGAGGCCGCGCGCGCGGCCGGCGCCAGCCGGTCGCGCATCCTGTTCCGCCTCGTGCCGCGAGAATCGCTCGGGCCTCTCATCCTCGGCTACACCTTCATCGTCGTGGCGCTCGTGGACATGACGGCGATGGCCGGTGCCGTCGCCGCCGGCGGCCTGGGCGACTTCGCGATCGTCTACGGCTTCAAGCAGTTCAACCCGTGGGTCACGTGGGCGGCCGTGGTGGTGATCATCGTGATCGTGCAGGGCGTGCAGTTCTTCGGGAACTGGCTGGCACGGCGGGTGCTGCGCCGCTGACCGAGCGGATGCCGCGGCCGCAGCTCAGCCGCAGGTCAGTCCGTCCTGCGGGACCGTGCCTTCGAGCAGGTAGCTCTCGACGGCCTCGTCGACGCAGTCGTTGCCCTTGTTGTAGCCGGTGTGCCCCTCGCCCTCTCGGGTGACGAGGACGCCGGACGAGAGCTGCTCGGCCAGCGAGACCGACCATTCGTACGGAGTCGCCGGGTCGTTGGTCGTTCCCACCACGACGATCGGGGCGGCCCCGTCGGCCGTGATCTCGCCGCGCGTGCCGGTCGCCGGATACGGCCACACCGCGCACGGGTCGGGACCGAACCAGTACGGCGCAACGGTCGGCGCCTCGGCTTGCAGCCGCTCCTCCGCCGCCGCGATGTCGGCGTCGCTCGGGTCGGCGGGGTAGTCCACGCAGTTGTACGCCCGGAAGGCCTCGGTCTGGTTGCCGACGTACGAGCCGTCCACGCGGTCGTAGTAGAAGTCCGCGAGGAGGAAGGCGTACTCCGGGTCGCCCGCGAGCGCGTCCGTGAGCGCCATCGTGAGGTACTCCCAGCTCTCCTCGGAGTACAGCGCCGCGATGATCGCCGTGAGCAGCGCGTCCGCGCCGAGCTCGCGGCCGTCCGCCGCAGGGAGCGGGGTGCGGTCGACGGCCGCGAGCAGCGCACCCAGATCGGCCATCGCGTCGTCCACCGAGCCGCGGAAGGGGCACTCGCTGCTCTCGAGGCAGTCGGCCATGTACGCCCGCAGGGCGGACTCGAACCCGATCCCCTGCACCACGTTCACGTCGAGGCTCGAGATCGAGGGGTCGACCGCGCCGTCGAGCACGAGACGACCGACCTTCTCGGGGAAGAGCTTCGCGTAGGTCGCCCCGAGGAACGTGCCGTAGGAGTACCCGAGGTAGTTCAGCTCGCTGTCGCCGAGCACCGCGCGCAGCAGGTCGACGTCGCGCGCGGAGTTCTCGGTGGTGATGTACGGGAGGATGCCGTCGCTGTTGGCGTCGCACGCCTCGGCGAAGCCGGTGTGACGGGCGAGGAGCTCGTCGGTCCAGGCATCCGACCCCCGCTCGTTCTCGGGGATGTCGTAGAGGTAGGCGTCCATGTCGGCGGCGTCGTAGCAGGTCACCGCCGTGGACTCCCCCACACCGCGGGGATCGAAGCCGATGACGTCGAACTGCTCGCGCAGCGGCTCGCCGACCGCCAAGGTCAGCGAGTCGCGGATGAGGCCCACGCCGCTCGCACCGGGACCGCCCGGATTGGTGAGCAGCGAGCCGATCGCGTCGCCGCCGGTCGCGCGGCTGCGGATGACCGAGAGCTCGATCTCGCCTTGGGATGCATCCGCCCAGTCCATGGGCGCGGTCACCGTCGTGCAGTCGAAGCCGTCCCCGCAGTCGGTCCAGTCGAGCTCCTGCTCGTAGAAGGGCAGAAGCTCCTCGGGCACGCCGGCGGTGTCGGGCGCGGGGCTGGCTGTCGACGCCGGCCGGTCCTCGGGGATCAGCGCGTACAGGCAGCCGCTCAGCGCGACGGATGCCGCGGCCAGCGCGGCCACGACGGCGATGGATCGGCGGCCACGGCGGGGGGAGGGCGCGTTCACGGGATCCTTCCGCTCGCGACGGTCACGAGCATGCTCTCGAGGGCGAGGGTGGGGGCGGCGTTGAGCTCGACGTTCTCGCGGGTCACGGCGATGCGGTCGACGACCGTGAGCGTCCGTTCAGGCGTCCAGGCGGAGGCCAGTGCGCGCAGGTCGGGCTCGAGCTCGGTGTTGATGAGGGCGGTGTCGCGACCGAACTGCAGCATGAGCACATCGCGGAACATCGACTCCAGGTCGGTGAGGACGCGGTCGATGCCGTCGCGCAGGCTGCGCGTCGCCCGCCGCTTCTGATCGTCCTCGAGCGCCGAGAGCTGCGAGCGCACGGCGGGCGGAACCGCCGCTCCCTCGGCGATGCCCAGGGTCCTCAGCAGGGAGGAGCGCTCCGCCTCGTCGCGCTCGACGGTGAGCGCCTTCGCGTCGTCGGTGGCGGCCTGCACGATGCGCCCGGCCACGTCGACCGCGTCGCCGACGCCGCGCACCCGCAGGACGGCGCGCAGCATGTCGTCGCGGCGGGCGCGGGCCGCGGCATCCGTGGCCAGTCGCTGCGCCATGCCGATGTGCCGCTGGGCGTGCCGAGCGGACTGCTCGGCGACGGCGGGATCCACTCCGGTGCGCTCGACGATGAGGCGCGCGACATCGGCGATGTCGGGCTCGCGCAGCCGCAGGGTGCGCACCCGCGAGCGGATGGTCGGAAGCAGGTCGGCGTCGCTGGGCGCGCACAGCACCCACACGGTGCGCTCGGGCGGCTCCTCGAGGGCCTTGAGAAGGACGTTGGAGGTGCGCTCGGCCATGCGATCGGCGTCTTCCATGACGATGACGCGGTAGCGACCCAGCGACGGAGAGAAGTACGAGCGCTCGACCAGCGCGCGGGCGTCCTTGATCGAGATGATCACGCCCTCGGTGCGCAGCGCCGTCAGGTCGGGGTGGGTGCCCGCGAGCACCTGATGCATCGCGTTGTCGTCGCCAGGCTCGGCGATGAGGGCGGCGGCGAAGGCGTAGGCGAGCGTCGACCTGCCCGAACCCGGCGGACCGGTGATGAGCCACGCATGGGTGAGCGAGGCGGGATCGGATGCCGCGTCCTGCAGCGTCGCAACCGCCTCGGGCTGCCCCCAGACCTCGCCCCAGGGCACATCCGGCCGGGCGACGGTGGCGGCGCCCGGGGTCGATTCCATGCCTGTCAGCCTAGCCGCGGCCACCGACCATTCCTCCGCTCAGCGGACGAGCGGGGCGACGCGCTCCTGCACGGCTGCCGCCAGGCGGGCGGGCGGCAGGGTGGCGTCGAGCACCAGGAACCGCTCCGGCTCCGCTGCGGCGAGGGCGAGGAACTCCTCGCGCACCCGCACGTGGAACGACTCGCGCTCCGCTTCGAGCCGGTCGAACGGCTTGTCGTCCGCGTCCAGGCGACCGCGCGCGACCGACGGGTCGAGGTCGAGCAGGACGGTGACGTCGGGGAGGAGCCCTTCGGTGGCCCAGAGGGACAGCTGCCGCACCTCGTCGGTGCCGAGCACGCGCCCCGCGCCCTGGTACGCGACCGAGGAGTCGAGGTAGCGGTCCTGGATCACGACTTCGCCACGGTCCAGCGCCGGGCGCACGACGGTCTCCACGTGATGCGCGCGATCGGCGGCGTAGAGGAGGGCCTCGGCGCGCGGGGCCACCTCGCCGCGGTGGTGCAGCACGATGTCGCGGACGAGCGTGCCGACCTCGGTGCCGCCGGGCTCGCGCGTGCGGACGACGCGGCGGCCGGCATCCGTCAGCCACTTCTCGAGCAGGGCCGCCTGCGTCGTCTTGCCCGCGCCGTCTCCGCCCTCGAACGTGATGAACAGCCCTCGGGTGCCCTCAGCGGTCACTTCTTCGCCGGGGCCTTCTTCGTGGTGGTGCGCCGCGTGGCGCGCTTGGGGGCGGGGCCCTTGGCGCGCTTCTCGGCGAGCAGCTGGACGGCACGCTCGTAGGTCACGTCGTCGGCGCTCTCCCCGCGAGGGATCGTCGCGTTCGTCTCGCCGTCCGTCACGTACGGTCCGAAGCGGCCGTCTTTGAGCTTGATGGGCTTGCCGCTGGCGGGGTCGTTCTCGAACTCCTTGAGGGCGCTGCTGGCGCCGCGAGCACCGTACTTCGGCTGCGCGTACACGGCGAGCGCCTCGTCGAGGGTGATGTCGAAGATCTGCTGCTCGCTCTGCAGCGTGCGCGAGTCCGTGCCCTTCTTCAGATACGGGCCGTACCGGCCGTTCTGCGCGGTGATCTCGTCGCCGGACTCGGGGTCGGCGCCCACGACGCGCGGCAGGTCGAGGAGGCGGAGGGCCGTCTCGAGATCGACGGTGTCGACCGACATCGACTTGAAGAGGGAGGCCGTGCGCGGCTTCGGCGCCGCCTCCTTCTTCGCGCCGCGCTTCTTCGGTGCGGGCGGCGCCTCGACGATCTCGCCGGTCGCCTCGTCGACCTCTTCGTCCGCGGGCGGGTCGATCTCCTGGACGTACGGACCGAACCGGCCGTCCTTCACGACGACGAGCTTGCCGTTGGCGGGGTTCTCGCCGAGGACGCGGTCGCCGGCGACCGGGGCGTCGATGAGCTCCTGCGCCTTGGCGGGCGTGAGCTCGTCGGGCGCAAGATCCTCGGGGATGTTGACCCGGCGCGGCTCGCCCTCGGGGTTCTCGGGGTTCGGGACCTCGAGGTAGGGCCCGTACTTGCCGAACCGCAGCGTGGCGACATCCCCGATCGGCGTCGAGTTGAGCGCACGCGCGTCGATCTCGCCCAGGTTCTCGACGATGTTGCGCAGGCCCACCTGTGCGTCGGAGCCGAAGTAGAACTCCTTCAGCCAGTCCTCGCGCTTCTGCTCGCCGCGCGCGATGGCGTCGAGGTCGTCCTCCAGGGCGGCCGTGAAGTCGTAGTCGACGAGGTCGGCGAAGTGCTCTTCGAGCAGGCGCACGACGCTGAACGCGAGCCAGCTGGGAATCAGCGCCTGACCGCGCTTGGTGACGTACCCGCGGTTGAGGATGACGTCGATGATGCTCGCGAAGGTGGACGGGCGTCCGATGCCCTTCTCCTCGAGCGCCTTGACGAGGCTGGCTTCGGTGTAGCGGGGCTTGGGGCTCGTGGAGTGCCCCTTCGGCTCGACCTCCTTCAGCCGCAGCGTGTCGCCGACGGCGACCGCCGGGAGGGACTGGTCGTCGGCCTTGTCGGCGTCGCCGCGCTTCTCGTCCTTGCCCTCCTCGTATGCCTCGAGGAAGCCCTTGAAGGTGTAGACCGTGCCCGAGGCCGTGAACTCGGCGCGCCGCCCGGCGGCCTCGACGGCGAGCGTGACGGTGGTCGTCTCGTACTTCGCGTCGGACATCTGGCTGGCCATCGTGCGCTTCCAGATGAGGTCGTACAGCCGCTGCTCGTCGCGGTCGAGCTCGCCGGCGACCGACGCGGGCGTGCGGAACTCCTCGCCCGAGGGGCGGATGGCCTCGTGCGCCTCCTGCGCGTTCTTGCTCTTGCTCGCGTAGGTGCGCGGGTTGAGCGGCACGGCCTTCTCGCCGTACATCTCGACGGCCTGCGCGCGTGCGGCCTGGACGGCCTGCGTGCTCAGCGCCGTCGAGTCGGTGCGCATATAGGTGATGAAGCCCTTCTCGTAGAGGCGCTGCGCGACGCTCATCGCGTGCTTGGCGCTCATCGAGAGCTTGCGACCGGCCTCCTGCTGCAGGGTCGACGTCGTGAACGGCGCACGGGGGCTGCGGGTGCCGGGCTTGGATTCGAGGGCGGAGACGGATGCCTCGCCCGCCGCCTGGATCGCTTCGGCGAGTTCGCGGGCCTCGGTCTCGGAGAGGACGAGCACGGCCTTCTTGAGGGAGCCGGCGTCGTCGAAGTCGGTGCCGCGGGCGAGGGCCGCGCCGTCGACGCGCGCCAGCCGCGCGGCGAACGAGTCCGCTCCCTTGACCGCGAGCGTCTCGATGTCCCAGTACGACGCGGAGACGAACGCCATGCGCTCGCGCTCGCGCTCGACGACCATGCGGGTGGCGGCCGACTGGACGCGGCCGGCCGACGTTCCCTGCTGGACCTTGAACCACAGCACGGGGCTGACGTCCCAGCCGTACAGCCGGTCGAGGATGCGCCGGGTCTCCTGCGCGTCGACGAGGGCGAGGTCGAGCTCGCGGGTGTTGCCGACGGCGGCGCGGATGGCGTCCTTCGTGATCTCGTGGAACACCATGCGGCGCACCGGGACCTTGGGCTTGAGCGTCTGGAGAAGGTGCCACGCGATGGCCTCGCCCTCGCGGTCCTCATCCGTGGCGAGCAGGAGCTCGTCCGCTCCCTTCAGCGCGCGCTTGAGCTCGGCGACGGTCTTGCGGCCGCGCTCGCTCTCGACGTAGTAGGGGTCGAAGCCGTTGTCGATGTCGATGGAGTACTTGCCGTACGCCTGCTTCTTGTCGGCGGGGATGTCCTTCTTGTCCGCGAGGTCGCGGATGTGCCCGACCGAGCTGAGCACCTCGTAGTCGTCACCGAGGTACCCCTGGATCGACCTCATCTTCGTCGGGGACTCGACGATGACGAGCTTCTTGCCATCTGCCAAAGGGGGCGTCCTTTCTCCGTCGCACACCATACACGCCATATTTCGGTGTGGAGCCTGTGAGACCCGTCTCATGACGGCGGTCCCGCACGCGCCCGGGCCGCGGCGGTGAGCACGCCGAAGCGTGCGGACACCGTCACGGTCGCGATGAGTCCGTCGAGGTCGCACCCCACGATGAGAGCTCCGGATGCCTCGGCCACCTGCGCTGCGCGCTCGCACGGCACGCCCGTCACCGCTCCCGAAGCGGCATCCGCCGCGGCGAGCGCCGCCGCATCCGCGGCGCCCGCCAATCGCTGTCCGAGGACCGAGGCGGTGGACACGGCAGCCAGCCCCACCGTGAGCGCAGCGGCCGACGCGATGATGCCCACGGCCAGCGAGGATCCGGGCATCAGCGTCCTCCGGTGAGCGCGCAGCCGGTCGCCTCGAGGCGGACGCCGAGCACTGCGGGCGCGGACGCGGTGACGCACACGAGATCGCCGCGTACCTCGATTCGTCCTCGGGCCCCCGGCGCACCCGCGGCGAGCACATCGTGGACCCGTTCGTCGATCTCGCCCCGGCCGGCCAGTCGGGCCGCGTCGGCGACGGCGTCCTGCAGCCGCACCTGCCGACCGCCCGCTGCGAGCACCCCGGCACCGAGGAGGAGGACGAGCACGATCGCCGGGAGGACGACCGCGAACTCGGCGACGACCGAGCCGCGGTCGCCGCCGAGACGGGCTCCGGTCATGCCACCGTGAGCGCGCGGCGGACGAGATCGGTGAGGATGCCGCGAACCTCGTCGGACCGCATGATCACGACCAGGAGGCCGGCGAACGCGACGGCCGCCATCGTGGCGATGGCGTACTCGGCGGTGGCCGCCCCGGTGTCGTCGGCGTGCGGCTCGGCGAACAGCCGGGAGGCGCGGCGGGCGGTGAGCAGGGGAAGGGCGGAACGGTGCACGTGCATCTCTTTTCTGTGTGCGGATGGGAAAGGCGGGCACGGAGCGGGCACGGTACAGGGGTCAGAGGGTCAGGCTCATGGTCGACATCACGCTGAGCATCATCGGCGCGACGCCGAGAAGGAGGAAGGCCGGGAGAGTGCAGACGCCGAGCGGCAGCAGGAGCCGCGACGACAGCCGCGCAGCGCGGAGCCTGCCCTCGACGCGCGCGCGGTGCCTGGCCAGGGCCGCCGATGCGCGAAGCAGTTCCACCGCGGGCACCCCGGCGGAGCGGGAGAGGGAGAGGATGCCGTCGGTCGAGGCATCCGCCGACGCGCCGGCCTCGGCGACCAGTGCTCTCGCGCGGTCGATCGACACTCCGCCGCTCAGCGCGATCGCCAGCAGTTCGGCGCCGTGCCCGGCGGCACCGGACTCGGCACGCGCCCGGCGGACGAGCGCTGCCGACCAGCGCTGCGCCGCGAAGGTGAGCACGGCGCCGGCGGCGAGGCACGCCATGCCGAGCGGGTGTCCGACCAGCACGCCGAAGGTGTCGAAGCCGAGTGCCGCCCCGAGGCCGACGGCCACGAGCGGCAGCCATCCCATGAGGCGTGCCGTCCCCGCGGGCTCGGCGAGCGCGACGCGCACCTCGTCGGCCGTCTCGTGCTCGTCCCGGAGGGCCGCGGCGAGGCCACGCAGGCTCTCGGCCAAGGGTGCGCCCACCGTCGATGCGACGCTCCACGCCGCCGCCACGTCGCGCCACGCGCCGACGGCCTCGGTGCCCGGCCCCGCCGTGGCGATCGCGTGCGAGAGCGGCTTCCCGTCCGCCGCAGCAGCCGCGATCCCCCGCGCGGCGTGATCGCCCGAGTCGGCGAGGTGCGCCCAGGCGCGCGCGGGCGTCACCCCCGCCTGGAGCAGCACGGCGAGGCGCAGGACCGTCTCGGCGACAGCCGCGGCATCCGTGTCCTCCTCGGGGCGACGGGTCAGCCGGCGCACGGGATCTCCTCGATCGCGAGCCGGCCGCGGTCGTCGACGATCGGCCTGCCCATCGCGGCGAGTCGCCGCGCGCCGTCGCCCGTGCGCTCGACGTGGATCACGCGCCCGATCGCGCTCGCCACCTGCCGCGCCAGCGCCCGGTCGTTCAGACCCGCGAGCGCGCCGAGCGCCTCGAGGCGCGCCGGCACGTCGTGCAGTCCGTTCGCGTGCACCGTGCCGGCGCCGCCGTCATGACCCGTGTTGAGGGCCGACAGCAGCTCGCGCACCTCTTCACCGCGGCACTCCCCCACGACGAGACGATCCGGGCGCATCCGCAGCGCCTCGCGCACGAGGCGGGCGAGTCCGATGGCGCCCGCGCCCTCGAGGTTGGGCTGCCGCGCCTCCAGCCGGACGTGATGGGGATGGTCGACCCGCAGCTCTGCGACGTCTTCGATCGTGATGATGCGCTCGTGTGCCGGCGCGCATCCGAGCAGGCTCGCCAGCAGCGTCGTCTTCCCGGCGCCGGCGGCCCCGGACACGAGGATGTTCTCGCGTCGCGAGACGAGTTCCTCGAGCGTGCGGCGCGTCGCGGCGTCGAACATCCCCGATGCCTGCAGGACGTCGAGGCTCGGCCTGTCCAGGCGCGGGACGCGGATCGAGATCGCCGTGCCCTCGGCCGACACCGGCGGCAGGATCGCATGCACCCGCATCCCGCCGTCGAGGCGCACGTCGACGGCGGGGCTCGCGTCATCGAGGTGCCGTCCGCCGAGGGCGATGAGCGCGACGGCGAGGTCGCGCACGTCCTCTTCCGCAGCCTGCCACCCCGGCTCGGAGACCGGGCCGTTCCCGCGGTCGACGAAGAGCCCGGCCCGACCGTTCACGAAGATGTCCGTCACGGCGGGGTCGTCGAGGTACCCGGCGAGCGCGTGGAGCGACGGATGCCGCTCCCGCCGCACCACGGGGGCCGAGACCTGCGCCGGCACCGAGCCTCGTGGCTGGACGACGAAGGGCTCAGGCATCCCCCGACGCTACGACTGCGGGAAGAGGACGATCGCCGCCACCGCCTCGACCGGGGAATCCCGCGCGGTCGACGCGCCTGGGGAGGAGGGTCCCGACCCCGCGCATCCCGCTGGCGCAGGTCGCCAAATGAAGGGCGGCATCCCATGGGGGGAATGGGATGCCGCCTGCGCGACACCGCATTTCGGGGGGTGATTCGGGTGCCGCAATGCCAGAATCGATGTTCGGCCGCTGGACAGCATATGCGAGGAAAGGTGCCTCGCAAAACGGTTCATGAGAGCCTTCTCACCGATATATCGGTCGCGGTACAGGAATGGGCTCTCCCCACTATCGGGGGTAGTGACGGCGGCCCCCCGTGGCTACATTTCGATTCAGACTCGCCGGGCGTCCCGGCACGGCCCCAGCCCGCAAAGGAGCGTGCTCAATGAGCAGCCAGATCGACCACCTTCTGAACGAGGACCGGCGCTTCGCGCCGACCGACGACTTCGCGGCGAACGCCGTCGCCACCTCCGAGCTCTACGAGCGGGCCGCGGCCGACCGCGAGGGCTTCTGGGCCGAGCAGGCCCGCGAGCTGCACTGGCACACGCCGTTCACGCAGACGCTCGACTGGTCCAACCCCCCGTTCGCGCAGTGGTTCGCCGACGGCGAGCTCAACGTCGCCTACAACTGCCTCGACCGGCACGTCGAGGCAGGCAACGGCGACCGGGTCGCGCTGCTGTGGGAGGGCGAGCCGGGCGACGAGCGGCGCGTGACCTACGCCGAGCTGACCGACGAGGTCAAGCGCCTCGCCAACGTGCTGGAGGGCCTCGGCATCGGCGCGGGCGACCGCGTCGCGATCTACCTGCCGATGATCCCCGAGGCGGTCGCCGCGATGCTCGCCGTCGCGCGCATCGGCGCGATCCACTCGGTCGTCTTCGGCGGCTTCTCGGCCGACAGCCTGCGCGCGCGGATCGACGATGCCGGCGCTCGGCTCGTGATCACCGCGGACGGCGGCTACCGCAAGGGAAAGGTCTCGCCCCTCAAGCCCGCGGTCGACCTGGCACTGGGCGACCGCAACGGCTCCGGTCCGCAGGAGACCGTCGAGCACGTTCTCGTGGTCAAGCGCGGCGGGAACGACGTCGACTGGACCGAGGGACGCGACCTGTGGTGGCACGACGTGGTGCCGCAGGCGTCCGCCGACCATCGCGCCAAGGCCTTCCCCGCCGAGAATCCGCTCTTCATCCTCTACACCTCAGGAACGACCGGAAAGCCCAAGGGCATTCTCCACACGTCGGGCGGCTACCTCACCCAGGCCGCGTTCACGAACCGGGTGGTGCACGACATCCACCCCGAGAGCGACGTGTTCTGGTGCACCGCCGACATCGGGTGGATCACGGGTCACAGCTACGTCACGTACGGCCCCCTCGCCAACGGCGCGACGCAGGTCATCTACGAAGGGACGCCGGACGCACCCCACCCGGGTCGCTGGTGGGAGATTGTCGAGAAGTACGGCGTCACGATCCTCTACACCGCCCCCACCGCGATCCGCTCGTTCATGAAGATCGGCCGCGCGGTGCCCCAGAAGTTCGACCTGTCCTCGCTGCGCCTGCTCGGCTCGGTGGGCGAGCCGATCAACCCCGAGGCGTGGATGTGGTACCGCAAGATCATCGGCGGCAAGACCGCGCCGATCGTCGACACGTGGTGGCAGACCGAGACCGGGGCGATCATGATCTCCGCGCTCCCGGGCGTGACCGAGACCAAGCCGGGCTCGGCGCAGGTGCCGCTCCCGGGCATCTCCGTCGACGTGGTGGACGAGGACGGCTCGCACGTCGGCAACGGCAACGGAGG
Organism: Microbacterium sp.; assembly: GCF_041909575.1. Taxonomy (GTDB): domain Bacteria; phylum Actinomycetota; class Actinomycetes; order Actinomycetales; family Microbacteriaceae; genus Microbacterium. Next base: position 28,687 of record NZ_JAYRDE010000006.1, on the reverse strand, counting down.
CCTGCTCGTGCTCACCGAGCCCTGGCCGTCCATGCTGCGCGGCATCTGGGGCGATCCGGAGCGGTTCGTCGAGACGTACTGGGAGAAGTTCCAGAAGCAGGGCTACTACTTCGCCGGCGACGGCGCGCGCCTGGACGACGACGGCGACGTCTGGCTGCTGGGCCGGGTCGACGACGTCATGAACGTGTCGGGGCACCGCCTGTCGACGACCGAGATCGAGTCCGCCCTCGTGGGCAACGAGGCCGTCGCCGAGGCGGCCGTCGTCGGCGCCTCCGACGAGACCACCGGCCAGGCGGTCGTGGCGTTCGTCATCGTCAAGCAGTCCTACCTCAACGAGCACTCCGCCGAGGGACTGGCCCAGTCGCTGCGCGGATGGGTCGGCGAGCAGATCGGGCCGATCGCCCGCCCGCGCGACGTCTACATCGTCGGCGAGCTCCCGAAGACCCGCTCCGGGAAGATCATGCGGCGCCTCCTGCGCGATGTCGCCGAGGGCCGCGAGGTGGGCGACACCACCACGCTCGCCGACACCGCTGTGATGAGCGTGATCTCGGCGCAGGTCAAGTGACAGGAAGACGGATGCCCCGACACACACCGTGCCGGGGCATCCGTCTGTCGCACTCAGGCGAAGGAGAAGACGACCTCGACCTCGACGGGCGCGTCGAGCGGCAGCACGGGCACGCCGACCGCGGAGCGGGCGTGACGTCCTGCGTCGCCGAAGATCTCGCCGAGCACCTCGCTCGCGCCGTTGATGACGCCGGGCTGCCCCGTGAACTCGGGGACGGATGCCACGAACCCGACGACCTTCACGACTCCGGTGAGCCGGTCGACGCCCCCCAGGGCCGCCGCGGCGGCTGCGACGGCGTTGAGCGCGCACTGGCGCGCGTAGGCCTTGGCGTCGGCGGCGGGGACGAGACCGTGGCCCTCGCCGACCTTCCCGGTCGCGGGCAGCGCGCCGGAGACCATGGGGAGCTGGCCGGCCGTGAAGACCAGGTCGCCGTGCGCCTTGGCAGGCACGTAGGCCGCGACCGGCGGGACGACGTCCGGGAGGTCGATGCCGAGTTCCGCGAGCCGCTGCGTGACCGACATGCTCATGCCCCCTCGAACTGCTGAGCGGCCTGAGCCGCGGCACCCAGTCCCGCGTTCGCCTCGCCGGCGCCGCTGGGACGCTTGAGGTAGGCGACCAGTCCGCCCTCCGGGCCGGGCACGACCTGCACCAGCTCCCAGCCCTGCTTGCCCCAGTTGTTGAGGATGGCGGCGGTGTTGTGGATCAGAAGGGGCGTGGTGAGATACTCCCACGTCGTCATCGCGGCTCCTCGAGTCGGCGAGCGGAAATCGGCTTGGTGAAGGCTGGGAAACACCCCGCGGGCGCACGTCCGTCAGGGAATCGCCCAGGTAGTTCCCTTACGATCAAGCCTATGCCTGATACCAATCGATCGGCTAGCGGTGTGCTCGGCGGTCTCGCCGGCCTCGTCGGCCTCAGCGCTGTCGCGGGCGTTCTCGTCGCGGCGACCGTGACTCCCGCCATCGCCGTATCCGGCGCCGCGGCCACGAGCGCGATCACGATGTTCGACAACCTGCCGAGCGTCCTCGACATCGACAAGCTCATGCTTCCGACGACGCTGTGGGTGAAGACCGACCCCACCACGGACGATTACGTCGTCATGACCCAGTTCTACGACCAGAACCGCTCCCCGGTCGACTACAACGAGATCGCCCCGGCGATGTACGACGCGATCCTCTCCAGCGAAGACCCGCGGTACTACCAGCACGGCGGCGTCGACCTCATCGGCACGACCCGCGCGGTGCTCTCGAACATCCAGGGCGGCGGCGAGACGCAGGGCGGATCGACGATCAGCCAGCAGTACGTCAAGAACATCCTCGTCCAGCGCTGCGAAGCGCAGGCCAAGACCGAGGAGGAGAAGCTCGACTGCTGGACCGATGCGACGACCGCCGTCGGCGACGAGGGCATCCAGCGCAAGCTCCAGGAGATGCGCTACGCGATCGCCCTCGAGAAGAAGTACGACAAGGAGGACATCCTCCTCGGCTACCTCAACATCGCGAACTTCGGCGGCACCACCTACGGCATCGAGGCGGCCGCCAAGCGCTACTTCGGAGTGTCGGCGAAGGACCTCAGCCTCTCGCAGGCGGCGACGCTGGCGGGCATCGTCCAGAACCCCAACACGTACCGCATCGACCGGCCGAAGGGCTCGATCTTCGACGCCGACGGTGTGGGCTACAACAAGGCGCCCGACGGGTCGATCGACGACGTCAACCCGCAGCAGATCGCCGCGCTGACCTCGAAGCTCGATGCGGGCGAGATCACGCAGGAGCAGTACCTCGCCGCGGCCGACGGCTATTCCGCCACCAAGGGCCGCCAGCTGTACGTGCTCACCCGCATGCTCGACGACGGAAAGATCACCCAGGAGCAGTACGACAAGGCCGTGATCCAGCCCATCGCGCCGAAGCTCACCTCACCGAAGGTCGGTTGCGCCGAAGCGACGGGCCTGGAGTACTTCTGCCAGTACGTGCGGTACGTCATCGAGCGCGACCCCGCGTTCGGCGCCACCCCCGAGGAGCGCACCGAGAACCTCCGCCGCGGCGGTCTGAACGTCTACACGACCGTGGACATGCGCCTGCAGAATGAAGCGCAGACGACGATGAACGCGCTGGCGCCCTCGGCGGTCCCCGGAGGCTTCTTCGGTTCGACCTCGATCAGCCTCGAGGCATCCACCGGCCGCATCCTGGCCATCGCGCAGAACACCAAGTTCAGCGAATCCGTCACCGACGACCCCAATTACTCCTCGATCGTCTATGCCGGCGACCGCAAGTTCGGTCAGTCGGACGGCTTCAACGCCGGTTCGACGTTCAAGCTGTTCACCCTCATCGACTGGCTCGAGAAGGGGCACTCGGTCAACGAGGTGATCAACGGCCGCAACCGGATCATCCCGCAGTTCAAGGAGACCTGTTACAACGGCGGGGTCATCTACAACTCGACCTACGACCCCAAGAACTTCCAGAACCAGGCGGGCTATGTCGGCACGCCGATGCAGTTCACGCGCGACTCCCTCAACACCGGGTTCCTCGCGATGGCCGCCGAGCTCGACCTGTGCGACCTGGGCAAGGTCGCCTCCAAGATGGGCGTGAAGCTCGGCACCGGCGCGGAGATCGAGACGAAGTACCCGAACCAGGTCATCGGCTCGGACGCCGTGTCGCCGCTGGCGATGGCCGGCGCCTACGCCACCGTGGCGAACAACGGCATCTACTGCCAGCCGCAGGCGATCGACCGGGTGACCGACTCCGACGGCAACGAGATCCCCAAGCCCGAGCGCAACTGCAGCCAGGTGATCGACCCGGCCGTCGCGGCCACCGCCGCCTATGCGCTCGCGGGCGTCGTCGCCCCCGGTGGCACCGCGTGGCCGGGAAACCCGTTCGACGGCACGCCGATCATCGGCAAGACCGGTACGCACGAGCTCACCCAGACGTGGATCGTCGAGTCGAGCACGAAGGTCACCACCGCCGTGTGGACGGGCAACACCACCGGCGAGATCTCGCTCTACGACAAGTACTGGACCGGGAGCTACGAGCCGCTGAGCCGCATCCGGTTCCAGATGGCCAGGCAGCTGCAGGCTCTCGCGAACCAGCTGTACCCTGCGGGCGCGTTCCCAGGTCCTGACAGCAATCTGTCCCGCCAGGTGTACACCGACCTCCCCGACGTGACGGGCAAGACGATCGCCGAGGCCCAGCAGATCCTGCAGGGCGCCGGATTCGAAGTCACGGTCGGCTCGCCGGTCGACTCCGAGATGGCCAAGGACCTCGTGGCGGCGCAGAGCCCCGGTGCGGGCCGGGTGGCCGGCGGCACGGTCGTCACGATCAGCCCCAGTAACGGCCAGGGACTCACCGTTCCGGACGTGTCCGGGCGCGATCTGGACCGCGCGATCTCCGAGCTCAGGCAGGCAGGGTTCGGCAATGTCCTGCCGGGTGCCTGCCGGGAGGACGAGGACGCCGATCCGCAGGGCGAGGCCACGGGCACGAAGCCGGGCGCCGGAACCGTGACGAACCGCAACACCGCGATCACGGTCGACTACGCTGCTCCGGACTGCGGTGGCGGCGGCGACGGCGACAACGGCGGCGGCAACGACGATTGATGCGCCGTAGCACGACCGGCTCCGCCCTCACCGCGCTCGGCGTGGTGGGGGCGGTCGGCGCGGGTGCTGCGGTGTGGGGCATCGGCATCGAGCGGTATCTCTTCACCGTCCGCTGGCACGAGCTGCCGATCCTGCCTGCCGGCTCCCGCCCGCTGCGCATCCTGCACCTGTCCGACGCGCACATGGCGCCGTGGCAGCGCCGAAAGCAGCAGTGGATCGCGGCGCTGGCCGACCTCGAGCCCGACCTCGTCGTCAACACCGGTGACAACATGGGACACGTCGACGGACTTCGCGGGCTGCGTGCGGCCTTCGACCCGCTGCGGGGCGTCCCCGGTGTCTTCGTCCACGGATCGAACGACCACACCGCCCCGTCGCCGCGCAATCCGTTCAAGTACCTCGTCGGGCCATCCAAGGCCACCGGGCAGCCGCGCTCCGAGCCGCTCGACACTCAGGCGCTGGACGGCTACCTCCAGGATGAGCTGGGCTGGCTCGACCTCAACAACGCCGTCGGATCGCTGGAGGCCGCCGGCATGCGCGTGGACGCCTTCGGAGTGAGCGACGCCCACCGCGGGTGGGATCGGCTGGGCGTTCTTCCCTCGCTGCTCGACGGCCTCCGCAACGGTCCTCCCCCCGCCCTGACCATCGGCGTCACCCACGCGCCCTATCGCCGCGTGCTCGACGAGTTCACCGATCTGGGCGCCGATGCGCTCTTCGGCGGTCACACCCACGGCGGTCAGGTGCGGATCCCCGGCTCTCCCGCCGCACTCGTGGCGAACTGCGACATCCCGCTGCGGCAGGCGCGTGGCCTCAGCACGTGGTCGCACGCGGGCAGGACCGTTCCCCTCAATGTGAGCGCCGGCCTCGGGCACTCCATCTACGCCCCCGTGCGCTTCGCGTGCCGCCCCGAGGCCTCTCTCATCACCCTCGCCGCCGCCGGCTGAGGCCCCGGCGCCACCGGTTCGGAGCACGGCTCGGGATCGGTTAGACTCGGAGGGTTGCAAAACGGGGTGTGGCGCAGCTTGGTAGCGCGCGTCGTTCGGGACGACGAGGCCGCAGGTTCAAATCCTGTCACCCCGACAGTGAGAGGACGAGGCGAGGAGCAGATGACAACTCCTCGCCTCGTCGCTTTCGATCTGGATGACACCCTGGCGCCCTCGAAGAGCGCGATCGACTCGCGCATCGGGCGCCAGCTCCTCGCTCTCGCGGAGCGCGTCGAGGTCGCGATCATCTCGGGCGGTCAGCTCGCCCAGTTCACATCGCAGGTGGTCGATCGGCTGCCGGATGCCTCGTCCGCGACCCTCTCGCACCTCCACCTGCTGCCGACCTGCGGCACGCAGTACTACCGCCTCACTGCCGACGGCGTCGTGACGGTGTACGCGCACACCCTGACCGACGACCAGAAGTCCCGTGCTCTCGCGGCCGTGGAAGCCGAGGCCCGCCGCCTCGGGCTGTGGGAGAGCGAGACGTGGGGCGACATCCTCGAGGACCGCGGCTCGCAGATCACGTTCTCGGCGCTCGGGCAGCGCGCTCCCCTCGAGGCGAAGCTCGCGTGGGACCCTTCCGGCGAGAAGAAGAACACTTTGCGCGCGGCCGTCGCCGAGAGGATTCCCGACCTCGAAGTGCGCTCGGGCGGATCCACCTCCGTCGATATCACCCACCAGGGCATCGACAAGGCCTACGGCATGAACCGGCTGTCCGAGCAGACCGGGATCGCCCTGGACGACATGCTGTTCGTCGGCGACCGCCTCGATCCTGCCGGCAACGACTACCCCGTGCTCGCCATGGGCGTCGCGTGCCATGCGGTCCACGGGTGGGAGGACACCGCCGAGTTCCTCGACCGCCTCCTCCCCACCCTGCCCGCGCGCGGCTGAACCGCGTCAGACCTTCGCGGCGCGCGACCGCGCAGGCGTCCGAGCTGGTGCGGCGCTCACCGGCTGGAGCCGGGACAGCTGCGTGACGTGCCTGGGCTCGAGCTCGGCGAGCGCGGACACCCCGAGCAGCTGCATCGTGCGCTCGATCTCCGTGCGGAGGATCTCGATCGTGCGGTCGACTCCGGCCCGGCCGCCCGCCATGAGGCCGTAGAGGTACGCCCGGCCGATGAGGGTGAACTTCGCCCCGAGGGCGATCGAGGCCACGATGTCGGCGCCGTTCATGATGCCCGTGTCGATCATCACGGTGGCGTCCTTGCCCACCTCGCGCACGACCTTCGGCAGCAGGTGGAACGGGATCGGCGCGCGGTCGAGCTGACGCCCGCCGTGGTTGGACAGGATGATGCCGTCGACGCCGGCGTCGATGAGGCGCACCGAGTCCTCGACGTTCTGGACGCCCTTCACGACGATCTTCCCCGGCCAGATGTCGCGGATGACGGCGAGGTCGTCGTAGCTGATCGTGGGGTCCATCGCGGAGTTCAGCAGCTCTCCGACCGTCCCGCCGGTGGCCTGCAGCGACGCGAACTCGAGCTTCGGCGTGGTGAGGAAGTCGTACCACCACCACGGTCGCGGAATGGCGTTGACGATCGTCCCGAGCGTGAGCTGCGGCGGGATCGAGAAGCCGTTGCGCTTGTCCCGCAGGCGCGCACCGGCGACGGGCGTGTCGACCGTGAACTGCAGGGTGTCGAATCCCGCCTCGGCGGCCCGACGGGCGAGGCCGTAGGAGATCTCGCGGTCGCGCATCACGTAGAGCTGGAACCAGTTGCGTCCGTGTGGATTGGCCGCCTTCACACCCTCGATCGACGTGGTCCCGAGGGTCGAGAGGGTGAACGGGATGCCGGCGGCTCCTGCCGCCGACGCACCGGCCACCTCGCCCTCGGTCTGCATGAGACGCGTGAATCCCGTCGGCGCGATGCCGAACGGCAGCGCGCTCGGACCACCGAGGATCTCGATCGACGTGTCGACCTCGGGGGCGGGACGCAGGATGCCCGGGTGGAACTCGATGTCCTCGAACGCCTGGCGCGCGCGCGACAGCGACAGCTCCCCTTCGGCGGCGCCGTCGGTGTAGTCGAACGCCGCCTTCGGCGTGCGGCGCTTCGCGATGGCGCGCAGGTCGTAGATGGTGAGCGCCGCGTCGAGCCGGCGCTTCCTGCCGTCGAACTCGGGCTTCTTGAACTTCATGAGCTCCAGGAGCTCGGCGGGGTTGGGCAGCTGGCGCTGGACCATGAGGCGTGCTTCCTTCATTCGATGCGGCGGGACAGACCCGCCTCGGCGTAGTAGCCGGTGATGTGGTCGTGGACGAGGGTGCGGGCACGCTCGGCGTCGCCGGCGTCCACGGCGCCGAGGATCGCACGGTGCTCATGACGAAGGCGCTCGGCCGCGGCATCCCAGTCCGAGATGCCCTCCGCGCCCGCCTGGACGTACGACTCGATGGCAGTGCGCAGGCCCGCCATCATCGCCGCGATGACGACGTTGCCGGATGCCTCGGCGAGCGCCTGGTGGAGCTGGGCGTCGAGCGCCAGAAACTCCCTCGGCGTGAGGTCCGCGGCATCCATCGCGTGCAGGATGGTGTGCGCCGGGGTCGTGTCGCGCCCGGATTCGGCGGCGAGCGCGTCGACGACGGCCGACTCGAGCACCAGCCGTGTGCGGACGACGTCGTCCAGGGGGAAGCCCTGGGCGGCGACCTGCAGCCGGAGGAGCGCCGACATTCCCCCCTGCGGCGTGGCGATGATGATGGCGCCGGAGGACGGACCCGAGCCCGTCCCGGTGCGGATGAGGCCCATGACCTCGAGCACGCGCAGGGCTTCGCGGACGCTGGACCTCCCCACGCCCAGCTTGGTCGCGAGCTCGCGCTCGGGAGGCAGCCGGTCGCCGGGCTGCAGGCGGCCGTCGAGCAGGTCGGACTCGACGTGCTCCAGCACGAGCTGCCATGCCCGTGCGGTCTGCGTCTGCGGTGACAGTGCCACGGAACTCCTCCGCCGTTGTGGTCAGACCACAGTAGCGTGTGGTCCGACCACACGCAACCGCTAGCCTGGCGGCATGGATCCCCTCCTCGTCGTCCTCATCGTCGCGGGTGCCGCCTCGGCGTTCTGCTGGATCGCCTCGCTCGTCACCAAGGACACCTCCTGGGTCGACCGCCTGTGGTCGGTCGTCCCCGTCGTCTACGTGTGGATCTTCGCCGTGGCCGCGCTGGCCGCCGGCGAGAACGCGACCCGGCTCGTGGTGATGGCGCTGCTCGTCACCGCGTGGGGCGCACGCCTGACGTTCAACTTCGCCCGCAAGGGCGGGTACACCGGCATGGAGGACTACCGCTGGGCGATCCTCCGCGGCCGCATGAAGCCCTGGCAGTTCCAGCTGTTCAACCTGTTCTTCATCGTGCTCTACCAGAACGCCCTGCTCGTGCTCATCACGCTTCCGGCATATGCCGCGTGGCAGCATCCGGCGCCCTTCTCGGGATGGGATGCCGCCTTCGCCGTCGTGTTCGCCGCGTTCCTGGTGGGCGAGTACATCGCCGACCAGCAGCAGTGGGACTTCCACCAGGCGAAGAAGGCCGCGGGCGGGACGCTGGAGCCCGGGTTCGTGACGACCGGCCTGTTCGCCTACAGCCGGCATCCGAATTTCTTCTTCGAGCAGGCGCAGTGGTGGGTGTTCTACGCCCTCGGCGCCGTCGCCGTGGTCGCGGAGGGCGGCGGGTGGCTCAACTGGACCATCGTCGGCGCCGCGCTGCTCACGCTGCTCTTCATCGGCTCCACGATCTTCACCGAGTCGATCACGGCGGCGAAGTACCCCGCCTACGCCGAGTACCGGCGCACGACGTCGATGCTCGTCCCGCTCCCCCGCCGGCGCGGCGCGGCAGCGCCTCAGACGCCGTAGCGCTCAGCCGGGGTAGCCGTCTGGATTCTGCGTCTGCCAGTTCCAGTAGTCGCGGCACGCATCGTCGATGGTGAGCCGCGTCGACCAGCCGAGCGCGCGCTCGGCCTTCCCCGGGTCGCAGTACGAGGCCGCGACGTCTCCGGGGCGACGGGCCGTGAGCCGGCGCGGGATCTCGCGGCCGCTGGCGCGCTCGAACGCGGCGATGAGCTCGAGGACCGAGACGGGCTTCCCTGTACCGAGGTTGTAGACCTCGTATCCGGCTTCGGCGCGCTCGAGGGCGGCGACGTGCCCGGCGGCGAGGTCGGTCACGTGGATGTAGTCGCGCAGCCCCGTGCCGTCGGGGGTGTCGTAGTCGGTGCCGAAGACCGACACCTCGGGCAGCGCGCCGATGGCCACGCGGGAGACGAACGGCATGAGGTTGTTCGGGATGCCGTGCGGGTCCTCGCCGATGAGGCCCGACGGGTGCGCGCCGACGGGGTTGAAGTACCGCAGGCTCACCGCGCTCAGCCCGGGGTCGGCGGCCGCGGCATCCGAGAGGATCTCCTCGATGATCCGCTTGGTCTTTCCGTAGGGATTGGCCAGGTCGATCCCCGTGGGCGAGTCCTCGCTCAGGGGCAGGTGCTCGGGCGTGCCGTAGACGGTGGCGGAGCTCGAGAACACGACGGTGCGGATCCCCTCGGCCGCCATGACCTCGAGCAGGGTGATCGACGTGCCGAGGTTGACGTCGTAGTACCGCACGGGCTGGGCCACCGAGTCGCCGACGGCCTTGAGCCCGGCCAGGTGGATCACCGCATCGACGGGCGCGTGCTCCCGCACGAACGCGGAAAGGGCCTCGCGGTCGCGCACATCGGCGACCAGCAGCGGAACCGAGGCTCCGGTGATGCGCTCGATGCGGGCCACCGCCTCGGCGCTCGTCCCCGACAGGTCGTCCACGACGAGGACATCGTGACCGGCCTCGATGAGCGCGACGGCGGTATGCGCGCCGATGTAGCCGGCCCCGCCGGTCAGGAGAACTCGCATCCTCCCAGACTAGTTCCCGGGGATGCGCCCGCCCGACTCGCGCAGGTAGCACTCCGCGCACATCGACTCGTACGTGACCCGGTCGGCCGAGAGCTCGTCGATGGCCACCTGGTCGCCGTCGAACACGAAGCGCCCGCCCACGAGCCGCGCGTTGAAGAGCGCCTTGCGGCCGCACCGGCAGATCGTCTTCAGCTCCTCCAGACTGTGCGCGAGTTCCAGCAGGCGGCGCGAGCCGGGGAACGCGTGCGTCTGGAAGTCCGTGCGGATGCCGTAGGCGAGCACGGGGACGCCGTCGAGCACCACGATCCTCAGCAGGTCGTCCACCTGCTCCCGCGTCAGGAACTGCGCCTCGTCGATCAGGAGGCACGCGACGTCCGGGGCGGTGCCGGTCTCGGACGACTCGGGGATGAGCGCATCCTCGGCCCGGTCCTGGACGCGGGCGCGGTGCTCGGCGAAGAGAGCACGGAGATCGGCGCCGGGGGGGATCAGGAAATCGACGGCGCGCTTCATGCCCAGCCGACTGGAGATCTGATCAGCGCCCTTGGTGTCGATCTCGGGCTTCGCCAGCAGCACGTGCTGCCCGCGCTCCTCGTAGTTGTAGGCGGCCTGCAGGAGCGATGTCGACTTTCCGGAGTTCATCGCGCCGTAGCGGAAGTACAGTTTGGCCACCCCGCGAGTCTACGGATATCGGCGGTCGCCCCGCCGCCGGGATCAGGCGGTGAGCGCGAGTGTCTTCGCCGTGTCGGCGAGCAGCTCGTCGGCCACCTCGGGCCGGGGATTGAGCACCTCGCCGTAGCTGGGGATCAGGGCGCGCAGACGCGGCTCCCAGTCGTCGACACGGTCGGGGAAGCAGGTCTTCAGCAGCCCGAGCATGATGGACGCCGCCGTCGACGCCCCCGGTGACGCTCCCAGGAGCCCGGCGATCGTGCCGTCGGCTCCCGTCACGACCTCGGTGCCGAACTGCAGGATGCCGCCCTTCTCGGGGTCCTTCTTCATGACCTGAGCGCGCTGGCCGGCCTGGATGAGCTCCCAGTCCTCGTCCTTCGCCGTGGGCATGAAGGTGCGCAGGCTGTCGACCTTGCGCTTGTGGTTCTTGAGCAGTTCGCCGACGAGATAGGTGATGAGCGACGGGTTGTCCCACGCGACCTTGAGCATCGGGCCGAGGTTGTGGGGCCGCACCTGGGTCAGGAGGTCGAGCATCGAGCCGTTCTTGAGGAACTTCGGGCTGAACGTGGCGAAGGGCCCGAACAGCAGCGACGATTCGCCGTCGACGACGCGCGTGTCGAGGTGGGGCACCGACATGGGCGGGGCGCCGACCGACGCCTGCGAGTACACCTTCGCCTTGTGCTGCGCGACGACGGCGGGGTTCGTGGTCTTGAGGAACTGGCCGCCGATGGGGAACACCCCGTAGCCCTTGATCTCGGGGATCCCCGAGCGCTGCAGGAGCTTGAGAGCCCAGCCGCCCGCTCCCACGAACACGAACTTCGCGCGGAGCTCGCCCGGTGTGCGGCCGATCGAGCGGCGATACCGGACGCGCCACGTGCCGTCGGGGAGTCGCTTGAGGCTGCGGACCTCGGTGTTGGTGCGGACGTCCGCGCCGTTCTCGGCCAGGTGGGCGAGCAGCTGGCGCGTGAGCGCGCCGAAGTCGACGTCGGTGCCGGCGGGCACGCGGGTGGCCGCGAACGGCTCGCCCTTGCGCCGCTTCTGCATGAGCAGCGGCGCCCACTGATTGATGACGCGGGAGTCCTCGCTGTACTCGATGCCGGCGAACAGCGGCTGGTCCTTGAGCGCCTCGTAGCGCTTCTTGAGGTAGGCGACGTCCTTCTCACCCTGCACGAACGTCATGTGCGGCGCCGAGTTGATGAACGTCGTCGGGGCGTCGAGCACGCCGCGGTCGACGAGCGACGACCAGAGCTGGCGGCTCTGCTGGAACTGCTCGTTGATCGAGATCGCCTTGGCCGGGTCGACGGAGCCGTCCTTGCCCTCGGGCATGTAGTTGAGCTCGCACAGCGCGGCGTGGCCGGTGCCGGCGTTGTTCCAGGCGTTGGAGCTCTCGAGCGCCACGTCGGACAGCCGCTCGAGCACCGCGATCTTCCACGTCGGCTGGAGCTCCTGCAGGAGGGTGCCCAGCGTCGCGCTCATGATCCCGCCGCCGATCAGCAGCACGTCGACCGTGCCGGCGGGCAGATCGCTGTCGTCGGGGTGGGGCAGGGCGTCGGAGGGCGTTTCGGTCACCCGACGATTCTAGTTCGGCGTGAAAGCCTCACCGGCCGCGGCCTCCGATCGCCCGCGAAAGAACGAGACTTCTTGCGAGAGCGGCAAGCGCGGGATGCCGCTGTCAGGCGTGGGCGCCGAGCGAGGCGGCGACGACCTCGGCGATCTGCACCGCGTTGAGGGCGGCGCCCTTGCGGAGGTTGTCGTTCGAGATGAAGAGCACGAGGCCCTTCCCCTCGGGCGCCGACTGGTCGGCGCGGATGCGGCCGACGTAGCTCGGGTCATTGCCGGCGGCCTGGAGCGGCGTCGGCACCTCCTCGAGCGCGACGCCCGGCGCCGAAGCGAGGAGGTCGCGTGCGCGGTCGGGCGTGATGTCGCGGGCGAACTCCGCGTGGATCGACAGCGAATGGCCGGTGAACACCGGGACTCGGACGCACGTGCCGGCGACGCGCAGGTCGGGGAGCTCGAGGATCTTGCGGCTCTCGTTGCGGAGCTTCTTCTCCTCGTCGGTCTCGTTCAGCCCGTCGTCGACGAGGTTCCCGGCGAGCGGGATGACGTCGAACGCGATGGGCGCGACGTACTTCTCGGGCTGCGGGAAGTCGACCGCCGAGCCGTCGTGCACGAGATCCAGGGTGTGGCCCTGGGCCAGCACGCCCTCGACCTGGCCGAGGAGCTCCTGAGCTCCCGCGAGACCCGAACCGCTCACGGCCTGGTAGGTCGACACGATCAGCCGCTCGAGTCCGGCCTCGGCATCCAGCACCTTCAGCACCGGCATCGCGGCCATCGTGGTGCAGTTCGGGTTGGCGACGATGCCCTTCTTCGCCTCGGCGATCGCGTGGGGGTTGACCTCGCTGACGACGAGAGGCACCTCGGGGTCCATGCGCCAGGCGCTGGAGTTGTCGATCACGAGGGCGCCGGCCTCCGCGAAGCGGGGCGCGTGCGCCCGGCTGCCGGTCGCGCCGGCCGAGAACAGGGCGATGTCGATGCCTGCGGGGTCGGCGGTCGCGACATCCTCGATCACGACGGTGTGACCACCGAAGTCGACCGACGTGCCCGCCGAGCGCGCGGTGGCGAACAGGCGCAGTTCGCGGATCGGGAAGTTCCGCTCGAGGAGGATCTCGCGCATGACCGTGCCGACCTGGCCGGTGGCGCCGACGACGGCGACGGAGAGTCCTGTATCGGAGATGCGGGTCATGAGGGATCCTTGGTGCGAAGAGGTCGCGCAGACGCCATCGGAGCGCGGGATGGTGCGATTCTACCGGCCGGGCTGCCGCGGGCCGGTCGTGTTACCGCGCGTGGACCGACGCCTGTCGGCGGATTCCCGCCACATCCAGGGCCCGGCCCGGCGCCGAGATCAGGCAAATCGACGAGGTCAGGATGGATGGCGCCGAACGGGCCTGATCTCGTCGAATCGCCTGCGGCGGTCGACGGCAGGAGGGCCGAGGCGGAGGTTCAGCGGCCGGTGCCGGCGTAGACGACGGCGTCGCCGTCGCCGTCGAGGCCGTACGCGCTGTGCACGACACGGGCGGCCTCCACGAGGTCGTCGCCGCGCACCACGACCGAGATGCGGATCTCGGACGTCGAGATCATCTCGATGTTGATGCCCGAGACGCTCAGCGCCTCGAAGAGGGTGGCCGAGACGCCGGAGTGGGTGCGCATGCCCGCGCCGACGACGGACAGCTTGCCGATCTGGTCGTCGTGCACGAGGCTCTCGAAGCCGATCTCGGATTGGTCGCCCGCGAGCGCCTTGAGCGCGGTCGCGGCATCGGTCTTCGGGAGCGTGAACGAGATGTCGGTGCGCCCCGTGGCGGCCGCCGACACGTTCTGCACGATCATGTCGACGTTCGCGCCGGACTTGGCGACGACCTTGAAGATCTCGGCCGCCTTGCCGGGGACGTCCGGAACGCCGATGACGGTGACCTTGGCCTGGCTGAGATCGGTCGCGACACCCGCGACGATCGGCTCTTCCATCTCATCTCCTGATTCGCCGTCGGGGAGGGTCATCCCCGGGCCGAGCACATAGGTTCCCACGCCCGAGCTGAATGTCGAGCGCGCGTGGATCAGCACGCCGTGGCGGCGCGCGTACTCCACCGCGCGGATGTACAGCACCTTCGCGCCGTTGGCGGCGAGCTCGAGCATCTCCTCCGCCGACACGACACCGAGTTTGCGCGCCTTGGGCACGACGCGGGGATCGGCCGTGAAGATGCCGTCGACGTCGCTGTAGATCTCGCACACGTCCGCATCGAGCGCGGCGGCCAGGGCGACGGCGGTCGTGTCGGAGCCGCCGCGGCCCAGCGTCGTGATGTCGCGGGTGTCGCGGTTGAAGCCCTGGAAGCCGGCGACGATGACGATGGCGCCCTCGTCGAGAGCTTCGCGGAGGCGAATGGGCGTGACATCGACGATCCGCGCCGAGCCGTGGTCGGCGGTGGTGATCATGCCGGCCTGGCTGCCCGTGAACGAACGCGCCTCGAACCCCATCGAGTGGATCGCCATCGCGAGCAGCGCCATCGAGATGCGCTCTCCGCTCGAGAGCAGCATGTCGAGCTCGCGCGGCGCCGGGATCGGAGCGACCTGCGCGGCGAGGTCGAGCAGCTCGTCCGTCGTGTCGCCCATCGCGCTGACGGCGACCACGACGTCATGGCCGGCGCGACGGGCATCCACGATGCGCTTCGCCACGCGCTTGATGCTCTCGGCATCCGCAACCGACGACCCGCCGTATTTCTGGACGATCAGCGCCACGTTCGAACTCCCGGGGAATGCGAGCGCGATCGGATGCCGCGCCCAAGCGTCCATCTTACGGACGCGCCGATTCCTCCCCGGCCATGTGTCGAGCGCGCTAGCCCGGCGCGACGGGCGGCAGCTCCGCCGCGGACCCGGGCTTCGGGTCGGGTTCGCCTGCGGGCTCGGGATCTCGCACCTTGAGCGTGCCGCCGGTGGCAGCGAGCCAGCATCCGAGGATCACGAGCGGGAAGCCGATCAGCAGTCCGACGGTGAGAGGCTCGGCGAGGATGATCGTGCCGAGGACGATCGCGACGACGGGATTGACGTAGGTGAACAGCGGCGCGCGCACCGGCCCGACACGGGCGATCAGGGCGAAGAAGACGATGAACGCCACCGCCGTGCACAGAACGCCCAGCAGCACGAGCGCCACGGTGCTGTCGATCGTCGGCACCTCGTGCTGGGTGAGCAGCCCGATCGGCAGGTAGAACAGCCCGACGGCGAAGAGCGAGAGGGTGATCGTGCCCAGGGCGGGCACGTCCTTGAGCTTGTGAGCGACGATGAACGGCGCGATCGCGTAGCAGACGGCGACGAGCAGCACTTCGCCGACGGCCAGGAGGCCTCCCCCGCCTTGGACGGCGAGACCGGGGCCGGCGACGACGACGGCGACACCGGCGAAGCCGATCACAAGGCCGATCGCCCGTGCGGGCTTGAGCACCGACCGGTCGCCGCCCGTGAAGGCGATCAGTGCCGCGAACAGCGGCACGGTGGCGACGAGAAGACCGGTGAGCCCCGACGGCAGGGTCTGCTCGGCGTGGCCGAGCAGCAGGAACGGTCCGGCCATCTCGATCGCCCCGAACGCCAGGACCCACCCGATCTTGGGCAGCGCCGGTCGCAGCGCCCCCTGACGAAGCGCGAACGGCAGCAGGAGCACCGCGCCGATGAGCGTGCGCCCGGCGACCACCGCGGCGGGCGAGTAGGAGTCGACCGCGACCTTGATGAAGAGGTAGGGCACGCCCCAGACCAGCGCCATGATGGCGAACAGCACCCACGCGCGGGCGTCGAATCGCGTCACAGGGCTGTTCACGTCGTCACTTCCATCGCTCCAGGATCGTCGCAGGCGCCGGTCGCGGCGATGCGCACGACTGCCAATGTACGGCGCACGTCGGACAGACGGCCTCAGACGGAGCGGCGGCCCTCGAAGGCTCGCCCGAGAGTGACCTCGTCGGCGTACTCGAGGTCGCCGCCCACCGGGAGGCCGGAGGCGAGGCGCGTCACGGAGATCTCGAGGGTGTGGAGCAGCCGGCTGAGGTAGGTCGCCGTCGCCTCGCCCTCGAGGTTCGGGTTCGTCGCCAGGATGACTTCCTGCACCGTGCCGTCGGCGAGGCGCTGCATGAGCTGCGTGATGCGGAGGTCGTCGGGCCCGATGCCCGCGATCGGGCTGATGGCCCCGCCGAGCACGTGGTACAGGCCACGGAACTCGCGCGTGCGCTCGATCGCCGCGACATCCTTCGCGTCCTCGACGACGCAGATCAGGCCCGGGTTGCGGCGCGGGTCGCGGCAGATCGAGCAGCGGTCCTGCTCGGACACGTTTCCGCACACCTCGCAGAAGCGCACCTTCTCGCGCACCTCGGCGAGCAGCTGGGCGAGGTGCGAGACGTCGAAGTTCGGCGTCTGCAGGATGTGGAACGCGATCCGCTGCGCGGACTTCGGCCCGATGCCGGGGAGACGCCCGAACTCGTCGATCAGATCTTGGACGATGCCGTCGTACATGGGCTAGCTGAACCTCGTCGGCGGCTCGTACGGCTCCTCGCGCACGAAGGTCGCGCCGAGCATCTGGCGGACGACCGCTTCGCCGTACCGCTGCACGCCGCCGTTGCGCGTCGCCGCCACCGGCGGCAGCGGCGGCGCGACCACGGGCGGGACGGGGGCGTCGGGTGCGGCATCCGGAGCCTCGTCGGCGTCGTCGATCTCGATCGACGGCTCGACGTCGGCCGCGCGCAGCACGTCGCCCTCGCGCGCGGGAGCGAGCGTCGCGACCCGCGCCGGCGCCGCGTCTTCGGGCTCGTCGTCGACGGCGAACTGGCCCGGAGCCGCCATCGCGGCCGGGCCGGGATCGGGCGGAGGCGCGTCCGCGTCGGTCGGGATCGGGGCGACGGCCCACTCGGTGACCGGAGCGGCAGCGGCGGGTGCGGAGGCCCGCTCGGCGGCTGAGCGCGCCGGCGGCGCGGCCGGACGGGCGGGAGGCTCCGCAGGCGCGGGCGGCGCCGCCCCCGCAGGGCCGTCGTGCTTCGCGAGGTACTTCACGCGGATGCCGAGAACGGCCAGGATCGCCTGGCGCAGGTCTTCGCTCGGACCCCCACCGGCGGCGCGCTGCTTGAACTTCGCGACGTCTGCCTGGCTCGCGAAGGCGAGGGTGAGCACGTCGTCGTCGAGGCCGGCGACCTCGGCGTTGGAGGCGAGAAGCCACGACGTGCGGCTGATGTCTTCAAGGCGGGCGAGCACCTCGGGCCAGGCATCGCGCATGCGCTGGACCGTCACCGGGCCCGCAGGCGCCGGCGCGGCGACCGATGCGGCCTCGGCCGCGGGAGCCGCAGGGGAAGCCACGGGAGCGGCGGGCGTCGGCTCGGCAGGCGCCGATACGGCGGGAGCCGCCCGCGCCGGCTCGGGCGCGGCCAGCACAGGTTCGGCGGGCGCCTGCACAGGTGCGGCCGGCGCCGGCGCGCGTTCGACTACGGCAGGCCCTGCGGCGGCCGGCGGGAACGCGGCCGCACGCTCGACGACGGCGGCAGCCCGCGGGGCCGCAGCTGCGGGAGCGGGATCGGATGCGGCATCCGCCCCCCGCGCCATGACGCGGGCGACCATGAGCTCGAGCTGCAGCCGGGGCGAGGTGGCGCCCGTCATGTCGTCGAGCGTCGCGATCACGAGATCGGCCGTGCGCGAGAGGCGTGCCGTGCCGAACGCGTCGGCCTGGCGCTGCATGCGCGCGAGATCTTCGGTCGACACTCCGCGGAGCACGGCGGCGGCACCCTGGCCCGTCGCCGAGACGATGATCAGGTCACGCAGGCGCTCGAGAAGGTCGTCGACGAAGCGCCGGGGGTCCTGCCCGGTCTGCACCACGCGGTCGACGGCGTTGAACGCCGCGGACGAGTCGCCCGCCGCGAAGGCGTCGACGACCTCGTCGAGGAGCTCGGCGTGCGTGTAGCCCAGGAGTGCCACGGCACGCTCGTAGAGGACGGTGCCGTCTTCGGACCCGGCGATGAGCTGGTCGAGCAGCGACAGGGTGTCGCGCGGAGAACCGCCGCCCGCGCGGACGACCAGCGGAAGCACGCCGGCCTCGACCTGCACGCCCTCCTCCTCGCAGAGCGACTGGACGTACTCGAGCATCGCGGCCGGCGGCACGAGCCGGAACGGATAGTGGTGCGTGCGCGAGCGGATCGTGCCGATGACCTTCTCGGGCTCGGTCGTGGCGAAGATGAACTTGACGTGGTCGGGCGGTTCTTCGACGAGCTTGAGCAGGGCGTTGAACCCCTGCGGCGTGACCATGTGCGCCTCGTCGAGGATGAAGATCTTGAACCGGTCGCGCGCCGGCGCGAACACCGCGCGCTCGCGCAGGTCGCGGGCGTCGTCGACGCCGTTGTGGCTGGCCGCGTCGATCTCGACGACGTCGAGCGAGCCGCCGCCCCCGCGACCGAGCTCGATGCAGCTGTCGCACGTGCCGCACGGGGTGTCGGTCGGGCCTGCGGCGCAGTTCAGGCAGCGGGCGAGGATGCGGGCGGACGTGGTCTTGCCGCAGCCGCGCGGGCCGGAGAACAGGTACGCATGCCCGACACGGTCACCGCGCAGCGCCGTCATGAGCGGTTCGGTGACCTGCGACTGCCCGATCATCTCGCCGAACGACTCGGGCCGGTAGCGGCGGTAGAGGGCGGTGGTCACCCCCACAGCCTACGGCGAAGGACCGACATCCGACCCGCCGTCACTGCGCGTCCGCTCCGTGCTCGATATCGGCCGCTCCCACGACGATCGGGATGGTCGAGGTGACGGTCGGCACCGAGGCGGAGAGGTACGACCCGTCCTCCCGCTGCACGTCGGTCAGCTGCCCCAGCGTCGGCCGGCCCGGGATGACCCGGCCCTGACCGTCGAGCGGCACCACGACCTCCTCGCCCTGACCGACCACGTAGCCGGTGCCGCGCACGCTGAATCCGACCGGATCGCCCTCCGAGGCTGCGACGCGCAGCGCATCGCGCGTGATGGTGATCTGCAGCCGGGTGCCGTGCCAGTGGAGCACGAAGGACAGCTCCGGCCAGTCGGCGGGGAGGCGCGGATCGAAGGAGAGCTCGCCGAAGTGGTCGCGCATGCCGCCGAAGCCCGAGACGAGCGCCGTCCACACCCCGCCCGCGGACGCGACATGCACGCCGTCGGAGGCGTTGTGGTGCAGATCGGCGAGGTCCACGAAGATCGACTGCTGGAAGTACTCCAGCGCGAGGTCCTGGTAGCCGACCTCGGCGGCGAGGATCGCCTGCACGACGGCCGACAGCGTGGAGTCGCCCGTGGTCAGCGGGTCGTAGTACTCGAAGTCGGCGAGCTTGTCCTCGTCGGAGAAGTGGTTGCCCTGCAGGAACAGGGCGAGCACGACGTCGGCCTGCTTGAGCACCTGGTACCGGTAGATGACCAGCGGGTGGAAGTGCAGCAGCAGCGGATGCTTGTCGGCCGGGGTGTTCTCGAGGTCCCAGATCTCGCGCTCGAGGAACACGTGATCCTGCGGGTGGATGCCGAGGGCCGAGCTGAACGGGATGTGCATCGCCTCGGCGGCGCGCTCCCAGCCCTCCGGCTCGGAGGGGTCGAGGCCCAGGCGATCGACCATGCGGCGGTAGTCCTCGCCGTCGAGCTCGGCCATCTCGCGCACGGTGCGCGCGGCGAAGCGGAGGTTGAAGCGGGCCATGACGTTGGTGAACAGGTTGTCGTTGACCACCGTCGTGTACTCGTCCGGGCCGGTGACGCCGTGGATGTGGAAGGTCTCCTCCCCCGCACCGTCCACCGTGCGCCAGAACCCGAGCGTCGCCCACAGCCGGGCCGTCTCGACGGCGATGTCGACGCCCTCGCGGTGCAGGAACTCGACGTCGCCGGTGGAGCGCACGTACTTGGCGAGCGCGAAGCTCACGTCGGCGTTGATGTGGTACTGAGCCGTCCCGGCGGCGTAGTAGGCGGATGCCTCTTCCCCGTTGATCGTGCGCCACGGGAACAGCGCGCCGTGCTCGTTGAGCTGGTAGGCGCGGCGCCGTGCGGCGGGCAGCATGAGGTAGCGCATCCGCAGTGCGTTGCGCGCCCAGAGCGGAGTCGTGTACGCGAGGAAGGGCAGGACGTAGATCTCGGTGTCCCAGAAGTAGTGGCCGCTGTAGCCCGAGCCGGTCATACCCTTCGCGGGAACGCCCTGGCCGTCGGCGCGCGCCGAGGCCTGCGCCAGCTGGAACAGGCACCAGCGCGTCGCCTGCTGCAGGTCGTCGTGCCCGCCGATCTGCACATCCGAGCGCTCCCAGAAGCCGTCGAGCCAGGCGCGCTGCGACTCGAACAGCGCAGCCACGCCGTTGGTGCGGGCGCGATCGAGCGCCCGGCGACCGCGGTCGACGAGCTCGCGCGCGGGCACGCCGCGCGACGTGTGGTAGCTCACGATCTTCGTCACCCGCACCGGCACGCCGGCCTTCGCCTGCACGCGGAACACGTTCTTCGCGATGTCGGGCTCGCTGAGGTAGCGCGAGTCGTACTCGTTCTCGGTGTCGATCGTGTGGTCGGCGACGACCGCGATCGTCATCCCCGAATCCGTGACGCGGTACGACAGCGCCGACCGGTCGCCGTCCTGCCAGTACTCCTGCGGCTGCAGCACGCGCTCCTGGATGCGCTCCGCCTTGCGGGGATCGAACCTTGCGCGCTTGTTGGGGCTCGAGGGCATGCCGCCGTACACGTCCTCGCCGTCCTGCCGGTTCAGCAGCTGGCAGCTGACCGTGACCGGGGCGTCGGCGTTGAGCACGGTCACCTCGACGGTCATGACGGCGAGGTGCTTCTCCTCGAACGACACCATCCGCTCGAAGTCGATCCGCACGTCCTTGCCCGACGGCGTCACCCACAGGATGTGCCGGCGCAGGACGCCGTCGCGCATGTCGAGCACGCGCTCGTACTCGCGCACGTCGGCGAGGTCGAGGGAGAGCGGCTCGTCGTCGACGTACACCCGCATGACCTTCGCGTCGGGTGCGTTGATGATCGTCTGGCCCACCTCGGCGAAGCCGTAGGCCTGCTCGGCGTGACGGATCGGGAACGTCTCGTGGAACCCGTTGATGAACGTGCCGTGCTCGTGCGCGTGCCGCCCTTCCGGGTGGTTGCCGCGCATGCCCAGGTAGCCGTTGCCCACGGCGAACAGGGTCTCCGTAACGCCGACGTCTTCGAGGTCGAACTCGGTCTCGATGAGCCGCCAGGGGTCGACGGGGAAGCGATCGCGGTCGATCATGCGGTGTGCTCCTCGGTGGGGTCGGAGGGGGCGGCGGTGACGAACTCCGCCAGATCATTGACGACGACATGGGCCCCGGCATGACGCAGCGCCTGCTCGCCGGCGCCGCGATCGACCGCGACGACGAGCGCGAAGTCCCCCGCGGCGGCCGAGGCCACACCGCTGAGCGCGTCTTCGACGGCGGCGCTGCGTGCCGGCTCGACCCCCAGCATGCGGGCGGCCTCGACGAACACGTCGGGCGCCGGCTTGGAGGCGAGGTGGTCGCGCTCGGCGATCACGCCGTCCATCACGACGGCGAACCGATCGCGGATGCCGGCGACCTGCAGCACCTCTTCGGCGTTCTTCGAGCTCGAGACGACGGCGACGGTCGTGCCCGCGGCGGCCAGCGCGTCCAGCAGCGCGAGGGAGCCCGGGTAGGGCGCGATGCCCTCTGCGCGCAGCACGCGCTCGAACACCACGTTCTTGCGGTTGCCGATGCCGCAGACGGTGTCGGCGGTCACGGGATCGGAGGGATCCCCCCACGGCACTTCGACGTCGCGGGAGCGCAGCAGCGCGGCCACGCCGTCATAGCGCTTCTTGCCGTCGAGGTGGTCGAAGTAGTCCCGCTCGGTATAGGGCGGACTGATCTCCCACGCGGCGAAGAGCTCGGTGAACATCGTCTGCCACGCGTGCATGTGCACTTCGGCGGTGGGGGTCAGCACGCCGTCCAGGTCGAACAGGACGGCGTCGTAGGAGGTGAGATCGGGCAGGGAATCCAGCGTCACGTGACCAGCGTATCGAGGGGCACGTCACACGCGAGTTACAGCGAGCGTCTGTCGGGCGATCTCGAGCTCCTCGTCGGTGGGGACGACGAGCACGGTCACGCGTGAGGCATCCGTCGAGATCTTCCGGATGCCGCGGCCCGGCGCGAGATTCCGCTCCTCGTCGATCTCGATTCCGGCGAACCCGAGGGTCTCGAGGGCTCCGGAGCGAACACGCGGCGCGTTCTCCCCGACCCCCGCGGTGAACGAGATGACGTCGGCGCCGCCGAGCTGCGCGAGATAGGCGCCGGCGTAGGCGCGCAGGCGGTGCACGTACACCTGGAAGGCGAGCAGCGCGCGCTCGTCGCCCGCCTCCATGGCGGCTCGGATGTCGCGCAGATCCGAGGAGCCGGCGAGTCCGAGCATGCCGCTGCGCTTGTTGAGGAGGTCGTCGAGCTCGTCGATCGAGAGCCCCCCGCGCCGCGCGAGATGGAAGAGCACGGCGGGGTCGAGGTCGCCGGAGCGCGTGCCCATCACGAGGCCCTCGAGCGGCGTGAAGCCCATGGAGGTGTCGACGGAGCGTCCGCCGTCGATGGCGGTCACCGACGCCCCGTTGCCGAGGTGGAACACGATCTGCCGGAGCTCGGTCAGCGGGCGGCCCACGAAGGCCGCGGCGGCCTCGCTCACGTACTTGTGCGAGGTCCCGTGGAATCCGTAGCGGCGGATGCGGTGGGATGCCGCGACCTCGGCGTCGATCGCGTAGGTGAAGGCCTCGGGGGCGAGCGTCTGGTGGAACGCCGTGTCGAACACCGCGACGTGCGGGACGTCGCCGAACGCCTTCCTCGCCGCGACGATGCCGGCCAGGTTCGCCGGATTGTGCAGCGGGGCGAGCACCGAGAGCTCGTCGATGTTGATCTCGACCAGCGGGGTGATGAGCGTCGGCTCGAAGAACCGCGCCCCGCCGTGGACGACGCGGTGTCCGACGGCGACGGGCGGGTGGTCGTCGAGGGACGGCCCGTCTTCGGCGAACGCCTCGAGCATGACGCCGAAGCCGGCGGTGTGGTCGGGGATCGGCAGCTCGCGCGTGTACGTCGCGTCGGTGAACGTCGCCCCTCCCCCGTCCGGTGACGGCGCCGTGACGTTGTGGGTCGCGCGACCCGTCTCCTCGCCGATCCGCTCGACCAGGCCCGACGCCAGCGTGACCTCGGCGTCCATGTCGATGAGCTGGTACTTGAACGACGACGAGCCCGAGTTGACGACGAGGACGGGGGTCATGCGGATGCCTCCCCCTGCGCCTGGATGGCGGTGATGGCGATCGTGTTGACGATGTCGTCGACCAGGGCTCCGCGGGAGAGGTCGTTGATCGGCTTGTTCAGTCCCTGCAGGACGGGCCCGATCGCCACCGCACCGGCGGATCGCTGCACCGCCTTGTAGGTGTTGTTGCCGGTGTTGAGGTCGGGGAAGACGAACACGGTCGCCCGGCCGGCGACCTCGGACCCCGGCATCTTCGCGGCGGCGACCGCGGCGTCCGCGGCGGCGTCGTACTGGATGGGTCCCTCCACGAGCAGCTCGGGCGCCCGCTCGCGCACGAGGGCCGTGGCATCCCTCACCTTCTCGACGTCCGCACCCGAGCCGGACTCGCCCGTCGAGTAGGACAGCATGGCGATGCGCGGGTCGATGCCGAACTGCGCGGCGGTCGCCGCCGACGACACCGCGATGTCGGCCAGCTGCTCGCTGGTCGGATCGGGGATCACGGCGCAGTCGCCGTAGACGAGGACCCGGTCGGCGAGCGCCATGAGGAACACGCTCGAGACGACCGAGACGCCGGGCTTCGTCTTGATGATCTCGAACGCCGGGCGGATGGTGTGCGCCGTCGTGTGCGCCGCCCCCGACACCATGCCGTCGGCCTGGCCGAGGTGGACCATCATCGTTCCGAAGTACGAGACGTCCGTCACCGTGTCGGCCGCCTGGGCGAGCGTCACGCCCTTGTGGCTGCGCAGGCGCGCGTACTCCTCGGCGAAGCGCTGCACGTGCACAGCGTCGAACGGAGACAGCACCTCGGCCGCCTGGATGTCGATGCCGAGCTCGATCGCGCGGGCCCGCACCTCGAACGGCTCGCCGAGGATGGTGAGGTCGGCGATCCCGCGCTTGAGCACGGTGGCCGCGGCGCGCAGCACCCGGTCGTCGTCCCCCTCGGGCAGCACGATGCGCTTGCGCTCCGCCCGCGCACGCTCGATCAGCTGGAACTCGAACATGAGGGGCGTGACTACCGTCGCGCGGGCGACGCCGAACGCCTCCAGCAGCTCGTCGGTGTCGACGTTCTGCTCGAACAGGGTCAGGGCGGTGTCGTAGCGGCGCTGCGAGTCGGCCGCGAGGCGTCCGCGCGTGCTCATGATGCGCGCGGCCGTCTCGTAGGTGCCGAGATCGGTCGTGATGATCGGCACGTTCGAGCCGAGCCCGTCCAGCAGTCGCATCACCGGCTCGGGCAGCTCGAAGCCGCCGTTGAGGACGATGCCCGAGATGGAGGGGAAGGTCCCCGACGCGTTCGCGAGCAGGGTCGCGAGCAGCACCTCGGACCGGTCGGCCGGGATGATCACGACGGCGCCCTCGAGCAGGCGGGGCAGGACGTTCACCATCGACATCCCGGCCACGACGACGCCCAGCGCCTCCCGCGTGAGGCGGTCGGGATCGCCCGCGAGCAGCTCGCCACCGACCGAGCGCATGATGCCCCGGATGGACGGCGCCACGAGGAAGCGGTCCTCGGGGATCGCCCACACCGGGATGCGCGCGGCCGCCGGAGCGCCGGATGCCTCGAGCGACGCGCGGATCGCGGCGATCACCTCGTCGGCCTCTCCGGGCTCGGCGCGGTTGGCCACGATCGCGAACAGCTCGGCCCGGCCGTGCGCGAGCTCGGTCAGTGCCAGATCGGCGATCTGGCCCATCTCGGCGGGCGTCCGGGGCAGCGAGGATCCGAGCTGCTCCGGCTGCGTCTGGCTCTGCGCCGAGCGCCCGCCCAGCACCAGCAGCACCGGGGCTCCGAGGTTCGCCGCGATGCGGGCGTTGTAGGCGAGCTCGGCGGGGCTGCCGACGTCGGTGTAGTCGCTGCCGAGCACGACGACCGCGTCGCACTGGGCCTCGACGGCCTTGTAGCGCTCGACGATCGCCGCGAGCGCGGCATCCGGATCGTGCCGCACGTCGTCGTAGGTGACGCCGATGCACTCGTCGTACGGCAGGTCGACGCCGTCGTGGTCGAGCAGCATCTCGAGGACGTAGTCGCGCTCGATCGTCGAGCGGGCGATCGCGCGGAAGACTCCCACGCGCGGTGTCGCGTGACTCAGGGCGTCGAGCACGCCGAGCGCGACGGTGGACTTGCCCGAGTGGCCCTCTGCCGACGTGATGAAGATGCTCCGTGCCACTCTTCCACCCTAGGTGGCGGGCGGATGCCGCGGCCAGGCACGGTGCGGACGCGCGCGGCTACGCTCGCACCATGGACGCACCTCGCCCCGGAATCGATGTCCCCGACCATCGCGGCCGCACCGGCCTCGACCGGGTCGGGCGCGATCTGGACCGCAACCCCGACGTCCGCGTGACCGACGTGGAGGTGCTCGCGGCGGCGTGGCACGTGCTGCGGCGCACCACGCTGGAGTACCGCACGCCCGCCGGCGAATGGGAGGTCCAGCAGCGCGAGACCTACGATCGCGGGAACGGCGCGACCGTGCTCCTCTACGACCCCGAGCGCCGCAGGGTGCTGCTCACGCGCCAGTTCCGCTACCCGGTCTACGTGAACGACCACCCCGACGGGATGCTGATCGAGACCGCGGCGGGGCTCCTCGACGAGGACGACCCGGCCACGGCGATCCGGCGGGAGGCCGCCGAGGAGACGGGCGTCGAGATCGGCGACCTCCAGCACGTGTGGGACGTCTTCATGAGCCCGGGGTCGGTCACCGAGCGGCTGCACTTCTTCGCAGCGCCGTACGACGGCCGGGCCCTCGCCTCCGATCGCGCCGGCCTCGCGGAGGAGGGCGAGCACATCGAGCTGCTCGAGCTGGACATCGACGACGCGCTCGCCATGGTGCGCGACGGGCGCATCCAGGATGCCAAGACCATCATGCTGCTGCATTGGGCGGCGCTGGACGGCCCCTTCGCGCGCCCCGCCCCCCGGGAAAAGTAAGACTCTCCGCGAACCCGGCAGAGCCTGGTTACCCTTGCTACGTTTCCGTCCTGGGGGAGTTGGCCTGGATGCCGCCTCGCGGAGAGCTGGGTCCAGTCTACCCGGCTTCCGGGCGGTCGTGAGCCGCCATGGGCGCCGCACACCCCCAGCCTTCTCCCAGTGCCGGGGCGTCCTCCTCGCGATTAGGATCGGGGCAAGTGCGCGAGGATGCGCCCCGACGAGGCACCGCACCCGAGGAGGCCGCAGTGACGGAGACCGCGACGACGGATGATCTCGGTACACCCTCTGCGGGCGCATCCGGGGCGACCGGCGCGATCACGCCCGAGCGGTTCGCTCGCACGACCGAGGCCATCCTCGCGTCCGTCGGCAGCGTGATCGACGGCAAGCCGGAGGCCGTGCGCAGCGCTCTGGTCTGCCTGCTCGCGGAGGGGCATCTGCTCATCGAGGACGTGCCGGGCGTCGGCAAGACGATGCTCGCCCGCGCGCTGGCGGCCTCCGTGGACGCGACGGTCCGCCGCATCCAGTTCACTCCCGACCTGCTGCCCGGCGACGTCACGGGCGTGAGCGTGTTCAATCCCGTCGAGCGGGAGTTCGAGTTCAAGCAGGGCGCGATCTTCGCGAACATCGTGATCGCCGACGAGATCAACCGCTCCTCCCCCAAGACGCAGTCCGCGCTGCTGGAGGCCATGGAGGAGGGGCAGGTCACGGTCGACGGGCGCACGCACTTCCTGCCCACGCCGTTCCTCGTCGTGGCGACGCAGAACCCGCTCGAGATGGAGGGTACCTACGCCCTGCCCGAGGCCCAGCGCGACCGCTTCATGATGCGCATCTCGATGGGCTACCCCGATCAGCGCTCCGAGGCGCTCATGCTGCGTCAGCGCGACACCCTGAACCCCCTCGACCAGCTCTCGTCCGTGGTGTCGGCCGACCAGGTCACCGATCTGGTGGCATGGGCCCGCGCCGTCCACGTGGCGCCGACGATCGAGGACTACGCCGTCGCCCTCGCCCACGCCACCCGCACCCACACCGACCTGCGGCTCGGCGCCAGTCCGCGCGCGACCCTGCAGCTCGTGCGCGCCGCCAAGGTCTGGGCGGCGCTCGACGGTCGCGGCTTCGTCATCCCCGACGATGTCTCCGCCCTTCTGGCGCCGGTGTTCGCGCACCGCCTCATCCCGACCCGCTCGGCCGGCGGGGCGCGTGCGCGCGGCGCCGCCGACGCGGTCACGACGATCCTCGAACGCATCGCCGCGAGCGTGCGCGTTCCCATCGCCGCCCGTCAGTGAGCCCGCGATGAGACGCCTGTGGCCCCTGACCGTGCGAGGCACGGGCGCGCTCATCCTCGCCATCACCTGCTTCGTGATGGCGAACGAGTTCGGCGTGACCGAGCTGATGTACTTCGGGATCCTGCTACTCGCCGTCATCGTGGCCAGCGTCGCGTCGCTCTATCTCTCGCGCCGCTCCGACGTCGTCTCGCGATCGCTCGCGCCGGATGTCGTCACGGTGGGCCGCGAGTCGCTCGTGTCGGTGACGGTCGGGGTGCGGACGGCTCTCCCCACTCCCCCGGGCGTCTGGCACGATGTGCTGCCCAAGGGCCTGCGGGGCAAGGCGGAAGGGATCTTCCCCGCGCTCGGCTCGGGCCTGCGGCGCAGCGACCGGGTGGTGGAGCTGTCGTACGCGGTGACCGGGGTGCGCCGCGGCATCCATTCGATCGGCCCGCTCTCGGTGCGCTCGACCGACCCGTTCGGCCTCGCCCGCCGGCAGACGCTCTTCGGCGAGCGCACGCCGGTGACCGTCGCGCCGGCGCTCGTGGACCTGCCGCCGCTGACCGACTTCGCCGGCGAGACCGGCGGCACGCTGCACACCACGACCAATCAGCTCGGCCAGGGCGCCGACAATCTCGTTGCGCGGCCCTACTCGCCGGGGGACTCGATGCGGCGCATCCACTGGCGGGCCACCGCCCATCGCGACGAGCTCATGGTGCGGCAGGAGGAGCAGGAGTCCACCCCCGAGGCGAGCGTGGTGATCGACCGCGGCGCGCTGCGCTGGTCGACCGAGGCGATGCACGCCCCCGGCGCCGACCCCGGCTTCGAGGCGGCGGTGTCGGCCTGCGTGTCGGCGGTCGCCCGGCTCGTGCACGACGGGTACGCGGTCGAGGTGATCGACTCCGACGGGACGGTGCTCTCCGACCGCATCGACGGCGGCGACATGGCGGAGGTCGAAGTGATGCTGACGCACTTCGCGACGCTCACGGCCCGTCGCGACGACGGGCTCACGCGCCTGCCCCGCCTGTTCGCGGGAGACATGACCGGGCCCGTGATCGTCATCGTCGGGCGCCTCGACGCCACCGACGTCGAGGCCAACGCCCCGGTGGTGCACCA
>NZ_JAYRDE010000005.1:0-63709 GCF_041909575.1 Microbacterium sp. | reverse complement strand
GCCCTGCCCGAGGCCGGCGTGATGTCCCTGCCCGCGCACGCTGACGAACCCTTCGACGACGAGCTCCGCGAACGAATCGCGACAGCCGACGCCGTCCTCGTCGGACCGGGCTTCGACGACCCCGATCAGACCCGGGCGACGCTGCTGTCCGTCGCCGACTCGGCCCCCGCAAGGCTCGTGCTCGACGCGTACGCCCTCGGCGTCCTGCCCCAGATCGAGCGCACCCTGCTGCCCGACGAGCTCATCCTCAGCCCGAACCGCGAAGAGCTCGAGATCCTCCTCGGCCGAGACGCCGGCGACCTCGACGACGACGTCCGCGAAGCCGCTCGCGCCCAGCGCGCGGTCGTCGGATGCTACGGCACGGTCGCCCACCCGGACGGGCGCGCGTGGCTCGCCGACGAGGGCGGGGCCGGCCTCGGCACGTCGGGAAGCGGCGACGTGCTCGCCGGCGCCATCGCGGGACTCGTCGCCCGCGGGATGCCCTCCGAGCGCGCGGTCGTGTGGGGCGCCTGGGCGCACGGGCGCGCAGGGACCCGGCTCACCGAGCGCATCGGCCTCGGCTTCCTCGCCCGCGACCTCGCCGCCGAACTCACGCCGACCGTGCGGGACACGCTCAGAGACTGAGCGGGCTCACTCAGGTGATCCGGGAGCGCAGCCGGGCGGCGGGTAGTAGCCGCTGCTCTCGAACTCCCCGCAGGTCAGGAAGTGCTCCTGGTTGAGACCGATCAGGAACGACATCACCGCGACCCCGAGAACCACCAGCACGATGAGCCACTTCGTTCGCCGACGCGTCGCCGTCGCAAAGTCCGGCCACACGACCCTCACGAGCACCCACAGCGTGAACGGGATGCCGACGATCACCGCCGCGATGGCCACGAGGTCCAGCACGAACACCCCGAGGTCGGCGGTCTCGTCGTCGACGTAGAAGTTCAGCAGCAGCCACAGCGAGGGCAGCAGCAGGAGGAACGCGCGCACGAGCCGGCCGCCCACGGGCCGCCGCTCGACGAGCACGAAGACGAACGCCGCGGTCGACGCCGCCCACAGCGCGAGGATGTCGTCGAAGAAGATCTCGCCCCACACCCCGAGCGTGAACGCGGGCCACCAGGCGATCGCCGACATTCCGACCATGATCACGCCGGCCGGCACGTCACGCCCGCGCGACGGCGTCTGGACAGCGGATGCCTCGGCCACAGCCGCACGCTAGCGCGTCGGCACCCGGCATCCGACCCGCCACGCCGCCCGCTCATTCTCCGTCTGCGGGGGGCTCCATCGAACCGGTCTCGACCTCGCCGTCGGGCGCGTAGCGCAGCTGCACGACGGTGCCGCCGGTGATCGGCGGCTCGATGAGCCGCAGGCGCGCGGGCACGGCGCCGTCCGGGAACACCCTCTTCCCCCGTCCGAGCACGATCGGATGCACCCACAGCTTCAGCTCGTCGAACGCGCCCGCGGCGAGGAGCGACTGCACGAAGTCGATGCTCCCGATCACGTGGATGTCGTCATGCCTCTCGCGCAGCGCTGCGACGGCGGCTGCGGCATCCCCCTCGAGCTGCGTCGCGCCCTCCCACGTGAGCTCCAGCGGAGACCGCGACGCGACGTACTTCGGGATCTCGGCGAACCTGCGGCCGATCGGGTTGTCGACGTGCTTCGGCCAGTACCCGGCGAAGATGTCGTAGGTGCGGCGTCCGAGTACGAGGGCGTCCATGCCCGCGATGCCGGCGCCGACGGCGCGGCCGATGACCTCG
This sequence comes from Microbacterium sp., assembly GCF_041909575.1. Taxonomy (GTDB): domain Bacteria; phylum Actinomycetota; class Actinomycetes; order Actinomycetales; family Microbacteriaceae; genus Microbacterium. Next base: position 61,967 of record NZ_JAYRDE010000005.1, on the reverse strand, counting down.
TCGGGCAACGGCGCCTGCCACCCGCCGTAGGGGAAATCGCCCGAGGGATCCTCTTCAGGGGCGCCCGGCGCCTGCGCGACGCCGTCGAGCGTGGTGAAGAGATCGATGGTGATGCGTCCGGTCATGCCGGAACTCCTCTCAGGCTGCGACTCCGATGGTCGCGTCGATCGTGAACACGGCGGCGAACCGCTCGAGCAGCGTCGCATCGCCCGAGACGACGGCGAGCACCTCGAGGTCGATCGCCTCGGCGGGCGTGAGCTCACCCGAGATCACCCGGCGGATGCCCGGTCCCGCCGCGAACACGAGCTCCGGCTCCCCCGGCGGCACCCGGCCGCCGACCGGCGGCGCAGGCGGCGCGAGCTGCGCGATGCGCAACTCGTCTCGGTCCACCTGCACGCGGAGCGCGACATCCCCCACGTGCACCTCGTAGTCGGCAGGAGGGACGGATGCCGCGACCTCCGGCCGGAACGCGGTCCGCAGTGCCATCGTCAGGGAGTCGGGCGTGACGACGTCGTCCGGTCCCGGATCGCCCATCTGCGCGAACCCCCACCGCCCGAGCGCGAGCACGATCGGCTCGAGCCCGCGGCCGTAGCCCGTGAGCTCGTAGACGAGCCCGCAGTTCGCGAGCGGGACGCGACGGACGACACCGCCCTCCTGCAGCTCCTTCAGCCGCGTGGAGAGGATGTTGGTGGGGATCCTGGGCAGCCCCTGCTTGAGGTCGGTGTAGCGCCGGGGACCGACGAGCAGATCTCGGACGATGAGCAGCGCCCACCGCTCCCCGATCAGCTCCACGGCCGTCGTCACCCCGCAGTACTGCCCGTAGCTGCGGGAGGCCACCTACGCCTGCGCCTGCTCCGCCAGGTAGGCGTCGGGACCCTGTTCGGCGGCCTGCGGCTCCATGAAGAGAAAGGCGAGGCCGTTGCCGTCCGGGTCGTCCAGGTCGCGGCTGTACATGAACCCGTAGTCCTGCGCGGGCCGCGGCTCGGTGCCGCCGTTGGCGAGACCCGCCTCGAGCACGCGATCGACGTCTTCCCGCGAGTCGCGGCTGAACGCGATCTGCACCTGGGCGTGCGTACGCGGGTCGATGATCTCCTTGTCGGTGAAGGTCGACAGGTACTCCTTCGTGAGCACCATCATCTGGATGTTGTCGCCCCAGACGATGCACGCGGCGTTCTCGTCGGTGAACAGCGGATTGATCTCGGCGCCGAGCGCCGTATAGAAGGCCTTCGCCTTCTCGAGGTCATTCGTCGGAACGTTGACGAAGATGTGCGTCATTGCCCTGCTCCTGTCGGTCGTCTCCCGAGTCGTCCTCGGCGATGGCACGATACTTGCAAAAAGCAACCAAGCTTGTCAATAGCAAGTACGACTCCGCCTCACGGGGGATGCCGCGCCCGGGGCCTCCCCCGTAGCGTGGAGGGATGTCCGACACCTCGTCCTCTCGGCGCCGGCGCGCGGCAACGGCCGCGGAGCTGCGCAACGACGTCTGGCTGGCCGCGGCGCTCCTGATCGGCGCGGTGCTCAGTGCGGCGCTCGGATCCGTGGCCGGCGTCTACGGCACCGACTCGACGCAGGGCATGCAGTGGGGCCTGCTCTACGCGTTCGGCCTGACCGCGCCGCTCGCGCTGCGTCGCCGCCAGCCCGAGATCGTCGCCGTCGTCGTCGCGATCGTGTTCATCGTCGGCGTCTCGCTGCGCATCCCCGAGATCTACGTGGGCAACATCGCCCTCTTCATCGCGATCTACACGGTCGGCGCGTGGGTCGACGACCGGCGACGGGCCATGTACGTGCGGGTCGCGATCATCATCGCGATGTTCGTGTGGCTGCTCATCACGACCTTCCAGTCGGCCACGGCGCCGACCGAGGAGGGCCTGTCCCGCGAGGGCCTCTTCTCGCCGTTCGTGGCGTTCATGCTCATCCAGTTCCTCGTGAACGCCGCGTTCTTCGGCGGGGCGTACTACATGGGCGACCGCGCCTATGCGTCGGCGCTCGAGCGCACCGCCCTCGAGGATCGCACGCGCGAGCTCGAGGCCGAGCGGGAGGTCACCGCCGCGCAGGCGGTCGCCCTCGACCGCGTGCGCATCGCGCGAGAGCTGCACGACGTCGTCGCCCACCATGTTTCCGCGATGGGGGTGCAGGCGGGGGCCGCTCGCGCCGTGATGGACCGCGATCCGGATGCCGCGCGCACCGCACTCGCCGGCGTCGAGCAGTCCGCGCGCTCCGCGCTGGACGAACTGCGGCACCTGCTCGAGACGCTGCGCACCCCGAACGGCGACGCGCCGAGCGCGTCGACGGTCAGCCTCGCGGGGCTGCCCGCCCTCATCGCCCACGCGACCGAGAACGGCCTGCCGACCACGCTGACGATCGTGGGCGACGAGGTGCCGCTCCCCGATCTGGTGCAGGTGAACCTCTACCGCGTCGCCCAGGAGGCGCTCACGAACGCCCGCCGTCACGGCGGACCGGATGCCGCAGCCGACGTCCGCCTGCGCTACGGAGCCGACGCGGTCGAACTCGAGATCACCAACACCGGCCGCGCCGCCAAACCGCTGCGGCCCGGCCTCGGCATCGTGGGGATGCGCGAGCGCGCCGCGGCCTCCGGCGGCACGCTCGAGGCGGCGCCGCGGGCGCGGGGCGGCTTCCTGGTGCGCCTGCGCGTGCCGCTGCGCGAGCGGGTCGGCGCGTGAGCCGCCCGCCGATCCGGGTGCTGCTCGTCGACGACCACGCTGTGATGCGGGCGGGGTTCCGCATGATCCTCGAGGCGACCGACGACATCCTCGTGGTGGGCGAGGCCGCGACCGGCGTCGAGGGCGTGGCTGCGGCATCCGCTCTCCGCCCCGACGTCGTGTGCATGGACGTGCAGATGCCCGACATGGACGGACTCGAGGCGACGCGGCGCATCGTCGCCGACGACACTGTCGCCGCGGCGGTCGTGGTCGTGACGACGTTCGACCGCGACGACTACCTCTTCGCATCGCTCTCGGCCGGGGCGAGCGGGTTCCTGCTGAAGAACGCCGGGCCCGAGGAGCTCGTGAGCGCCGTGCGCGTCGCCGCCGCAGGGGACGCCCTGCTCGCCCCGGAGGTCACCCGCCGGGTGATCGAGCGGTTCACGCAGACCCCGGCGCCGACCACGGCGACCCCGCCGACGGAGCCCGCCATCGAGCGGCCGGTCGACCTCACCGAGCGCGAGGACGAGGTGCTGCGGCTCGTGGCGCAGGCCCTCAGTAACGCCGAGATCGCCCAGCGGCTCTACATCGGCGAGGCGACGGTGAAGACGCACGTCTCGAACGTGCTGCAGAAGCTCGGCGCCCGCGACCGCGTCGCCGCCGTCGTCTACGCGCACCGTCACGGGCTCGTGTGAACGCGGAGAGCCCCGGCCGTCGGACGACCGGGGCTCTTCGACGACGCGGGGATCAGGCCGCGGCGGGGACCAGCGCGTAGCGGTCGACGAGCGCGCCGAAGGCCTCGAGGTAGCCGACGAGGAACTCGGCGGTCTGGTCATTGGTGACCTCGCCGGCCTCGGTGAACAGACCCGGCGTCGACTGCACGTAGCCCTCGGGCTGACCGAGCGTCGGCGCGTTGTAGTGGCTGAGCACGGCCTTGAGGTGCTGCTGGGCGGCGGCCGTGGCGATGCCGCCGCCGGAGGTGCCGATCACGGCGGTCGGCTTGCCGTTGAACGAGCCCTGACCCCACGGGCGCGCGGCCCAGTCGAGCGCGTTCTTGAGCACGCCGGGGATCGAGCGGCTGTACTCGGGCGTCACGATGATGACGCCGTCCACGTCGTCGATCGCCTGCTTGAAGTCGCGCGCCACCTGCGGGTAGTCGGCGTCGAAGTCCGGCGAATAGAACGGAAGGTCCTTGATCGGGATCTCGACGAGGGTGGTCCCCTCGGGCGCGAGCCGCTCCAGCGCCTTGGCGAGGCGACGGTTGATCGAGGTCGACGAGATGCTGCCGACGATGTAGCCGATGGTCCGGTCGGACATGGGCGTGTTCCTCCAAACAGAAAGGGGTCCCCGGCGGGGACCACCGTGGACGTTCCATCACGTGCAAGTACCGGTCCCCGACATCTATTCCCGCGCATGGACCAATCTCCTCCGCAGGGGGGAGGCGCCCGCCGGCAGCGCTCCGTAGCGTGGACGCCGGGGAGTGAGAACAAGGAGGAGCGGATGCTGGAGCTGCAAGGGATCACGAAGAGCTACGCGGGGAGGCGAGCCCTGGACGGCGTCTCCTTCGACGTCCGTCCCGGCCGGCTGACCGGCTTCGTCGGGGGCAACGGCGCCGGCAAGACGACGACGATGCGCATCGTGCTCGGCGTGCTCGCCAAAGACGGTGGAACCGTGACCCTCGACGGCACCGAGGTGACGGCATCCGATCGCCGCCGCTTCGGCTATATGCCCGAGGAGCGCGGCCTCTACCCGAAGATGAAGGTGCTCGAGCACATCGTGTATCTCGCGCGCTTGCACGGGTTCTCCAAGGCGGATGCCTCGGCCCGCGCGACCGCTCTGCTCGAGCAGCTCGGACTCGGCGAGCGCCTGAACGACAACGTCGAGACGCTCTCGCTGGGCAACCAGCAGCGGGCCCAGATCGCGGCCGCGCTCGTGCACGACCCCGAGGTGCTCATCCTGGACGAGCCGTTCTCGGGCCTCGACCCGCTCGCGGTCGACGTCGTCGCCGCCGTCCTGCAGGAACGCGCCGCCGCCGGCGCCGCCGTGCTGTTCTCGTCGCACCCGCGCGACGTGGTCCCGCGCCTGGGCGACGACCTCGTGATCATCGCGGGCGGAACGATCCGCGCCGCCGGCGCCCGCGACGACCTGCGCGCCGCGCACTCCACCCGCCGGTTCGAGCTGGTCTCGGCCGGAGACGCCGGCTGGCTGCGCTCCGAGCCGGGCGTCGAGGTGCTCGAGTTCGACGGCGGCTATGCCGTCTTCGACGTCGACACCGACGAGACCGCGCAGCGCGTGCTGCGCCAGGCCGTCGCACAGGGGGATGTCGCGAGCTTCGCGCCGCAGCATCCGACCCTCGCCCAGATCTTCAAGGAGGTCATCCAGTGAGCACCGCCACCCGCACCGCACCCGCCCGCGGCCTGAGCTCGCCCCAGGCCGTCTGGCTCGTCGCCGAGCGCGAGATCGGCTCGAAGCTGCGCAGCAAGGCGTTCGTCATCTCGACGGCGATCCTCCTGCTCGGAGCGCTCGCCCTCGTCATCTGGGGCGGATTCGCCGCCTCGAACAACGCCGGAACACCGGTCGCGGTGACGACCGATGCCGCGGCAGTCCTGGCGAGCACGGACGGTCTCGACGTCACCGAGGTCGACGACCGCGCCGAAGCCGAGGCACTCGTCGAGAGCGGCGACGTCGACGCGGCGGTCGTCGTCGACCCCGAGTCGCCCGTCGGGCTCGCGGTGATCGCCGAGTCCGACGCGCCGACCCAGCTGATCCTGCAGCTGGCGCAGACGCCGACCGTCGAGCTGCTCGACCCCGACGCCGGCGCCGGCGCGCTCGGCTACGTGGTCGCTATCGGCTTCGGCATCGTGTTCCTCTTCGCCGCGTCGATGTTCGGCGGCACGATCGCCCAGAGCGTCGTGGAAGAGAAGCAGACGCGCGTCGTGGAACTGCTGATCTCGGCGATCCCGGTGCGCTCGCTGCTGGCCGGCAAGGTGATCGGCAACACGATCCTCGCGATGGGGCAGATCCTGATCCTCGCTGCCATCGCCGTCGTCGGACTGACGATCACGGACCAGACGGCCCTGCTGCAGGGACTCGGCGGACCCATCGCGTGGTTCGCGATCTTCTTCCTGTTCGGCTTCATCCTGCTGGCGTCGCTCTTCGCCGCGGCGGCGTCGATGGTGTCGCGCATGGAGGACATCGGCTCGACCACGACACCGCTGACGATGCTCGTGATGGCGCCGTACTTCCTCGTGATCTTCTTCTTCGACAACCCCGTCGTGCTGGCGGTCATGTCGTACGTGCCGTTCTCGGCGCCCGTAGGCATGCCGATGCGCCTCTTCCTCGGCGAGGCGCAGTGGTGGGAGCCGCTGCTCTCGCTCGCGATCCTCATCGCGACCTGCATCGCGGCGATCGCCGTCGGCGCGCGCATCTACGAGAACTCGCTCCTGCGCATGGGCGGCCGCGTCAAGCTGTCCGAGGCGCTCGCGCGCTGACGAGTCACGGGATTCGCGTCGAGGTCCGGGGCGACGCCCCCGATCTCGGCGCGGATCCCGTGCTTCGGCGACCCGCACGGGGTCGCGGGCTCAGCTCGTCGAGAGCACCGCGAGCACGTTGCCCGACGGGTCGAGGAACCACGCGATCGCGGGGCCCATGTCGCGCGAGACGCCCTTGTCGTCCGTCGGGAAGTCGGCGTCGTCGTAGATCTTCGTGACGATGCCCCGGGCGTTGAGATCGTCCACGGCGGCCTCGACGTCGTCGACGGCGAAGTTCAGGATCGTGTACACGGCCGGCTCGTGGTCGGGCTTGGGATAGACCATCACCCTCGTCCCCGATCCGAGTGTGAGCTCGAGAAGACCCATGTCCATCTCCTGGACGGGGATGCCCAGTTTGTCGCCGTAGAAGGCCTTCGCCTCGTCGAGGTCCTTGACGGCGAAGCTGCTGAACGCGCGGTCGGATGTGAACATGCTCTCTCCTGGGGTCGTGACGGTCGCTCCCGGTCCCGCCCAGCCTCCGCCTTCCGGGCCGCCGTGTCCAGGGGTGGACGGATGCCGGAGCTCAGAGCCGCTCGACGACCGTGGCCACGCCCATCCCGCCGCCGATGCACAGCGTCGCCAGCCCATAGCGGCCGCCGGAGCGCTCGAGCTCGTCCACGAGGGTGCCGAGGATCATCGCGCCGGTGGCTCCCAGGGGGTGGCCCATCGCGATCGCCCCGCCGTTGACGTTCGTGCGCTCGTGCGGGAAGTCGTCGAGGTCGCGCATGAGCCGCAGTGCCACCGAGGCGAAGGCCTCGTTGATCTCGATCAGGTCGATGTCGTGGATCGAGAGCCCTGCTCGCTCGAGGGCGAGGCGCGAGGCGGGTCCGGGACCCGTGAGCATGATCGTGGGCTCGGTGCTCACGACCGCGGCGGATCGGATGCGCGCGCGCGGCGTGAGCCCGTGGCGCGCTCCGGCGGCCTCGCTGCCGACGAGCACGAGGGCGGCGCCGTCCACGATGCCCGACGAGTTCCCGGCGTGGTGCACGTGGTCGATCTCGCGAGCCTCGGGATACGTCCGACGCGCGATCTCGTCGAATCCCCGCCGCCCGAGCTCGGCGAATGCGGGAGGCAGCGCGGCGAGCGTCTCGACGCTCGTGCCGGGCCGGATGGTCTCGTCGCGGGCGAGGAGCACCGAGCCCGCGGCATCCGTCACCGGCACGACGGATCGGTCGAAGCGTCCCTCCTCCCACGCGCGGGCGGCGCGGGCGTGGGACTCGGCCGCGAACCGGTCGACGTCCTCACGCGTGTACCCCTCGAGCGTCGCGATGAGGTCGGCGCTCACGCCCTGCGGCACGGAGTCGGGGGACACCGCGGCGGCCCTCTCGTCGGAGAAGGGGCTGCCGTCGCTGCCCATCGGCACGCGGCTCATGGACTCCACCCCGCCGGCGAGGAACAGGTCCTCCCACCCCGAGCGCACACGCGCGGCGGCCTGGTTGACCGCCTCCAGCCCCGACCCGCAGAACCGGTTGAGCTGCACGCCCGGCACCGTGTCGGGGAGTCCCGCGGCGAGCGCGGCGATCTTGGCGATGTCGGAGCCCTGGTCGCCGATCGGCGTGACGCAGCCCAGCACGACGTCGTCGATGCCGGCGGGATCAAGACCGGGATTGCGGCCCCGCAGCGCGTCGACGAGGCCGACGACCAGCTCGTGCGGCGCGACCGAGTGCAGCGAGCCGGTCGGCTTGCCCTTCCCGCGCGGCGTGCGCACCGCGTCGTAGACGAATGCCTCGCTCATGGCGTCTCCTTCGATCGCTCCCCACATCGTCCCACCGATGAGTGACCCGCGGAGCTCGTCAAAGCGTGGGGAGATTTCGCCCCCGGCACCCTTCACAGCCGGCGCTCGCTCACGTTCCTCCCGCAGGATTCACGCGTCGGTCTCGACAGTGCGGCGAGCCGTCGCATCCTCGCCCTGCCCCGGCGGGTTGAGGTCGGGGTGGAATGCGGTGAAGACGGAGTAGGCCTCGCCGTCGGCATCCGCGCCCCGGTCCTTGAACTCGACGAGGAGCGCGTGGAGCCGCTCCTGGAACTCCGCCCGGTGCTCGTCATTGAGCTTGAGACCGAGCCACGTCGTGTCGAGGTCGCCGGGGTCGACCCCCTCGATCTGCTGCAGGAACACCTCGACGAGCACGCGGCTGCGGTCGGGCAGCGGCATCCGCCACGACAGTCCCGTCGCGCGGTACGGGACCTCGCGCGCACCCTGGGCTCCGGAGCGCGCCGGCTCTGCGGCGAGGAAGCCGGTCTGCACGAGCGTGCGCACGTGGTGCAGCATCGTGCCCGGGTTCACCCCGAGGAGTCCGGCGAGCTCCTTGTTGGTGCGCGACTCGAAGGCGCACAGCCGCAGCACGCGCAGCCGAAGCGGGGAGCCGATGGCGCGCAGTCGCGCTTCGTCCTCGGGATTGCCGGGCGTCAGCTCGATGCGGTCGTCCACGGCTCCAGGCTAGCCGACCGATTGACATCTCTCAATCAGTGTCGGAGACTGATTGGCATGTCCCAATCACCTCCTCCCGACGACGCGGTCGGAGTCGACGACGACATCATCGCCGAGGCGCGGGCCGAGGCGTCCGGCTCCTCCGTCGCGGCGCGAGCGGATGCCGCGGCCGACGCCGACGTCGCCGACACCGCCGCCGGGCCCGATCGCCCTGGTTCCTTGTGGCGCGACCGCAACTTCCTCACGATGTGGGGCGGCCAGACGCTCAGCCAGTTCGGCGCGCAGATCACCGAGCTCGCGATCCCCGTGCTCGCGGTCCTGCTGCTGAACGCGAGCGAGTTCCAGGTCGGCGTGCTCAACGCCGCGAACGTCGCCGCCTTCCTGCTCGTCGGACTCCCGGCGGGCGCGTGGATCGACCGCATGCGCAAGCGCCACGTCATGATCGCGGCAGACCTCGTGCGCGCCGCCGCCCTCGCCCTCGTGCCGGTGCTGTGGATGCTGGACGTCCTGGAGATCTGGCACCTCATCGCGATCGTCGCGGTCGTCGGGGTCGCGACGGTGTTCTTCGACGTGTCGTACCAGAGCATCGTCCCGTCCCTCGTGCGGCCGAAGCAGATCGCCGAAGCCAACGGCAAGCTGCAGTCGAGCTACGAGATCGCGAACATCACCGGCCCCGGCATCGGCGGCTGGCTGATCGGCGTCATCACCGCTCCGCTCGCGGTTCTCGCCACGGCCGGGACCTACGTCGTCTCGGCCATCGCGCTGATGTTCACGCGCGACCACGAGACCGCCCGCGATCACGAGGACCGTGGCCCGATCCTCCGCGAGATCTGGGAGGGCCTGCACTTCGTCTTCACCGAGAAGCTCCTGCGCCGCATCGTCGGCACGACCGGCGTCTCGAACTTCTTCAGCACGCTCTCGGGCACCCTGATCCCGATCTTCCTGCTGCGCGAGCTCGGCTTCTCGCCCGCCTCGCTCGGCCTGATCTTCTCGCTCGGAGCGATCGGCGGCCTGCTCGGCGCCATGGCGACGCCGCACATCGTGCGCTGGATCGGCGAGGCCCGGGCCATCCCGGTGAGCGCCCTGGGATTCAGCGTGATCGGACTGCTGCTGCCGGTCGCGGCCCTCGTCCCGGAGTTCGCGTTCCCGCTCCTCGTCGGCCAGTTCTTCGTGGTGAGCTTCACGGTCCTCGTCTACAACATCACGCAGGTGACGTTCCGCCAGCGCATCACGCCGCCGCGCCTGCTGGGCCGCATGAACGCCTCGGTGCGGTTCGTCGTGTGGGGCGTCATGCCCATCGCCGCGCTGCTCGCCGGCGCGCTGGGCACGTGGCTCGGCGTCGTCCCCACCATGTGGATCGGCGCGATCGGTCAGCTCCTGTCGGCCGGATTCGTGGTCTTCGCGCCGTTCTGGACGATGCGCGAGCTTCCCGACGTGCACACGACCGCGGCATCCGGCTCCGAGGAGTCGTGACCGGGACTCAGGCCTGCGCCCGGCGCGCGGCCGCGACGCCCCGGAGCGCCGTGACGACCGACGCGAGGTAGGCGAGGCCGGTGACGCCCGCGGCGAGCGCGAACAGCGCGGCGGACGTCTCGGCCGAGATGCCGAACCAGTTCATGAAGACGGTGTCGAGCGGGCCGCTGTCGGCCGCGTCGGGCACGGTCATCCCGGCCACGAGCAGGCCGAGCCACAGCACGGCACTGGCGATGTCGTACCAGAGTCGCGTCGCCCGCGCGCGGCGGACCTCGCGGTCGAAGAGCGTCAGCACCGGCGGCACCAGCAGCACCGCGATGACGATGACGCCGTAGACGAGGCCGAAGAATCCGAGCCAGCCGACGCCGGCGCCGACGTTGCCGCGGCCGATGAAGAAGAACACGGGCAGGAACACCGCGGCCGGCCACTGGGCGTAGTAGACGAACCGGCCGGTGCCCTCGATGTGCATGCAATCGACGGTAGCGCCCCTGAGCATGAGCACCCGATCGGCGCAAGGCCGCCCACGACACCCCGCGGGCGTGCTTAAGTGTGAGCATGAGCGCGCGCATCGTGTCCATCGGAACGGCGGTCCCGTCGACGTGCGTGCCGCAGGAGCGCGCCCGGGAGATCTTCGCCGGCCAGCCCGGTGCGGACCGGCTCACCCAGCGGCTGATCCACGCCGCCTTCGACGCCTCCGCCATCGAGAGGCGCCACACGGTGCTCGCGGAGTTCGGCGACGACCTCTCTCCGGACGACGTCATCCCCGAGGGCCGTGCTCGCTTCGCCGACGACGACGGACGGATGCTGCGCCCCGCCACCGGCGCGCGCAACGACCTCTACATCGCCGCCGCGCCCGACCTCAACGCCCGCGCCGCCCGCGCGGCGCTCGCGGACGCCGAGGTCGAGGCATCCGCCGTCACGCACGTCGTCACCGTCTCGTGCACCGGGTTCTTCGCCCCGGGACCGGATTACCGCCTCGTGCGCGATCTCGGGCTGGACCCCGGGGTGGAGCGCTACCACCTCGGCTTCATCGGGTGCGCCGCGGCGATGCCGGGCCTGCGGCTCGCCGCCCGCATCTGCGCGGCACAGCCGGCGGCCGTCGTGCTCGTCGTGTGCCTCGAGCTGTGCACGCTCCACATCCGGCCGTCGGCCGACCCGCAGCAGATCGTCGCCGCCTCGGTGTTCGCCGACGGTGCGGGCGCCGCCATCGTCACGGCCGACCCGTCCGTCGGGCGGGCGGGAGGGCTCGAGCTCGACCGCTTCGCCACCACCCTCACGTCGGAGGGCGAGACCGACATGGTCTGGACGATCGGCGACCACGGGTTCGAGATGATCCTGTCGGCCGAGGTTCCGCGCATCGTCGGGCGTGAGATCCGCGGTGCGGTGGACGCGTTCCTCGCCGACGCGGCGATGCCCGACGCCTGGGCGGTGCATCCGGGCGGACGCAGCGTGCTCGACCGCGTGGAGACCGGGCTCGACCTCGACCCGACGGCGCTCGACGCGTCGCGCGAGGTGCTGCGGGACTACGGCAACATGTCGAGCGCCACGATCCTGTTCATCCTCCGGCGCCTGCTCCACGACGACGCCCTCGCCGACGGTGCGAGGCTGGGCGCGCTGGCGTTCGGCCCGGGACTCACCGTCGAATCGGCGCTGCTCGTGAAGCGTCGCGTGGCCGGGGCGCGCGCCGATTCGCTCCCCGTCGAGGCCGTCGTCGGCGCATGAGCCTGGCGGTCCGCGACGCCGAGCTCGAGGAGCTCATGGACGACCCGGCGTGCGATCCGCAGCGCCTCGCCGCCACGCTGCGCCGCTTCGGCACGGTCAACCGGCTCTTCTCGGGGTGGGGCGCCACGTACCGCCGTCACCTCCGCCCCGCGCTGAGCCGGCTCGGCCGGCCGGCGCGCGTGCTCGACCTCGGGTCGGGCGGCGGCGACCTCGTCGTGCGGCTGGCGGCCGTCGCCCGACGCGACGGGCTGGACGTGACGTGGATCGGCGCCGACCCCGACCCCCGATCGCTCGAGGTCGCGCGTGAGCGCACATCGCCGGGCATCGAGTTCCGGGTGACGGATGCCTCGGCCCTCCGTGCGGCGGGCGAGCAGTTCGACGTCGTGATCTCGAACCACGTGCTCCACCACCTCTCGCCCGCCGGGCTCGCAGCCTTCGCCGAGGACTCCCTCGCCCTCAGCGCCGGGCCGGTCATCCACTCCGACATCCTCCGCAGCCGCGCCGCCCACTCCCTCTACGCGATCGGCATCACCCCGTTCGCGCCCGGCACATTCCTGCGGACGGACGGGCTGCGCTCGATCCGGCGCAGCTATCGTCCCGATGAGCTCGGCAGCGCACTCGGAGATCGGTGGCGCGTCGAGACGGGCAGGCCGTTCCGCGTGCTCGCGCTGAGCAGCGGCGATGCCTGACGTCGTCGTGGTCGGCGCCGGCCCGGTCGGCACCCTGCTCGCGGCCGAGCTCGCCCGCCGCGGCGTCGAAGTCGCCGTGCTCGAGCGTCGAGCCGGGCCGGGCGAGGGCAGCCGGGCTATCGGCGTGCACTCGCCCGTGCTGGCCGCCCTCGAGGCGTCGGGGATCACCGAACGGCTCCTCGCCGGAGCGGTGCGGGTGTCGCGCGGCGAGGCCCGCTCGGGCGGACGCGCGCTCGGGACCGTGCGGTTCGATCGCCTGCACCGGCGCTTCCCGTTCGTGGCGACGCTCCCCCAGCACGCGACCGAGGCCGCGCTCGCGCACGGGGCACCCGCACCGCGCCGCGGAGCGACGGTGACCGCGCTGCGACCCGAGGGACGAGGCATCCGGCTGTCGCTCGACGACGGCGATGACCTGGCGGCCCCGCTCGTGGTCGTGGCCGGCGGCTGGCGGGCGCGCGACCTCGTCTACCGCCCGGGCGCCGTGCGGGTGACGCGCTACGCCGACCGGTATCTGATGGCGGACGTCGCCGCTCCGGAAGGCGACGACGTGGCGGTGATCGACATCGACGGGCGGGGTGTGCTGGAGTCGTTCCCGCTGCCGGGCGGGCGGCGACGGTACGTGGCCTGGGACGACGGCGCGCCGGCGGCCGCCCGCGCCGAGCGGCTGCGCGAGGCGCTGCGGGCGCGCGGCGAGGACAGCGCGGCGGCCCGCGTCGACGAGGCGACCGCCTTCGAGGTGCGCCGTGCCGTCGCCCCCGCGCTGCGACGCGACCGGCTGTTCGTGATCGGCGACACCGCGCACGAGGTCAGCCCGATCGGCGGGCAGGGGATGAACCTCGGACTGCTGGATGCCGCGACCCTCGCTCCGCTGCTCGCGGCGTGGGTGCGCACCGGCGTCGCCCCCGACGCCGAGCTGGCGCACTGGGAACGGCGCCGCGTCGCATCAGCGCGAACGGCGGCGCGACTGGCCACCGTGAACACGTCGCTCGGGCGGGCGCTGCCGCCGCTCGTCGACGGGGTGCGGCGCGCCGGGCTCCGGCTCGCGCTGATGCCGCCCGGCGCCCGGCTCCTCGCCCACGCGTACTCGATGGGCTTCGACCGCGACGCGTGACCGCGTCCGCGCGCGCCGGCTAGGAGGCGATCGCCCCACCCGTCGCGACGAGCTGCGCGGCCAGCAGCAGCGCCGCGAGCATCACGAGCCGGAACAGCGTCCGCGACGGGGGTCGCACCACCGCCAGCACCGCCGTCGCGACGGCGACCGCCACGACCGCGCCGAAGAAGACCCAGCCGAGCACCGTGACGGCGGCGAGGTCACCGCCCGACGCCCCCACCAGCACCGCCACCGCGCCGAGCACGATGCCCGCCGCGGCGACGACGGCCGACGCGCGGGCGCCGATGCGGTGCGGGAGGCCGCGGACGCCGGTCGCCCGGTCGTCCTCGAGGTCGGGCAGCACGTTGGTCAGGTGCACGGCCGCCCCGAGGGCGGCGCCTGCGATCCAGCCCCACGGCGCGGCCACACGGGGGTCGGGCGCGGCGAGCGTCGCGAGCGACGGGAAGATGCCGAAGCTCACCAGGAAGGGCACGATCGAGAAGGTCGTGGACTTGAGGCCCGCGTTGTAGGACCACGCCGACGCGAGGAAGATCGCGTGGGCCGCCAGCATCCCGAACCCGAGCGGAGCCGAGAGCACCAGTGCGGCGATCAGCGCGCCGATCCCCGCCGTCCAGGCCGCGCGCTCGGACACGTCGCCGCGCGCGATCGGCTTGTCGGCGCGGCCCACTGCCCGGTCGCGGGGCGCGTCGATCGCATCGTTGGAGATGCCGATCGACACCTGCCCGGCGAACACCGCGAGGGTGAGCAGCGCGAGCCGCCAGGGCTCGAGGCCCACCGCGATGCCGAGGGCGAGCGCGAGCGCGCTCACCACGAGCGTGGGGCCCGGATGCGTGGACCCCCACAGAGCCCGGATCACGGGAGCGCGGGCCCCTCGCTCACGAGCGTCAGCCCGGAGCCGTCGGCCGCGACATCCACCCGCACCACGTCGCCGTCGTGCACTCCGCCGCCGAGGATCGCCATCGCGAGGCGGTCCTGGATCTCGGACTGGATGAGGCGGCGCAGCGGCCGCGCGCCGAACACCGGGTCGTAACCCCGTTCTGCCAGCCAGGTCCGCGCCTCCGGCGTGACGGCGAGCGTGAGCCGGCGGTCGCGGAGCCGGCGCTGGAGGGCGTCCACGGCGAGCTCGACGATCTGCGCCAGGTCGTCCTGTGTCAGGGCCTGGAAGATCACGATGTCGTCGAGCCGGTTGACGAACTCGGGCTTGAACGCCTGCCGCACGAGTCCCTGCACCTGCTCGCGCTTCTGCTCGATCGACAGCGTCGGGTCGATCAGGATCGGCGAGCCGAGGTTCGACGTCAGGATCAGGATCACGTTCTTGAAATCGACCGTGCGGCCCTGGCCGTCGGTCAGGCGGCCGTCGTCCATCACCTGCAGCAGCACGTCGAACACCTCGGGATGCGCCTTCTCGACCTCGTCGAGCAACACGACGGAGTACGGCCGCCGGCGCACGGCCTCGGTCAGCTGGCCGCCCTGCTCGTAGCCGATGTAGCCGGGAGGGGCGCCGACCAGGCGCGACACCGTGTGCTTCTCGCCGTACTCCGACATGTCGATGCGCACCATGGCGTGCTCGTCGTCGAAGAGGAACTCGGCGAGGGCCTTGGCGAGCTCGGTCTTGCCCACGCCCGTCGGGCCCAGGAACAGGAACGAGCCGGTCGGCCGGTTCGGGTCGCTGATGCCCGCGCGCGAGCGGCGCACGGCATCCGACACCGCCTTCACGGCCTCCTTCTGCCCGATGAGGCGCTTGCCGAGCTCGGCCTCGAGGTGCAGCAGCTTCTCGGTCTCGCCCTGCAGCAGACGCCCGACGGGGATGCCGGTCCACGCCGCGATCACCGCCGCGATGTCCTCGTCGGTCACCTGGTCGTTGACCATGCGGTCGCCGGCCGGCTCGTCGCGCTCCGCCTCGACCAGCTGACGCTCCAGCGCGGGGATCTCGCCGTAGAGCAGGCGCGAGGCCTTCTCGAGGTTGCCCTCGCGCTGCGCCCGCTCGGCGTCCATGCGGGCGGCGTCGAGCTTGGTCTTCAGGTCGCCGACCCGGTTGAGCGAGGCGCGCTCGCGCTCCCACCGACCCTGCAGTTCGGTCAGGCGCGCCTGCTCGCCCGCGAGCGTCTCGCGCAGCGCCGCCAGGCGCTCCTTCGACGCCTCGTCCTTCTCCTTCTTGAGGGCGAGCTCCTCGAGCTTGAGCCGGTCCACATGCCGCCGCAGCTCGTCGATCTCGAGCGGCGCCGAGTCGATCTCCATGCGCAGCCGCGACGCTGCCTCGTCGATCAGGTCGATCGCCTTGTCGGGGAGCTGCCGGCTCGGGATGTAGCGATGACTGAGGGATGCCGCGGCCACGAGCGCCGCGTCGGCGATGGCCACCTTGTGGTGGGCCTCGTAGCGCTCCTTGAGCCCGCGGAGGATCGCGACGGTGTCCTCCACCGTGGGCTCGCCGACGTAGACCTGCTGGAAGCGGCGCTCGAGCGCGGCATCCTTCTCGATGAATTCGCGGTACTCGTTGAGCGTCGTCGCACCGATGAGGCGCAGCTCTCCGCGCGCGAGCATGGGCTTGAGCATGTTGGATGCCGCGACCGACCCCTCGCCGCCGCCGGCGCCCATGAGCACGTGCAGCTCGTCGATGAACGTGATGATGCGGCCGTCCGACTCGGTGATCTCCTTGAGGACGCTCTTGAGGCGCTCCTCGAACTGCCCGCGGTACATCGCGCCCGCGACGAGGGCGGAGATGTCGAGGGTGACCAGTTCCTTGTCCTTGAGCGACTCGGCGACGTCGCCCGCGACGATGCGCTGGGCGAGGCCCTCGACGACGGCGGTCTTGCCGACGCCGGGCTCGCCGATGAGCACGGGGTTGTTCTTCGTGCGACGCGTGAGCACCTGGCTGACGCGTCGGATCTCGCTGTCGCGCCCGATCACCGGGTCGAGCTTGCCCTGACGGGCGCGGTCGGTGAGGTTGATCCCGAACTGCTCGAGGGCACTCTGCGCGTCCTCCTGCCCGGGGTTCTGCGTGGCGTTCATGTCTCTCCTGAATTCTGTGGCGGCAAAGTTGAGCCGTCCTGACTCAAGTTTACCGCATCGACCCGGAAATCTCCCCCTGCGCATCGGCGTACGCCCGGCGCAGCGCCTCGCCGATCCACTCGGTTCCCTTGTAGACGTTCTCGGGCCCGATGTCGGCGGTCAGGCCACCGGCATCCAGCTGCGCGATCACCCGGTCCTCGGTCGCGACCACCTTGAGCGACGAGCCGGCCTCGCGCAGCTGTCCCGCGAACCGGCGCAGCACGTCGACGAGCGAGAGTCCGATCTGGTCGGTGCCGCGCAGGCGCACGATCACGACCGAGCCGCCCGATTCCGCGCCGACCTCGGGAAGCTGGCGCTGGAACACCGGCGCACTGGCGAAGAAGAGGCTGCCGTACGGCTGCAGCACGAGCACGTCGCCACCCGGGACGACGGCGGGCGGATCGGTCTCGCGGATGCGGCCGTCCGGGCGGATCTCGAGGCGCCGCACCCGCACGCGATTGGACTGCTCGGCGACGTAGAGGATCACGCCGAGCCCGACCCCCACGAGCACCGCGAACTGCAGCGGGATGAGCAGGGTGAGGCCGAACGTGACCGCCATGATCGCCGTCGGCAGCGGACCCGACTTGATCACGGAGTACACGCGGCTGGGCTTGATCGCACGCCACCCCACGACCATCAGCAGACCCGCCAGCGCCGGCATGGCCACGTACGCCACCACGTCCGCGGCGACGAAGACCACGACCGCCATGACCGCTCCGGCGATGAACAAGGCGAGGCGCGTCCGGGCGCCGGCCTGCACGATGAGCGAAGACCCCGACATCGAGCCGCCGACCGGCATCCCCTGGAAGAGTCCCGACACCACGTTCCCGATGCCCTGACCGAGGAAGTCGCGGTTGGCGTCGGCGGGCTTGCCGTCACGGGTCGGGATGCCGGCGCTCACCGCCGCGCCCTGCACGAGACCGATGAAGGCGAGCGACAGCGCCGGGATGATGAGCGCCGGCACGTCGGCGACGTTCGGGAGCACCGGAGCCGGCAGGCCGCGCGGGACGTCGACGATGTCCTTCAGCAGCACGACGGGGTCGGCCACCCACAGGTTGAGCACGACGGCGCAGACGGAGCCGAGGACCACGGCGATGACGAGCCCCATGCTGCCGACGCGCGTGGGGAGCAGCACCACGATGACGAGGATCGCGATGGTCCCGACGACCACCGACGCGACGCTCCACTGGCCGATGTGGAGGAACACGTCGACGGTCTTCAGCAGGCGGTTGGGTCCGTTCGCCTGATACCCGGTGAAGTTCGACAGCTGGCCGAGCACGATGTTCACGCCGATCGCCGTGACGAATCCGGTCATCACCGCCGTCGGCACGAAGCTGACGAGGCGGCCGCCGCGCAGGAGCCCGGCGAGGGCCATGACCACGCCCGTCAGCACCGCGAGCGTGAACAGGGCGCGATCGGGATCCGGGAAGCCGCCGAGCTCGGCATCCGACACCACCAGCGCCATCGCGCTCGTCGCCTGCACTGCCATGAACGCGCTGCTCGTCGCGAGCGCGGCGCCGACCATGCCGAACAGGTAGGCGTAGAGGCCCGCCAGCGGGTTCACGCCGGCGAGGAGCCCCGCGGCCAGCCCGTCGGGGACCGCCTCGATGCCCAGCACCACGCCGGCGGCGGCATCCTTGCCCAGCGTCTTGCGGGAGAACCACCGCCTCGGATCGATGCGCACGCGGTCACCCTATCGACGCCCGCGCCGCCGCACGTCCCCTCCCGCGGGTGGTCCGCCGGCCTTTACGGGGCGGGGTCAGGCGACGGGTTCGAGAACGGATGCCTCGAACCGGCGCTCGATGCCGGCAGCCTCGCGCGCCTCGCTGGTGCAGCAGAACCGCGCGCGATACGCGGTCGGCGTGGTGTCGAGCACGCGCGCGAAGTTCTGGCGCAGCACGGCGGCCGAGCCGAAGCCGCTCTCGTACGCGATGCGGTCGAGCCCGAGGTCGGTCTTCTCGAGCAGGCGCTGCGCGTGGATGATGCGCTGCCGCGCGAGCCAGGCGGCCGGCGTCGCGCCGTAGTCCGCCTTGAAGCGCCGCGCGAACGTGCGCGGAGACATGTGCGCCTTCGCCGCGAGCTGGTCGACGGTGAGCTCGAGACGCAGGTTCTCGAGCATCCAGTCGGTGACCGGAGACAGCGACAGCGACGCCACCTCGGGAAGCGGCCGGTCGATGAACTGGGCCTGCCCGCCGTCGCGCTGCGGCGGCACGACCATGCGGCGGGCGATCTTGTTGGTGAGCTCGGCGCCCAGCTCCTGACGCAGCAGGTGCAGGCAGGCGTCGAGGCCCGCGGCGGTGCCGGCGCTCGTGATGATGCGGCCGTCCTGCACGTAGAGGACGTCGGGGTCGACGTCGACGAGCGGGTACATCTCGGCCATCTTGTCCGCGTACATCCAGTGGGTGGTGGCCTTGCGGCCGTCGAGGACCCCGGATGCCGCGACCACGAACGATCCGCTGCACACGCTCAGCACCCAGGCGTTGCGGGCGACGGCGCTGCGGATCACGTCGTGCACGCGCACGTCGGAGGCGCTGCGCGCCCAGTACTGGCGCGGAGTGGGCGACACCACCACCAGGTCGGCCTCGTAGGCGAACGAGAGGTCGTTGTCGACGTTGATGGAGAACCCCATCTTGGACTGCACGACGCCGGGATCGGGCGTCACGATGCGGAAGTCGAAGTTCGGGATGCCGTCGTCGGAGCGGTCCAGGCCGAAAGCCTCGCAGGCGACTCCGAACTCGAACGGCGCGAACCCGTCCTGCACGATCACGGCGACGGTGTGCATGTCGTACCCCTGTTCCTCACGGTGGCAGTATTACTACGTTGTGTGTCCATCCTGCCACTGTTGGCAGTCATGACGCAAGCGTAGCGTTTCTGCCATGTTCATGGTGATTCTTCTCGCAGCACTGTCCGCTGTCGCGGTCGCCTCGACGATCACGGCACTCCGCAACGACGGCTACCACCGTCTCCCCACCGATCCGACCCGCCTCCCCTGATGACCTGTTCCGTTTGTGCGGGCAAATGGACGCCTGGCCGACCGCGCGCACGGCGATTCGCCCGCACAAACGGAAGCAGGCCCGCGGTCAGCGCGCGATGACCCGCTCGTAGATCTCGATCATCGCCGCGGTGCGCGACGACTGCCGGAAGCGCTCACGGATGCTCGGGTCCACCTCGACCGGAGATCCGGCATCGATGTCGGCCGCCGCGACTCGCAAGGCTTCTGCGAGCGCGGCGGTCGTCGCCGCCGCCGCCGCATCCGATCCGACCGGCCAGTAGCCGGCGCCGAGTTCGGCGGCGAGGTCGCGGTCGCTGATGACCGAGGGCGTGCCGAGCGAGGCCGCCTCGAAGATCGTCATGCCCTGGGTCTCGAACCCGATCGACGTCTGCACGACGGCGTCGGCGGCCGCGATGCGCGCGAGCGTGCGGGCATAGGGCATGCGACCCGCGAACACGACGGAGGCCTCGGGCCGCAGCCTGGCGACGAGTCGCTCGGCCGCGCGCCGCTGCCCCCCGCCGCCGATCACCTCGACGTCGGCGCGCACCCCCGACGCGGCGAGCGCCTCGAGGAACGGCAGCAGGCGCTTCTCGGGGCTCATGCGCCCCAGCCAGACGAATCGCGGCGGGCCGGGCACCCGCGACCCGGTGGCCGCAGCCAGCGCGGAGTCGAGGACGTCGTCGTCGATGCCGTTCCACACCACGTCGACGTGCGGCACCGCGTCGCGCGGGACGACCCCGTGCTCCTCGAGCCGCCGCGCGAAGTGCGACGATGGTGCGGTGACGGCGTCGGACTTCGCCGCCAGCCCGCGCAGATACGCCCAGCCGTCGCGCCGCGTCCCGTGCGGCCCCAGCGCCCACGACTGCCAGTCGTTCAGCACCCGCAGCACCGTCTTGGGGAAGGGCGTCGTCGCCGCGATCCCGACGTCCACGCGATTGTGCATCGTGTGCACCACCGGCAGGCGGTGACGGGCGGCGAATCGGTGGCCGATGAAGGCTCCCCAGAAGTCGGCCTGCACGTGGACGACGTCGACGGGCGGGCGCGCCGCGAGCGCGGCATCCACCCATCGGTCGGTGCGACGCCCGGGCCACGACATCGAGTACTCGCGGTCGGGGGTGATCGGGATCGAGGGGATGTCGAGGTACGCGGCATCCGGAGCGATCGCCTGCCCCCGCGGACCGTGCACGCGCGGCGCGACGACGGTGACGGTGTGCCCGGCCTTCTCGAGGAACCGGCGCTGCAGCCGCATCGACACCTGCGCCCCGCCGAGCGTCTCGACGTGCTGGTCGCCGAACATCACGACGTGCACGGTGCGCTACTCCGGCAGCGGTTCGTCGCGGTAGAGCGCCTCGAACGTGTCGAGCGTGCGCTGCATGTCGTGGACCTTCACGCCCTCGAGCGACGCCCGCTGCATGCGCAGGCGCTCCTCGGGGGTCTGCGTGAGGACGGTCGTGAGCTTCGCGACCAGGTCGTCCACGTTCCCGGGCTCGAACAGGTAGCCGTTCTCGCCGTCGTGCACGAGATGCGGGAGGGCGACCGCGTCGGCGGCGACGATCGGCAGGCCCGAGGCCATCGCCTCCATCGTCGCGATCGACTGCAGCTCGGCGACCGAGGCGATGACGAACAGCGAGGCGTTCGTCAGGAGCGCCCGCAGCTCCTCGTCGGTGGTGTGGCCGTGGAAGTGCACGCGGTCGGTGAGGCCCAGATCGACCGTGAGCTCCTCGAGGTTGCGGCGCTGGTCGCCCTTGCCGACGATGTCGAACCGCACGTCCAGGGCCGGGTCGAGGCGTGCGACGGCGCGCAGCACGACGTCGATCTGCTTCTCGGTGGTGAGGCGGCCGACGAAGACGAGGCGGTGGGCGTCGCGGGGCGTGAGGTCGGCGGTGTAGTGGGATGCCTCGATCCCGCAGCTCACCGGGATCACGTTGTGGATGTCGATCGTGCGCTCGAGGAACTCGGCCGCCTTGCGGGTCGGAGTGGTCACCGCGCGCGTGAGCCGGAAGGTGCGCTCGGCATCCTCCCACGCGAGCTTGATCGCGTAGCGCGTCCACGACGCGGGGAGGACGGTGAAGTCGAGGACGTTCTCCGCCATCACGTGATTCGTGGCGATGACCGGGATGCCGCGCTGCTTGGCGATGCGCGACAGGCCGCGGCCGATCACGATGTGCGACTGGATGTGCACGACGTCGGGCTTCACCTCGTCGAGCACGCGACGCGAGTAGTACTTCGAGCGGAACGGGAGCACGAACGTGAGCCAGTCGTGCGGGTACCAGCGCCAGGACGCAATGCGGTGCATCGTCATCGGCTGGCCCTCGATGACCTCGGTGAAGCGGCCGTGCTGGCGGTGCGTCGCGCTCGGGGCCATCACGTGCACCTCATGGCCGCGGGCCACGAGGCCAGCCGCGAGACGCTCGGCGAAGCGGGCGGCGCCGTTGACGTGCGGCAGGAACGTGTCGGCGCCGATGAGGATCTTGAGGGGCGGCTTCGGCGCGGAAGGCGGCGGATCGGCGGAATGGTCGTCGGGCGTCGCGGACTCGGTCACGGGGTTCGGGGGCCTGTCTGTGCGGCGGGGGCGCGGCGGAGAGATGGTGTTCGCGCCGCCTCCACTGTACCCGAGCGCCCTTCGACGGCCCCGTACGCTGGAGGGCATGCCCCGACTTCAGGCGGATGCCGACACCACGCTCTGGGTGCCGGTGACCGAGTCCCTCGGCTTCACCGGTCGCCGCCACCGCAAGGCGGCCATCCGGATGCTGCTGTCGCAGGCCAACACCGCGATGGGGTCGACCGGGAAGCCCGGGAGCGGAGTCGCGGCGTGGGCGATGAGCCAGGCGGCGCCGTTCCTGATGCGCCGCGCGGCAGGACGTGTCCTGGTGTGGGTGTGGAAGGCGGATGCCGAGCTCCTCGTCGTGATGGCGCAGGTGCAGGAGGCCACGGCGCAGGTCCGGGCCGCGCGCGCCATGATGCCGATGGAGTACGACGACACCGGGAGCTTCCGCAGCCCCCACCTGGGGATGGGCGAGAAGCTCGAGATGGCGCTCCCGGCGGACCCGCGGACGCCGCCCTTCGCGACGTACACGTGGGACACCGGAACCCATTTCGTCACGGTGACCGCGGTGTGCTCCGACCGGGAGCGCTTCGGCACCGTCATCGGCTCGGTCGACGACCTCGCCCGGACGGTGCGTGTGGTCGACGACCTCGAGGTGGGCGAGGCGCCCGGCGTGCTGCGCATCGAACCCGGCGGCGGCCCGAACTGACGGTTCGCCGCCGCCCGGCGTGGCCGGATGAACGGCCGCTGAACGGAATCATCCCCCGCGGGTGACGGCACCGCGGGGCCCTCTGCCCCACGCTGGCAGAGTCCATTCCCCCGTGGCCAAGGAAGGATGCCGTGTCCCCGCACCTCGTCGAAGTCGTGATCACCGGTCACCTCGGGCCGACGCTCGTCAGCGCCCTCGATCGCTACGAGGTCTCGACTCGGGACGACGGCACCACGAGCATCACCGGCATGCTCGAGGACCGTTCCGAACTGCGCGGCCTGCTCGGCGTCCTGGACGACCTCGACATCGAGGTCGTCTCCGTCAACCGCGTCACCCCCGCCTGAAAGAGGACCGGAATGCTGAGCATGCTGGATGCAGGACCCGTCTGGCCGATCGTCCTCATCGTGGTCGTCGTCATCGACATCATCGCCCTGATCGTCATCCCGCGCGGGCGCAAGCCCACGGCGGCGATGGCGTGGCTGCTGCTGATCCTCCTGCTCCCGTTCATCGGCATCCTGCTGTTCCTGCTCATCGGCAGCTTCCGGCTCCCCGCGAAGCGGCGCGCCGAGCAGGCGCGCATCGACGGGATGATCCGAAGCGGCGTCGACAGCGGCCAGCTGCGCAGGATGCACGACGACTGGCCGCGCTGGTTCCAGCGCGTCGTCCAGCAGAACGAGGCCCTGACGGCGCTGCCCGCGACCGAGGGGAACGAGGCATCCCTCTACCCCGACTACCAGGGCTCGATCGACGCGATGGCCGAGGCCATCGACACCGCCCAGCACTTCGTGCACGTCGAGTTCTTCATCGTCGCCTGGGACGACACCACCCGCGGATTCTTCGCCGCGATGGAGCGCGCCGTCGCGCGCGGTGTCACGGTGCGGCTCCTCGCCGACTACGTCGCGACGCGGCGCCTCGGCAATTCGAAGGCGACGCTCGCCGAGCTCGACCGCATCGGCGTGAAGTGGGCGTGGATGCTGCCGGTCATGCCGTTCAAGGGCAAGTACCAGCGCCCCGACCTGCGCAACCACCGCAAGATCGTCGTCGTCGACGGGCGCATCGGGTTCATGGGGTCGCAGAACCTCATCGACCGCAGCTACGACTCGCCCAAGAACATCAAGCGCGGGCTCAAGTGGCAGGAGCTCATGACGCGACTCACCGGTCCCGTGGTCGCCGCCGTCAACGTCGTGTTCATGTCGGACTGGCTCATCGAGACGGGCGAGGACCTCACCGCCACCGAGCACGTCGCCGCGCCGGCGCTGGAGCGCTCGACCTCTCCCGACGCGCTGCTGTGCCAGGTCGTCCCCAGCGGCCCCGGCTACCCGACGGAGAACAACCTGCGGCTGTTCCTGTCGCTCATCTACGGCGCGACCGAGAAGGTCATCCTGACGAGCCCGTACTTCGTGCCGGACGAGGCGATGGTCTACGCGATCACCACCGCCTGCCAGCGCGGCCTCGAGGTGCAGCTGTTCGTGTCGGAGATCGGCGACCAGGGGCTCGTCTACCACGCGCAGCGGTCCTACTATTCGGCACTGCTCGAGGCGGGCGTCCGGATCTTCCTCTACCCCGCGCCGTTCATCCTGCACTCGAAGCACTTCTCCATCGACGACGACATCGCCGTCATCGGATCGAGCAACATGGACATCCGCTCGTTCAGCCTGAACATGGAGGTCTCGCTGCTCGTCCGCGGAAAGTCGTTCGTCTCCGACATGCGCGAGGTGGAGCAGGCCTACCGTGACGCCGGCCGCGAGCTCACCCTCGAGGAGTGGAACAACCAGCCCGGCAAGGCCACGTTCCTCGACGGGATCGCCCGCCTCACCTCCGCCCTGAACTGAACCCGGCGGGCTCGGTCGGAGGACCCGAGACTCCGGGGCGACCGAGGCTAGACCTTGAGGTCCTGCTTCGGCACGACGACCTCGCGGATGATGAGCAGGATCGACGCCATCACCGGCAGCGCGACCAGCACGCCGATGACGCCCATCAGGGCACCGCCGACCATGGCGCCGATCAGCACGAGCGCGGCCGGGATGGAGATGGCCTTGTTCATCACGCGCGGGCTGATGACGTAGGACTCGAGCTGGATGTAGACGAGGTAGGCGATGAGGAAGATGAGCGCCTGCGTCGGGCTCGAGAAGAGCGCAACGCCCGTGCCGATGACCAGGAAGATCACCGAGCCGAACAGCGGGATGAGGGTGATCACGAACGCGATGACCGCCATCAGCGCCGGAAACGGCAGGTCGATGAGGAGATGCAGCAGGAAGACGGTGGCGGCGTTGAACGACGACAGCGTCACCGAGCCGATGAGCGCACCGCCCACCGACGCGGTGATCCGCTCGGTGAGATCCTCGAGCCGGGCGCGGTTGCGCGCCGGTGCCAGCGCGTAGAACGCCTTCTTCATCGAGGAGAGCGACGACAGGAAGTAGAGGGTCAGCGCGACCACGATGAACGACGCCGAGATGCCGCTGACGAACGCGACGCCGAAGGCGAGGATGCCGCCGCCGATCGCGCCGAGGGTCGCCGGGCTCGAGACCCAGCCGGCCAGCTCGTCCAGCGCGGCGAGGAGCGCGATCTGCGTGTCGCCGTCGAGCGCCTGGAACCACTCGGTCTCGGGGACACCCGCGATCGCGGTCGGGATCGCCGCGATGAACTCACCGATCTGCGCGATGACCGGGGGGAGCACCCAGATGAGGAAGGCGGCGAACAGGAGGGCGAACGCGCCGAACACGATCGCGATCGCGCCGGCCCGCTTGACGCGGCGGCGCTCGAGCATGCGCACGATCGGGTCGAGCCCCACGGCGAGGAACATCGCCAGCACGATGTAGACCAGGATCGTCGAGATCTGCCCCAGGGCACCTCCGAGGACGAGCGCGCCGAGCACGCCGAGCGTGGTGACGAATCCGAGCACGAGCGGGCGGTCGAGCGCGGCCAGCACGCCGGCGAATCGCTTGGGCCGCTCGGGCGGCGCCATGACGTCGAAGAGCGCGGGGTCTTCGCTCACGTGCTGCTCGTGCGCGGTGTCGGGCGCGCCGGGGGGAGTGGCATCCATGCGCACATCATGGCGGTGCGCGCGGGCGCCGTCGTCATCCCACGCGGGCGATCTCCCGCGCATCGATCAGGCCCAGCTCGACGGCGCGCTCGATCGCGGCATCGCGCCCCGAGACGCCCAGCTTCCGATAGATGTGGCCGAGGTGCGTCTTGACGGTGTTCGTGGAGACGAAGCACCGCGCGGCGATGTCGGCGATGGTCAGGCGGCTGGGCAGGAAGGCGAGCAGCTCGAGCTCGCGCGGGGTCAGCTCCTCGGCGAGCGCGCGGCGTCCCGTCCCGGCCGCCGTGCGCGCCCGCGCGAGGATCGTTCGCACGAACTCGCCCTTCGAGGGGATCAGCTCCTCGAGCAGCTCGGCGATCACCGGGCCGCTGCGGATGAACGGATCGATGAGCCACTGCGGCTCGGCCAGCACGACAGCCGCGGCGAGCCGCTCGCGCGCCTGGGGACGGCGGCCTTCGAGTGACCGCGACCACGCCTGCAGCAGCTCGAACTCGACCGCGGGCAGCGGCGCGTCCGCGTCGTGCTCCAGCCGGAGCTGCGCGAGGCGTCCGTGAGCCAGGGCCGACTGACCGTCGGCGAGGAGGCCCGCGATCTCCTCGAAGGCGAGGGGTGACCACTCCGTCGCGGGCGCGGGCGGCGCGGTCGGGGTGCCCTGGAGGCGGGCGCGGCGCATCGCCACCGCGGTGAAGCCCTGACGGACGAGGGGCGGCGGCGGGCCGGGCGGCTCGGCCGCGGCGAGCTGCGGATCGGCCGGGTCGATGCGCAGGCCGGCGCCGTGGGCGACCCACATGAGTTGCGTGCGCTGATTCGCCGCCGCCCGGATGCTCCCCTCGGCCAGCGCGAGCGCACCGACGTCCGGCTCGCCGCGCTGGATGGCGACCACCGCGCGCGCGAGGTAGGCGTCGGCCGGGGCAGGGTGGGCGAGGAGGCCGAACTCTCGCGCGGCCGCGAGCGCCTCGTCGGACTGCTCCGCCGCCGCAAGGAGGAACCCGTCGAGGGCGTTGACGAGCGCGAGCGATCCGAGGAGGTGCACGCGATACGGCGCGTAGATGAACCCGGCGGTCTCGATCACCTCCTCCAGTGCGCGGCGTGCGGGAGCGAGCTCTCCGAGGAACAGGTGTGCGCGGCCGAGGGATCCCTGTGCGAGATACCGCAGGAGCGGCCGCGAAGTGAGCCCGAGCAGGTCGGGCAGCGGCGCATCGGGATGCGCGTCCAGGACGGCGACGGCCTCGCGGGCGGCGTCGATGAACAGCTCGGCGTGGGGGTGGAACTGCACGCCCGCCGCGAGGTAGGCAAGGGCGACCTGGCGCTGTCCGGTGGTGAGGCGGTCCGATGAGACGAGTCCGCGCAGGGCCTCGACGGCGACCAGCCCGCGCCCCGTCATCCCCTCGGCGATCGCGAACAGCATCTCGGCGTCGAGGTTCTGCGAGCGAACCTCCACCGGCACCCGGCGCAGCCAGCCCGACACCGTGGCGGTGCGGACGTCTTCGAACACGTCCCGGCCGCTTGCGAGCACACGCTCGATGACGCGATCCCAGCGGCGCGCGCGGAGCAGGTACTCGACGGCGGTCTCGGCAGCTCCCTGGGCGAGGTACCAGTCGGCCGCGACCTCCTGCAGACGCGGCTCGGCACTTCCGTCCATCGCGCGGAGCCGGTAGCGCAGCAGGTCGCGGAAGAGCCGGTGGAAGCGGAACCACCCCGTGCGGCCGGGGACCGGGACGATGAACATCGAGTCCCGCTCGAGCTCGGCGAGGAAACGCGCGCCGTCCACGCCCGCGAGCGCTTCGACGAGGCCTGCGCTCACCTCGTCGACGACCGCGATCCGCATCAGGGCGTCGCGCCGCTCGCGCTCGATCGCATCGAGCACCTCTTCGCTGAGGTAGTCCACGATGAGCCGGTCGGTCTCGGCCAGCTCGCCCACGACCCGCTCGGGATCGTCGGAGAAGCGCATGCTCAGTGCGGTCATCTGCACCCCGACGGCCCAGCCCTCGGTGCGAGCGGCCACGGCGGCGACCGCGTCGTCGGAGACGGCCTTGCCGGCGATCCGCACGAGCACCCGGGCGGTCGTCTCGTCGTCGAACGCGAGCTGACGCTGGCGGATCTCGATGAGACCGTGCTGCAGGCGGTGACGGCTCCAGCCGAGCTGGAGGTCGACGCGCGACGAGAACACCGCGTGCGCGTTCGGGGGCAGCAGGTCGACCATGCGCCACAGGTCGGCGAGGATCGCGGTGCCCGTGAGCCGGTCGAGGTCGTCGAAGACGAGCACGATCTCGCCCGCGTCGGCGAGCGCGCCGGTGAAGTCCTCGAGGAACGCATCCCCGAGTCGATCTTCGGATGCCTCGACCGGCGCCGCCGGCACGCTCAACTCGGGCACGACCGCCCGGACGCCGCAGACCAGGCGGTGGGCGAACGCGGCGGGCGCCGTGTCGGCGGTGGAGATGTCGAACCACGCCACGGCGATGTCCGGACGCGACTGAGCCCACTGCGAGAGCAGAACGGTCTTTCCCGCGCCCGCGGGCGCGACGATCAGCGACAGGGGTGCTGCCACTCCCGCGTCCAGCTGCCGCCGCAGCGCGGGCCGGTCCACCGCGTGGGCCGGGATTCGACGTGGTTCCGTCACGAGCTGCCTCCCTGGCGAGTGGGTGCCTGCGCTCCGGGGGAATCATCCCACAGGGGTGACGTCGGCGCGACTCGCCAGACCGCACAATGACAACGCATCACGACGGCGCGTGATGCGGAGCGTCCGTCCTCGCCAGGAGGCCCCGATGAGCGGATCACAGGTGGTGGAGATCGTCGTGCGGGGCACGCTCGGTCCGGACCTCGTCGCGGCGCTCCCCGGCTTCACGGTCGAGGTGACGCCGGACGCGTGCACACGCGTGGTCGGCACCATCCCCGATCAGGCCCGGCTGCTCGGCCTCCTGGACATGCTGGACGAGCTGCACATCGAGGTCGTCTCGGTCAATCCGGTGCCGGCACGCGACGCTCCCTGATTCTCACCCGGCGCGGGTGACGTCCTGCCCTGCCTGGGCTCGTAGCTTTCGGAGTGTGGCGAGCGCTGGGCTCGCCCGTAGACGATTGGCTGTGCAAATGGATCTCTGGAACCTGGTCCTCTGGTTCTTCTGGGTCTTCGTGTTCGTGGCGTACCTGATGGTGCTCTTCTCGATCCTGGGCGACCTCTTCCGCGACCACACGCTCAGCGGGTGGTGGAAGGCTGTCTGGATCATCTTCCTGGTCTTCGTGCCGTTCCTGACGGCGCTGATCTACCTCATCGCCCGCGGACAGGGGATGACGAAGCGCTCGATCGCGCAGGCGCAGGAGCTTCGCGAGCAGCAGGATGCCTACATCCGCGCCACTGCGGGAGGCTCGAGCGCAACGGACGACATCGCCAAGGCGAAGTCACTCCTGGACTCCGGCGCGATCTCGCAGGCCGAGTTCGACGCCCTCAAGGCGAAGGCACTCGCGGGCTGAGGCCCGCACGAGGAGAATGACCTCATGACGACATTCGACTACGGCCCGATCGAGTTCTACGCGATCGCGTTCGACGGTGACAAGCCCGGCCCCGGTGTGCTCCAGGCGATCGACGACCTCGTCGCCGCCGGCACTGTGAACGTCCTGGACCTGGTCTACGCGACCCGGTCCCCCGAGGGGGAGCTGACGGTCGTCGAGCTCTCCGACACCACCGACGACGCCGGCGTTCCGGCGCTGGACCTCGCAGGTCTCGCCGGCCTCGAGGACATCGAGGCGCTCGCCGCCGAGATTCCGCCGGGCACGTCGGCCGCGATCCTCGTGGTGGAGCTGCTGTGGGCCAAGGCCTTCGCCGGCGCCCTGTACGACGCCGGCGGCGTGGTGATCGCCCGCGAGGGCATCCCCGCCCCGATCGTCAACGCGTTCCTCGCCGAGAACGTCGAGTAAGGAGTCAGACATGATGCGCAGAGCAGGCCGTCCCGGCCTCATCGGAATGGCGGCACGCACGGCCGTGGTCGCGGGCACCGCGACGGCGGTCTCCGGCAGTGTCGCCCGCCACCAGCAGAACAAGGCGAACGAGCAGTACCAGGAAGAGGCGTACGCCGCCCAGCAGCAGCAGGCTGCGATGGATGCCGCCGCGGCTCAGGCCGTGGCCAACGCGCAGGCCGCCGCTCCGGCGCCGGCTGCGGCTCCGGCCGGCGACGACATGATGACCAAGCTCCAGCAGCTGGCCACCCTGCACTCGCAGGGCATCCTGTCGGACGAGGAGTTCGCGGCCGCCAAGGCCAAGCTCCTGTCCTGACCTCGCGTCACGGAGGAGGGCCGCATCCGATCGGGTGCGGCCCTCTCCCGTGTGCGGTGTCAGTTCCGGCCGTCGCCGTCGGGTCGGTGCCCGCCGAGCGCGTCGACCTTCGCCAGCAGCTGGCGCATCTGGCCGCGCGTCGCCGGTTCGGCGTCGTCGTTGTTGTTGCGCGCCGCCCTCTCGAGGATCCACGACGCCAGCGCCGCGGTGATGATGCCCGCCAGCGCGACGCCGCTGAACATCACAGCCGTCCCGATCAGCCGGCCGGGAGCGGTCACGGGGTAGTAGTCCCCGTAGCCGGTCGTGGTGATCGTGACGCACGCCCACCACACCGCCTCGAAGAACGTCTCGATGTTGCCGTCGGGGGCTTGGCGCTCCACCTCGAGGACGGCCAGCGACGCGATGTAGATGAGCAGCACGCCGGCGCCGATGCCGTACACCATGATCTGCGTGCGCAGCTGGGTTCCTGCGGAGGGCCGCAGTCCTGGCACGCGCGTCAGCACCCGCAGCAGGAGCACGAGCCGGAACACCGGGATCAGCGCGATCGCGAGGGTGCCGAGGTGCGTGCGGAACCAGTTCGTGCGATTGCGCGCGAGGGAGAGGCGCACGAGGTAGTCGATGATGAACACCGCCCAGGTGGCCAGAAGGACGACCGTCATGACCGCGTGCGCTGGTCCGGTCAGATCCCCGATCACCCGCCAGGAGTAGGCGACGAGGTACAGCAGCGACGCCACCATGAGCGGCACCTGGGTACGCCGATGCCACGTCTTCTCATCCACACGCGCATCATCCCGCAGCGTCGGCGGCGCGCGGGTCAGGCGCTCCGGGCGTCCTGCTCCAGCGCGGCGGCGTTGCGGATGAAGAGGATGATCCACGTGAACACGAGGATGCCCGCCACCAGCTCGACCGCCGTGAGGGTGTAGTACCCGATGAAGAAGAGGACGGCGAGCACCAGCGTGACGGCGAGGAACAGCCACCCCAGCAGGACGAACGCCCGCGGCATCCCGGTGATCCAGCGCGGCAGCCCGATGACGAGCACCCCGTACGCGACGACCATCCCCGACGCGACGCCGGTGTGGAGGGCGAAGAAGAGGTTCACGGGGAAGAGGCCCACAAGCGCGAGGAAGACACCGACGACGACGAGGCACACCCGCACGCGGCCGATGCCGACGGGGTTGTCGGTGGGGATGCCGCGCGTCGCGTAGCGCGCGAGCGTGGTGACGAGGAACCCGGCGACGATGAGGGTCAGGTTGAACGCGAGCGCCGACACGTTCGTGGTCATCCCGAGGGCGCTGAGGTTGTCCTTCCACCATGTCGGGTCGCTCGCCGTGAGCATGCTCGACAGCACGCCCAGCACGAGGAAGACCGCCAGCACGAGGGCGAGCAGCTGAAGGTCCATGTGCGTCGCGGAGTAGAAGGCGAGGTAGGCGGTCATCCCGGCGGTGGCGCCGGCGAGGATGAGGACCGGCAGCGCGAAGACCTCAGCGCCGATGAAGGCCTGCTCCAGGATGACGGCCATGAGCGTCCATCCGAGCAGGGCGATCACGGCGTGGGCGATCCCCAGCGCGATGATGTCGAGGTGGTCGAGCAGGTGCAGCCCGCCGTGCGGACCGCGCTCGTGCAGCAGGTAGCGTCCGCCCAGGACGGCCACGAAGGCGACGACCGCCGACGCGATGGCCGAGAACTGCCCGACCGAACCGGGGCCGGAGATCGGCGCGGCCTGGAATCCGAACGCGATCAGCGCGACGAGTGCGACGAGCACGAAGGCACCCGCGGCGATCCCGAGCGAGAGCGTCTCGAGGGAGCGCTCGCTCCCTCCCTCCGAGATGCGGTCGAGAGCGCGCTCGCGGCGCGAGCGCGGCGCAGCGGGGGCGGTGCGGGTCATGTCATCTCCTGGGTGGCGAGGGGGAGGGGTCGGTCGGGGGCACGGCGGTGCGATCGCCGGACAGCCAGCGCAGCCAGTGGCTGTCCGGGTCCCCCTCGAGGACGAGGGTGCGCACGAACAGGGTGAGCGGGATCGACAGGATCGCGCCGAGCGGCCCGATCACGAAGGTCCAGAAGATCACCGAGAAGAAGCTCAGCGTGAGGCTCAGATCGACGGCGTCGCTCACGAACTTCGGCTGCACGAGGACCTGCAGCACGACGTTGACGACGCAGTAGATCGCGATCACCGCCAGCAGCATCGGCCAGCCCCCGACGACGAACGCGAGCACGGCGGGCGGGATCAGACCGAGGACGAAGCCGATGTTGGGGACGAAGTTGGTGACGAACGCGAGGATCGCCCACACCAGCGGAGCGGGCACGCCGAGCCAGAGCAGCGCGAATCCGTCGATGACGGCGACGATCGCGCCGAAGGTCGCGTTGACCACGTAGTAGCGGCGCACGCCGGTGTTGAGCCGGCGGATGCGGGTGAGCGCAGGCTTCTTCGAGGCTCCGAACACGCGACCGGCGTCGCGGTATCGCGCGGCATCCGCGGCCATGAAGATGATGTAGGCGAAGACGAAGAACAGGGCCGTCGCGACGCCCACGATCGTGCCGCCGAGGCTCGACGCCAGTCCGAGGAGAGTCTGCGGATCGAGGACTGAGGCCGTGGCATCCGCCGCCTCCTCGTCGAGCCCGACCGACGTGAGCCACGACAGCAGGCCCTGCACGCTGTCCTGAAGCTGATCGGCGAAGTCGCCGACGAGCCGCGCGAACTGGGTGCCGGCGAGCCACAGCAGCGCGCCCATCGTGAGCAGGATGAGATACGTCAGGGCGATGACGGCCGTCGTGCCGGTCCACGCCGGCCAGCCGCGACGCTCGAGCGGACGCCGCACCGGCTCGCAGATCACCACGAGGACGATCGCGAGCACGAGAGGGCCGACCAGCTCTCGCGCGAAGTACACGCCGGCCAGCACGATCACGGCCGCCGCGAGCGTCAGCAGCGTCCGCAGGCTCGGGCTCAGCGCCGGGGCGGCGGGCGGCGGGGCGGCTCGGGTCACGCGGCCAGGCTATCGACGCTCTGCCGCGCGGACGGGATTTCACCTGCGAAGTCACCTCCCGCGCGCCGCCGGGCGGTGCCACACTGGGCCCATGGCAACGTCAGAGGTCCGCCCGCTCGCGCAGTCGTGGTCGCCGCCCCCCAGCCTCCAGGACCATCTCGACGAGGGCCGCGCCGCCCGGGAGGCGGTGCCGCGGGAGCAGCTCGCCATCCTGCCCGACGGCGCGCGCGACCCCATGGGGATCCTCGACCGCCAGGACTCTGTCCGGGTGCCCGAGCTGGTGCCGATCCGCACGCAGCGCATGGCCGAGAGCGCCTTCGCGTTCTACCGCGGGACGGCGGCGCTGATGGCCGCCGACCTTTCCCGGTCGCCGAGCAGCGGCATCACGGTGGGGTCGTGCGGCGACGCGCACGTGTCGAACTTCGGGCTGTTCGCCTCGCCGCAGCGCACGCTCGTGTTCGACCTCAACGACTTCGACGAGTCGGCGTGGGCGCCCTGGGAGTGGGACGTGAAGCGGCTGGTCACCAGCATCGTGATCGCCGGACAGTCGACCGGTCGCGACGAGGGGGTGGTGAGGGATGCCGCGCTCGGCGCCGTCCGCACCTACGCGCGCGCCCTGATGAACGGGTCGAAGCGCAGCCCGCTGAAGCGCTATTACGACCACTTCGACGCCGATGCGGCCTCGGAGGCTCTCGACCCCGAGTCGGAGGAGGCGCTGCACAAGGCGGTCAAGGACGCCGAGAAGCGCACGGCCGCGCGCGCGGTGCGCAAGCTCACGAGCGTCGACGACTCCGGCCGGCTGGTCTTCGTCGAGCAGCCGCCGACCATGACCCACGTGGACCCGCGCATCGAGCAGCGGATCGGCGAGTTCGTCCTCGAGTACCAGCTCTCGGCGAATGTCGACATCCGCGTGCTGCTGCAGAAGTATCACGTCACCGACATCGCGCGCCGGGTGGTGGGCGTCGGCAGCGTCGGCACCCGGTGCTACCTCATCTCCCTCGCCGACGGCGACCACAACGCCCTCATCCTGCAGGCCAAGGAGGCCGGTCAGAGCGTGCTCATCGAGTACGGCGGCGTGGAGCAGCCGGAGGCGGTGGCCCGGTTCATCGAGCGGGAGGGCGACGGCGGTCGCGTCGTGGCGATGCAGCGGATCCTGCAGGCCGTGTCCGACCCCTTCCTGGGGCACCTCACCGGACCGTCGGTCGAGGGCCCGGAGCGCTCGTTCTACGTGCGGCAGTTCCACGACAAGAAGGGCGGGTTCGAGGTCGACACGCTCGAGGACGCCGCGTTCGGGTGGTACGCCTCCGCGTGCGCCACGACGCTCGCGCGCGCACACGGCCAATCGCCCACCGCGTCGATCGTGGCGGGTTATGTGGGCGGCGGCCGCGTCGCCGGCGAGGCGATCCTCGAGTGGTCCTACGCGTACGCCGATCTGTCGCGCGCCGACTGGCAGCTGTTCCGTCAGCACCGCGGTGTGGACGCGGCCTGACGCTTCTCAGCCTGCCTGCGTCCGCTCCAGCTGGCGGCGCAGCGAGTCGATGAGCATCTCGAGGCCGATCTCGAACGCGCGATCGCTGCGCTCCCGGCCGCGCTCCGCCTCCGCGACGAGCCGCCCCAGAGTGCGGGTGGGCGTCTCCGGGCGCCAGATCTCGTCGGGAGAGGCGACGTCGAACCCGAACCCGATCGCGAACGCATCGACGATCGCGACGATCGCCAGGACCTCCTCGTCGGGAAAGCCCGCCTCGGCGAGCGCGGTGGCCAGGCGGTCGTAGTTGTCGATCACGACCGGCGCCGTGATCGTCTTCCCCACGAGCAGCGGGACGATGAGCGGGTGGTCCGCGTAGAGCGTGCGCAGGTTCCCCACGATCACGCGCACCACGTGGTCCCACTCCCCCGTGACGCGCTCCGGGAAATAGCGCGATCCGAGGCGCTCGCGCATGAGCTCGATGATCGCGGCGCGCCCGTCGACGTGGTTGTAGAGGGACGAGGGGGTCACCCCGAGCCGCCGTGCGAGCGCGTTCACCCCGAAGCGCTCGCCCGAGTCCGCGAGCTCGATCGCAGCGTCGGCGATCAGATCCACCGACAGCAGGTTGACCTTGGGGCGAGGCATCCGGTCCTTCCGTCCTTCGCCAGCCTACGAGACGCGCCGGCGCGAAATCGGGGCTTTCGCGCACCGACACATGGATGCAACAATAAACGAATACCGTTCGTTTATCCGGCCGCGCCGCCGGTTCCCCGCACATCGTCGTGCACGAGACGACAGGAAGACACCCATGACCACCGACTCCACCGTGCGCCTGCCGCTGCGCTTCCCCACCGCGGCCGCGACCTTCGCCATCGGCATCGCCGGCTACCTCGGCGTGAACCTCTCGCCGTACATGATCACCGCCTTGCAGACCGGGTTCGCCGTCGACGTGCTCACCGCGAGCTGGATCGTGACCGCGACCCTGCTCGCGACCGCCGTCACCGGGCTCGCCACCGCACCGCTGTGCGCCGGAGCGCACCGCCGCACGGTCGCCCGGATCGGCCTCGCCGCATCCCTCCTCGGCTTCCTCGCCGCCGCGCTGGTCCCCTCGCCCGGCATCGTGATCGCGGGACTCATCGTGGGTGGCATCGGCGCCGGCGGCGCCGTGTCCTCGGCGGGCGCGGCGCTGGCAGCGTTCCGCAACCCCGACCGGGTGGCCGGGTTCAACGGGCTCGCCAACCGCGGCGTCATCACGATCGTGCTGGCGGTCATCCCGCTCCTCGGCCTCGCTCCCCTCGACGTCTTCGGAGCGCTCGCTCTCTTCAGCCTGATCGGGCTGGTCGCCGTCGGCTGGCTGCCCGCCGCGCCGGTGGCCGATCCGCAGGCGGGCGCCGCCGTCCCCGAGGCGATGCCCGTCGAGGTCCCGTCGACCGCGACCCTCGGCACGGTGCGCGCGCCGCGCCCCGCCTCTCGCGTCGTGACGGTCGCGGGCTTCGTGCTGCTCGTGACCTTCGCGCTGTGGGCGGTCAGCGAGGACTCGCTGTGGGCGATGGCCGGCGTCATGGGCGCCGAGCAGGCCGCCCTCACGCCGGAGGGCCTCGGGCTCGCGCTGAGCGGGGCGACCGCCGGCGGCCTGGTCGGCTCACTGCTGCTCATGGCCGTGGGCAACCGCCTCGGCCGCGCCGTGCCGCTGGCGGTGCTCCTGGTGCTCGGCGGAGCGCTCAAGATCGCCCTCGGCTTCGTCACCGACCCGACGACCTTCATCGTGGTCTTCATCGTCTGGAACACGATCTATGCGATCGCCTTCATGTACTTCGTCTCGACCTCGGCCGCCCTCGACGCGGACGGCCGCTGGTCGGGCCCGCTCCTCGCGGTCTACCTCGTCGGCTCGGCGCTGACCCCGGTGATCGGCGCGGCGCTCGTCGATCTGCTCGGCTTCGAGGGATTCGCGATCGCCCTGGGCGTGGCGAGCTTCGTGCTCGCGGTGCCGGCGTTCGCCGTGGCGGCGATCTCGACGCGGGCGGAGCGGGATGCGACGACCCGGCCCGCCGTCGAGAGCCCCGAGGCGGTGAGCGCATGACCACGCTCTACACCGGTGGCCGCGTCTTCACGGCCGGCGACGATCGCTGGGCCGAGGCGTTCGTGGTCGAGGGCGACCGTCTCGGCTTCGTCGGTGACGCCGCCGGCGCCCGCGCGGCCGCGGGAGATCACGCGGAGGTCGTGGACCTCGGGGGGCGGCTCGTGGTGCCCGGATTCACCGACGCGCACACGCACCTCGTGATGATGGGCGAGGCACTCGGACGCGTCGGGCTCACCGACGCCCGCACGGTGGACGAGATCCAGGCCCGGCTGCGCTCCGCCCCGCGCATCGGCGGGCGCGTGCTCGGTCGCGGCTGGCTCTTCGACTCGGTGCCGGGAGGCGCCCCGACCGCCGCGATGCTCGACGCGGCGGTGCCCGACGTCCCGGTGTACCTCGACGCGAACGACTATCACTCGGTATGGGTCAACACGGCCGCCCTCACCGAGATGGGGATCACGCGCGACACCCCCGACCCCCACGGCGGGCGCATCGGCCGCGATGCCCACGGCGAGCCGGACGGCATGCTCTACGAGACCGCCGCGCAGCTGCATGTCTGGACCTTCCTCGCCGAGCAGACGAGCGATGCCGATCGCGATGAGGCGGTCGAGCGGATGCTGCGCGCCTACGCCGCGAGCGGCGTCACGGGCGCGGTCGACATGGCGTTCGACGACCTCGGCCTCGCGGCGCTGCGGCGGGCCACGGAGCGCCGAGGCGGACGGCTCCCGCTGCGCGTCGCAGCGCACTGGTTCGTCGACAACGCCGGCGACGACGAGGCCAATATCGCGCAGGTCGCGCGTGCAGCCGAACTGGCCCGCGAGGTGGATTCGCCGTGGCTTCGAGTGGTGGGGATCAAGCTCGTGGTCGACGGCGTGATCGACGCCTGCACGGCCGGGATGCGGCATCCGTACTCCGACGGATCGAACGCCGACCCGATCTGGTCGCCCGAGCGGATCGCGCCCGTCGTCGCCGCCGCCGACGCGGCGGGACTGCAGGTCGCCCTGCACGCCATCGGGGATCTCGCGAGCGACATCGCCCTCGACGCCGTCGAGCACGCCGCCGCGGTCAACGGCGACCTGCCCCGCCGGCATCGCATCGAGCACCTCGAGTACGCGGCACCGGGCACCGCCGAGCGCATGGCCCGCCTCGGCGTGACGGCGTCGATGCAGCCCGTCCACGCCGATCCCGCGATCTTCGACAACTGGGCGGCGATGCTCGGCGACGAGCGGGTGGACCGCGCGTTCGCGTGGCCGGAGTACGTCGCGGCAGGCGCGCTGCTGGCCTTCTCGACGGATGCCCCGACCGCCCCGTTCGAGGCGCTCCCGAACATGTACATCGCGGCGACCCGCAAGTCGGCGCTCGACCCGTCGTTCGCGCCGCGGCATCCGCAGTTCGCGCTTCCCCTCGAGGATGCGATCGGCCACGCGACGCGGGATGCCGCGGCGTCCGTCGGCGACGGGGAGGTACGCGGCCGCCTCGAGCCGGGGCTCGCCGCGGACTTCGCGGTGATCGACGCCGACCCGTTCGCCGACGGGCCCGAGGTGCTCCTCACGGCCCGCGTCGTGCGCACGGTCGTCGCAGGACGGACGGAGTACGACGCGGACGCCTGACCCGCGCCGGTCAGGCTCGGGCGCTCACGCGTCGCGCGGCTCGTCGGCGCCGTCGCCGGCGCTCTCCTCGAGCTGGTGCCGGGGTCGCCAGACGACGAGCTCGGTCGCCCGTCGCACGCGGGTCCCGCTGCGCAGGGTCACGACGGCCCCGGTCGCGCCGGCGGCGAAGACGCGCGCGCCGGGGCGTCGCTCGAGCTCGACGCGCACGCGCTCCTCGAGGTCGCGCACGCGGCCGTGGAGCTCGCGCACGCGGTCCTCGAGCTCGAGGATGCGCACGATCGCCGGGAGGCCGATGCCCTCGGCCGACATGCGGGCGACCTCGCGCAGCTGCGCGACGTGGCGCAGGGAGTAGCGACGCGAGCCGCCCGGCGTCCGCGCGGGGACGACCAGGCCGAGCCGGTCGTACTGGCGCAGCGTCTGCGGGTGCATGCCCGAGAGCTCGGCGGCGACGGCGATCGCGAAGATCGGCGCGTCGTCGTCGATGTCGTGCTGCTCGCCCATGCCGGTCACATCCTCTAGCCCCGCGCCCTCGACATGAGGTCGGCGCGCGGGTTCTCCTTGGGTTCGAGCTCGTGGTACCGCTCGAGCGCCTCGCGGGCGGCGTCGTCGAGGTGCGCCGGCACCGCCACCTGCACCTCGGCGAGCAGATCGCCGGTGCCCTTGGCGTTCTCGACTCCGCGGCCCTTCACGCGCAGCACGCGACCCGACGGCGTGCCGGGCGCGACCCGCAGCTTCACGGGGTCGCCGCCGAGCGTCGGGACCTCGATCGTGGCACCCAGGGCGGCCTCGGTGAAGGTCACCGGCACGGTGACGCGCAGATTCAGCCCGTCGCGGGTGAACACCGGATGCGGCCGCACCGTGACCTGCACGACGATGTCGCCCGCCTCGCCGCCGTCCGGGGACGGGCGGCCGCGCCCGCGCAGCCGGATCTTCTGGCCGTCGGAGACACCCGCGGGGATCTTCACCTTGAACGGACGGCCGTCCTCGCCCTGCAGCGTGATGGTCTCGCCCTTGGTCGCGGTGATGAAATCGATCGTCGTGCGCGCGGTGACGTCGGCGCCGCGTGTGGGGCCGCCGTAGCCGCGGTAGCCACCGGAGGCCTGGCCGAAGCGTCCCGTGCCGAACCCGCCCTGCTGCTGGTTGAACATCGAGAAGATGTCGTCGAAGTCGTCCGACTGGTAGCGGGTGCCCCCGCCGCGGCCCTGGTTGAACATGCTGAAGACGTCTTCGAAGCCGCCGTTGCCGCCCTGCCCGGC
Organism: Microbacterium sp.; assembly: GCF_041909575.1. GTDB lineage: Bacteria > Actinomycetota > Actinomycetes > Actinomycetales > Microbacteriaceae > Microbacterium. The sequence continues at coordinate 22,361 of NZ_JAYRDE010000005.1, read as the reverse complement.
CGCGGTGAACCTCGCGCCGGAGCCCATCGCCCGGATCTGGTCGTACTCCTTGCGCTGCTCGGCGTCGGAGAGCACGGAGTACGCCTCGCTGATCTCCTTGAACTTCGCCTCCGCGGCGGCGTCACCCTGATTGGAGTCGGGGTGGTACTTCCGCGCCAGCTTGCGATAGGTCTTCTTCAGGTCGGCGTCGGAGACGTCCTTGGAGACGCCGAGGATCGCGTAGAAGTCCTTGTCGAACCAGTCCTGACTGGCCATGGATGCGCCTCCCGGATCTACTCGGCCGGCACGGCGACGACGACCTTCGCCGGTCGGAGCTCCACCGAGCCGAGGCGGTAGCCGGTCTCGACGACCTCGAGGATCGTCGGGGTCTCGACGCCGGGGGTCGGGGCCTGGAAGATCGCCTCGTGCTGCTGCGGGTCGAACACCTCGCCGGCAGCGCCGTAGGTGCTGAGGCCGATGCGCTCGGCGACGCCGCGCAGCTTGACGGCGACGGCAGCGAAGGGCGTGCCCTCCTCGAGGTCGCCGTGCTTGTCGGCGCGATCGAGGTCGTCGAGCACGGGGAGGAGGCCCTTGGCCACCGCGCCCTTGGCACGCTCGATCTCGACCTCGCGCTGCTCCTCGGTGCGCCGGCGGTAGTTGGCGTATTCGGCCTGCAGGCGCTTGAGGTCGTTCAGCAGCTGCGACTCGAGGTCGGCGATCACGGCGTCCTCGGCCGCGGCATCCGCGTTCTGGGTCGCGCCGAGGATGTCGTCGACCGTGAGCTCGTCGTTCTCGCCCTGTCCGTCCTGCGGGTCGGGGTCGGAGGCCTTCGCCTCCGACCCCTCCTCGTCCGGACGGACCTCGTCGCCCTGCGGCTCTTCGAAGTCCTTGTCGGCCATGGTTACTTCTTCTCGTCCTCGTCGTCCACGACCTCGGCGTCGACCACGTCCTCGTCGGAGTCGGTCGGGGCCTGGTCGCCGGCGGGCTGATCCGACGGCGCGTCGGCCTGCTGGGAGGCCTGGTTGGAGGCGTAGATCGCCTCGCCGAGCTTGCCCTGGCTCTGGTTGAGCTTGTCGAACGCGGTCTTCACGGCCTCGTCGTCGTCGCCGGCCAGCGCCGTCTTGAGGGCGTCGACGTCGGCCTGAACCTCGGTCTTGACGTCCTCGGGCAGCTTGTCGTCGTTCTCCTTGATGAGCTTCTCGATCGAGTAGGACAGCGTCTCGGCCTGGTTGCGCACCTCGGCGGCTTCGCGGCGCTTCTTGTCCTCGGCGGCGTGCTCCTCAGCCTCGCGCACCATGCGCTCGATGTCGTCCTTGGGCAGCGACGAGCCGCCGGTGATCGTCATCGACTGCTCCTTGCCGGTGCCCTTGTCCTTCGCCGACACGTGGACGATGCCGTTCGCGTCGATGTCGAACGTGACCTCGATCTGCGGGATGCCGCGCGGTGCCGGGGCGATGCCGGTGAGCTCGAAGGTGCCCAGCGGCTTGTTGTCGCGGGTGAACTCGCGCTCGCCCTGGAAGACCTGGATCGCGACCGACGGCTGGTTGTCGTCGGCGGTCGTGAAGGTCTCGCTCCGCTTGGTCGGGATGGCGGTGTTGCGCTCGATGAGCTTCGTCATGATGCCGCCCTTGGTCTCGATGCCGAGGCTCAGGGGGGTGACGTCGATGAGCAGCACGTCCTTGCGCTCGCCCTTGAGGACACCGGCCTGCAGGGCGGCGCCGACGGCGACGACCTCATCCGGGTTCACGCCCTTGTTGGGCTCCTTGCCGGCCTCGCGCTGCACGAGCTCGCTCACGGCGGGCATGCGGGTCGAACCGCCGACGAGCACGACGTGGTCGATGTCGGCGACCTTGATGCCAGCCTCGCGGATGACGTCCTCGAACGGCTTCTTGGTGCGGTCGAGCAGGTCCTTCGTGAGGTCCTCGAACTTGGCGCGGGTGATCGTCTCGGAGAGCGAGACGGGGCCCGAGTCGGTGAGCGACAGGTAGGGCAGGTTCACGCTCGTCGAGGTCGACGACGAGAGCTCCTTCTTCGCCTGCTCGGCTGCCTCCTTGAGGCGCTGCAGCGCGATCTTGTCGCCCGAGACGTCGACGCCGGTGGTGTCCTTGAACTGCTTGATGAAGTAGTCGACGAGGCGCTGGTCCCAGTCGTCGCCGCCGAGGCGGTTGTCACCCGCGGTCGATCGCACCTGGATGGTGGAGAAGTCGTCGTCCTTGCCCACTTCGAGCAGCGAGACGTCGAAGGTTCCGCCACCGAGGTCGAAGACGAGGATGAGCTCGTCCTCCTTGCCCTTGTCGAGGCCGTAGGCCAGGGCCGCGGCGGTGGGCTCGTTGATGATGCGCAGCACGTTGAGGCCCGCGATCTCGCCGGCCTCCTTCGTGGCCTGACGCTCGGCGTCGTTGAAGTAGGCCGGGACGGTGATGACGGCATCCGTCACCGTGTCGCCGAGGTACTGCTCGGCGTCGCGCTTCAGCTTCTGCAGGATGCGGGCCGAGATCTCCTGGGGCGTCCACTTCTTGCCGTCGACGTCGAACGTCCAGTCGGTGCCCATGTGGCGCTTGACGGACGAGACGGTGCGGTCGACGTTCGTGACGGCCTGTCGCTTGGCGGTCTCGCCGACGAGCACCTCGCCGTCCTTGGTGAATGCGACGACCGAGGGGGTCGTGCGGAAGCCCTCGGCGTTGGCGATGACCTTGGGCTCGCCGCCTTCGAGGACGCTGACGACCGAGTTGGTCGTACCGAGATCGATTCCGACAGCACGTGCCATGTTTGTCTCTCTTTCGTGTGGTGATGGGAAGTCTGGGGGCGGCATCCACTCGAGGAGTTGAGCCGCGATGACTCAAGGCTACTCACGCCGTCTCAGCCTGTCAAATGAACTTGATATGAGACGGCTCAAGTTTCGCGCCCCCGCTCGAGAGGGCGGGAATGAGACCGTCTCGTTTACGTATGTGAGTTCGCGGTCACATGGCGCCATGTGAGTTCCGGGTCACATGGGGCTATGTGAGTTCGGGGTCACACAGCCCCATGTGAGTTCGGGGTCACACCTGCAGCCGCACGGTGGTTCCGGCCACATGGGTATGTGAACGCGAACTCACATACGAAAAGCGGAGGGGCGCCAGGCCGAGAGGTCAGGATCGGTGCCCGTCAATCCGCACGGCCGCGGCGCGGCGGGCACTAGCGTGGGCCTTGCGTCGTGATGTGGCGACGCACCCGCCGGCGCCACCCGCCGTTCATCGAAGGGGCCTACCGTGACGAGCATGGGACCCGAGTCTTCCCCCGAGCAGCCGATCTTCCGCACGCCGGCGCCGCCGGCGGCGGCAAACACGGGGGCGATCCGGCCGTTCGCCGATGTGTTCCAGGAGGCCGGCTCCGAGAAGCCGGTCCCCCGCAAGCGGGTGTTCTCGTGGGCGCTGTGGGACTGGGCGACGCAGCCGTTCAACTCCGTGCTCCTCACCTTCGTGTGGGTGCCGAGCTTCCTCGTCTCGTCCTTCTTCCTCGCCCCGGCCGTCGCCGCCACCGGCATCGTGGACGGCGAGGAGATCGACTGCGACACCTCCGCGAACGCGCTGACGGAGTTCTGCCGCGCCCTCGGCGGGCTCGACGCGAATCTCGGCTGGGGCATCATGGTCGCCGGCATCCTGATCGCGCTGCTCGCACCCGTTCTCGGTCAACGCGCCGACGCGACCGGGCGCCGCAAGCTGATGCTCGGCATCTTCACGGGGCTGCTGATCCTGTGCCAGCTCGCCATGGCCTTCATCCCCGGCACGCCGTCGCTGTTCTGGTTCGGCGTCGCCATGATCGCGTTCGGCAGCGTCGTGGGCGAGATCGCCGGGGCGAACTACAACGCGCTTCTCGTCTCGGTGTCGACGCCGAAGACCGTCGGCCGGGTCTCCGGCCTGGGGTGGGGCTTCGGCTACATCGGCGGAATCGTCGCGCTGGTGATCGTCGTCGGACTCATCCTCGGCGGCGTGCTCGACGGCACGCAGGCGATCACATTCCAGCTCATCGCCGCCGGGGCGACCGTCTGGACGATCCTGTTCTCCATCCCGATCTTCCGCAACGTGCCCGAGCCGCCGCCATCACCCGACGCCAAACGCGTCGGCTTCTTCGCCGGCTATGTCGAGCTCATCCGGTCGGTCGGGCGGCTCTGGCGCGAGCACCGTCCGACGCTGTGGTTCCTGCTGGCATCGGCCGTCTATCGGGACGGCCTCGCGGCAGTGTTCACGTTCGGGACCGTGATCGCCGCCCGCGTGTTCGGGTTCGGCTTCACAGATCTCGTGATCTTCGGCGTCGCCCTCAACCTCGTCGCCGGCGTCTCGACGATCCTCGCCGGCCGCCTGGACGATCGCTTCGGACCCAAGGCGGTGATCCTCTTCGCGATCGGCGGCATCATCGCGTGCTGCCTCGCCGTCTTCATCGGCGCCGGCGCCGGCAAGGGCCTGTTCTGGGCAGCGGGGCTCGTGCTGGCCGCACTCGTCGGTCCCGCCCAAGCGGCCTCGCGCTCCTTCCTCGCACGGGTGACGCCGGTCGGCCAGGAGGGCGAGATCTTCGGTCTCTATGCGACGACGGGACGGGCGGCGAGCTGGATGGCGCCGCTGCTGTGGGGCCTGTTCATCGCGATCGCCGGCAATCAGACGCTCTACGGCATCCTCGGCATCGCCGTCATCCTGGCGATCGGCTTCGTGCTGCTGCTGTTCGTGAAGGCGCCCCCGCGCCACGCGCAGGCCTGAGGCGCCGCGCGACTGGGGAAGTCAGGCTCCCGGCCACGCGTCGGCGAGCTTGGTCAGCAAGCGGGCGAGGTCGGAGCGCTCGGCGTCGCTGAATTCCGCGAGCGCCGTGTCGACCGCCTCGCGGCGCTCCCCGCGGAACCCTCGAACGAGGGCGGCCCCGGCATCCGTCAGCGCGACCCGGGTGCGGCGAGCATCCTCGGGATCGGCCTCGCGACGCACGAGGTCGAGCTGGAAGGCCTGCTGCACGAGACGCGACGCGCGCGGCTGATCGACCCCGACCGCGTCGGCGATCTCGCCGACGGAGAGCGGATGCGACGCTGCCGCCAGCGCCTCGAGCAGCCGCAGGCGCGCGGGACCTCCGAAACGCGGCGGGCCACCCCACGGCCCCGGCCCGTGACCGTGATGCGGGCCCCCCATCCCCCACGGCTGGCCACGCCGTCCGTGGTGCATCGGGCCGTGGTCGTGCGAGTCCGGCCCGCCCTCCCACGGCGGCCGGGGCAGACGCCTGCCGCGCAGGCGGGCGAGCGCGGCGGCGATGGCGTCGGCGGGATCGGCGGGCTGCTGCGGCATCCTTCCAACTTACATGCGACTTGACATACATCGCGAGAGCATGTCACAGTACATATACATGCATTTCGACATGTAATCAGCGGCTCCGGCCGCACGAAAGGACTTCTCATGAACGACGACATCACCGATGACACGACGGCTCCCGTCGAGCAGCCCGCCGCACAGCGTCCGCTGGGCTACTGGCTCCGCCTCGTCGACGGGCTCATCTCACGCGAGTTCGCCGCCGCCTTCGAGGGCGAGAGCGTCACCCGCCGGGACTGGATGCTGCTGAACGCCCTGTCCGGCGAGGTCGGGGCCCCGGGCCTCAGCGAGCGCCTCGCCCGCAAGGGAGGCAAGCGCCTGCGCCGGCTCGAGCAGCTCGGCTGGGCCGAGGAGCAGGGCGACGGCACGTGGGCGCTGACCGATGCCGGGCGCGAGGCGAAGGAGCGTCTCGGCGAGGCCGTGAGCGGCATCCGCTCGCGCGTCGCCGGCGCCGTCAGCCCCGAGGACTACGCGACGATGCTCGCCTCGCTCGAGGCCATCGCCCGAGACCTCGGCTGGGACGAGACCCAGCCGTTCCCCCGCGGGCGCGGCTTCGGACCGGGGCGCTTCGGCGGCCCGTGGCCGTTCCGCCCCGAGATCCGCTTCGGTTTCGGCCCGAACCGCCACCACGGCTTCGCGCCGGGACACCCGGGGTTCGCCGACGCGTGGGGCGCTGACGACGGATGCCGCGGCCACCACGGTCCCGCGATGCACGGCCACGCCGGGCACGAGCACCGGCACGGCCACCACGGCCACGCCGGGCACGAGCACGGCCACGGCGAGCACGGCCACGGCGAGCACGGCCACGGCGAGCACCGGCACGGCCACGCCGCCCGCAAAGCGCAGCGCGCGTACGAGCGCGGTTTCGCGGCCGGCTTCGGCGCAGGCCAGACGGTCCCCGGCGCCCCCGCTGCAGACCCGGCCGCCTGACGGCGCGACGCTGCGTCGAGGCGCGGGGAGAAATACCACTCCCCGCGCCCGTGACCGCGCCCGAGCGACGAGATCTCCCCTGCGATTCACGGCGCCGCCCCTCCGGGGTGGCGCCGTCTTCGTCACACGGGCGTCACACGGGCGGAGCAGAATGGACCCGATGACCACCCCCGCGCTTCTCGCGATCTCCCACGGCACCGCCTCGCCCGAGGGACAGGCGGCCGTGGCCGCGCTCGTCGCGGCCGTCGCCGAGCGCCTGCCCGACGTCACGGTGCGGCTCGGTCATGTCGACGTGCAGCAGCCGGATGTCGCGGCGTCCCTCGACGCCCTCCCCGCCGGGCAGCCGGTCGTGATCGTGCCGCTGCTGCTGTCGGCCGGGTACCACGTGCGGGTGGACCTGAAACAGCAGACCGCCGGCCGTGACGGCGTGACCATCGCAGCCGCGCTCGGCCCGGACGCGCGGCTCGTCGACGCCCTCCTCGCCCGCCTCGCGCCGCTCGACGTTGCGCCGGACGACGCCGTCGTGCTGGCGGTCGCGGGCTCGAGCGACGACCGCGCGAACGACGACTGCCGCCGGATCGGCGAGATGCTCGGCGATCGGCTGGGACGCGATGTCGCAGTCGGCTTCCTCGCGGCCGCCGACCCGCGGGTCGGTGCGGCCGTGTCGACCGCGCGGACCCACGCCCCGGCGCGCGTGATCGTCGCGAACTACCTGCTCGCGCCGGGCTACTTCCACGATCTCGCCGTGCGTCTGGCCGACGGCTCCCCCGTCGCGCGCCCCCTCCTCGACGACGACCCGCCCCCGGCATCCCTCGTCGACATCGTCGTCGACCGCTATCGCCACGCGCTTTCCTGACACCCCGGTTCACCGGTTGGTGCATCGGGTCCGAAAAGCTCGGGTGCAAGGTGTGTGACGCCGGATTACGCACGGTGACGTCCGTTGACGCTCGGATAGGCCGAGCCCCGCGCCGCTTCTAATCTCGCGGCAGGGGCTCGATAGAGTCCGCCCCCGGGGACGCCCGGGGACACCCCGGAGGCCACCGTGACCATCAGCGACACCGACCCGCGCCCAGCGGCGCCGCACAATGCGCGTGCGGCCGCACGCCCCCCGCGGCCGTCGTCCAAGCCCAACGGGCAGTGGAAGATCGACGGCACCGCGCCGCTCAACGGCAACGAGGAGTGGAAGCAGCAGGACGGCGGCCTCGCCGTGCGCGAGCGCATCGAGAACGTCTACGCGGCCGGCGGGTTCGACTCGATCGATCCGACCGACCTGCACGGGCGATTCCGGTGGTGGGGGCTCTACACGCAGCGCAAGCCCGGCATCGACGGCGGCCGCACCGCGACGCTCGAGCCGCACGAGCTCGAGGACCGCTACTTCATGCTGCGCGTGCGCATCGACGGCGGCCAGCTCACGACCGAGCAGCTGCGGGTCATCGCCGGCATCTCCACCGAGTTCGGCCGTGACACCGCCGACCTCACCGATCGCCAGAACATCCAGCTGCACTGGATCGAGGTCGAGGCGATGCCCGAGATCTGGCGCCGTCTCGAGGCGGTCGGACTCGGCACGACCGAGGCGTGCGGCGACGTTCCGCGCGTGGTCCTCGGCTCGCCGGTCGCCGGCATCGCCGCCGACGAGCTCATCGACCCGACGCCGCAGATCGACGAGATCACGTCGCGGTTCATCGGAGACGAATCCCTCGCCAATCTGCCCCGCAAGTTCAAGTCCGCGATCACCGGGCACCCGAGCCAGGACGTGGTGCACGAGATCAACGACGTCGCCTTCGTCGCCGTGGACCACCCCGAGCGGGGAGTCGGCTACGACCTCTGGGTCGGCGGCGGACTCTCCACCGCTCCCCGCCTGGCGGAGCGCCTGGGCGTCTTCGTCGCGCCGGAGCAGGTGGCGGATGCCTGGCACGGCGTCGCGCAGATCTTCCGTGACTACGGCTACCGCCGCCTGCGCAACAAGGCCCGCCTGAAGTTCCTGCTGGCGGAGTGGGGCACCGAGAAGTTCCGCCAGGTGCTGCAGGACGAGTACCTCGGCTACGCCCTCCCCGACGGGCCCGCCGCGCCGAAGCCGCTCACGCAGGGCGACCACGTCGGCGTGCACCGCCAGAAGGACGGCCGCTTCTACCTCGGGGTCACCCCGATCGTCGGCCGCGTCTCCGGACCGACACTCGCGAAGCTCGCCGACCTCATCGAGGCGCACGGCTCCACGCGCCTGCGCACGACGCCTCACCAGAAGCTCGTGATCCTCGACATCGACGAGGACCGCGTCGAGTCGCTCATCGCCGGCCTCGACGAGCTCGGCCTGTCGGCTCGCCCGAGCCTCATCCGCCGCGGCACGATCGCCTGCACCGGCATCGAGTTCTGCAAGCTCGCGATCGTCGAGACAAAGGCCTATGCCACGGCGGCCGTGCTCGATCTGGAGGAGCGCCTCGCTCAGTTCGACCTGCCGCATCCGATCTCGCTGCACGTCAACGGCTGCCCCAACTCGTGCGCACGGATCCAGACGGCCGACATCGGCCTCAAGGGCCAGCTCGTCACGATCGACGGCGAGCAGGTGCCGGGCTACCAGGTGCACCTCGGCGGCGGGCTCGCCAACGCCGACCGCGAAAATCCGGGACTCGGGCGCACCGTCCGCGGCCTCAAGGTCGCCGCCGACGGCATCGCCGACTACACCGAGCGCGTGGTCAAGAGGTTCCTGGCGGAGCGGGATGCCGCTGCCGACGAGACCTTCGCGCAATGGGCGCACCGGGCCGACGAGGAGGCGCTGCAATGACCGTCTCGGCGCCGGCGCGCGTGCCCGTCAAACGCACCCGCGAGGAGCTCGCCGCCCTCGCCGAGGCGGGGAACCGCGAACTCGGCAGCCTCACCGACCACGAGGCATCCGCCGCCGAGGTGGTGGCGTGGGTCGCCCGCAACTTCTCGATGACGGCGGCGGCGGTCGCCTGCTCGATGGCGGATGCGGCTCTTCCGCACCTCGTGGCCGAGCAGCTTCCCGGCGTGGACGTGCTGTTCCTCGACACCGGGTATCACTTCACCGAGACGTACGCCACGCGCGACGAGGTGCAGCGCGCGCTCGACGTGCGGATCGTCGACATCACCCCCGACCAGACCGTGGCCGAGCAGGACGCGGAGTTCGGCGCGAAGCTGCACGACCGAGACCCCGCGCTGTGCTGCGCGCGCCGAAAGGTCGCGCCCCTCCACGAGGCGCTCGACGGGTACGAGGTGTGGTTCACGGGCGTGCGTCGCGACGAGGCGCCGACGCGCACGGGCACACCGCTGGTGACCTGGGACGAGCGCAACGGGCTGGTCAAGGTCAACCCCGTGGCGGCGTGGAGCTTCGACGACGTGCTCTCCTACGCCGCCGCGCACAAGGCGCCGGTGAACCTGCTCGTCGGCTTCGGCTACCCCTCGATCGGCTGCGCGCCGTGCACGAAGCCGGTCGCCGCCGGCGAAGACCCCCGGTCCGGCCGCTGGGCCGGGACCTCGAAGACCGAATGCGGGCTCCACGTATGACCGACACGATCGCGACTCCGCGCGCCGCCGCCCTCTCGACGCTCGACCTGCTCGAGGCCGAGGCCATCCACGTGATCCGCGAGGTGGTGGCCGAGTTCGAGCGGCCGGTGCTGCTGTTCTCGGGCGGCAAGGACTCCGTCGTCGTGCTTCACCTGGCCACGAAGGCCTTCGCGCCGGGCAGGGTGCCGTTCCCGGTGCTGCACGTGGACACCGGCCACAACTTCCCCGAGGTGCTGGCCTTCCGCGACGAGACCGTCGAGCGACTCGGCATCCGTCTCGAAGTGGCGCGCGTGCAGGACTACATCGACGACGGTCGGCTGGCCGAGCGCGCGGACGGCACCCGCAACCCGCTGCAGACGCTCCCCCTCCTCGACGCGATCGCCGCCGGTCGCCACGACGCCGTCTTCGGCGGCGCCCGACGCGACGAGGACAAGGCGCGCGCCAAGGAGCGCATCATCTCGCTGCGGGACGAGTTCGGGCAGTGGGACCCGCGCAACCAGCGCCCGGAGCTCTGGAGCCTGTACAACGGCCGCCACACCCCGGGTCAGCACGTGCGCGCGTTCCCGATCTCGAACTGGACAGAGCTCGACGTCTGGCGCTACATCGAGCGTGAGGGCATCCCCCTCCCGCCGCTGTACTTCGCGCACGAGCGCGAGGTCTATGCCCGGGACGGCATGTGGCGCCCGGTCGGCGAGTTCTCGCCGCCGCGCGCGGACGAGACCGTCGAGCTCCGCACGGTGCGCTACCGCACCGTCGGCGACATGAGCTGCACCGGGGCGGTGGAATCGGATGCCGCAGACCTCGCCGCGATCGTGTCCGAGGTGGCCCGCTCCACCCTCACCGAGCGCGGCGCGACCCGCGCCGACGACCGCCTCAGCGAGGCGGCCATGGAAGACCGCAAGAAGGACGGGTACTTCTGATGACCGCGACGCTCACCTCGACCGGGACCCTGTTCCGCTTCGCCACCGCGGGATCGGTCGACGACGGGAAGTCCACCCTCGTTGGCCGGCTCCTCCACGACTCCAAGGCGATCCTCGCCGACCAGCTCGAGCAGGTGCAGCGCACCTCCGCCGAGCGCGGGTTCGCCCACGGCGAGGTCGACTTCGCGCTGCTGACCGACGGCCTGCGCGCCGAGCGCGAGCAGGGCATCACGATCGACGTCGCCTACCGCTACTTCTCGACCGGCACGCGCTCGTTCGTGCTCGCGGACTGCCCGGGGCACGTGCAGTACACGCGCAACATGGTCACGGGCGCGACGACCGCCGACGCCGTCGTCGTGCTCGTCGACGGGCGCAAGGGCGTGCTCGAGCAGACCCGGCGTCACCTCGCCGTCGTCGCGCTGCTGCGCGTGCCGCACGTCATCGTCGCGGTGAACAAGATCGACCTGATCGGATTCTCGGCGGATGCCTTCACCGCCGTCGCCGACCAGGCCCGGGCGGTCGCGGCCGAGCTCGGCATCCTCGATCTCCACGTGCTGCCCGTGTCGGCGCTCGAGGGCGACAACATCGTCGACCGGTCCGCGCGCACCCCGTGGTACAACGGCCCCGCCCTGCTCGAGCTGCTGGAGACGCTCCCCGTCGCCGATGAGGCCGACCGCGAGCTCGAGCCGCTTCGCCTGCCGGTGCAGCTGGTGCTGCGGCCGCAGGGCGGCCTGGCTCCCGAGGTCGCCGCCGACCCGGCCGAGGTCGAGCGCCTGCGCGACTACCGCGCCGTCGCCGGACGCATCTCGTCGGGCTCCGTCCGCGTCGGGGACAGGGTCGAGATCTTCCCCGCGGGCATCGCGGCGACCGTGACCGGCATCCGCTCGGCGGGTACCCCCGTCGATGAGGCCGTCGCGCCCCTGTCGGTGTCGCTCGAGTTCGACCGCGACATCGACGCCGCACGCGGCGCCCTCGTGGTGGCCGCCGGCACCCTCCCGGCCCCCCGCCGGGAGGTCGAGGCCGAGCTCTTCCAGCTCGACGCGCGGCCGCTCACCCCCGGCGTGCGTGTGCTGGTGAAGCACGGCACGACCACGGTGCAGGCGATCGTCGCGCAGATCGAGTCGCGCTACGACCTCGACACGCTCACCCACGGGCCCGCACAGACGCTGCAGACCAACGACATCGGCCGGGTGCGCCTGCGCCTCGCGTCCGATCTGCCCATCGAGGCCTACCAGCAGAGCCGCCACGGCGGTTCGTTCCTCGTCATCCATCCGTCCGACGGCGCCACCCTCGCCGCCGGCATCGCGCGCGACTGACGCGCACCCACTCATCGAAGCAACACCGGCCTGAAGGAGGCGACACCGTGAACAACATCCGCACCGCGACCGCGATCACAACCCTGGGACTCGTGGCAGCGATGATGGCCGGCTGCGCCTCCGCCGCCGGGAGCACCCCCGAGGCCGAAGAGGTCACCGAGCTGCGGCTCGGCTACTTCGCCAACGTCACGCACGCGCCCGCTCTCGTCGGGCTCGAGGAGGGGCTGTTCGAGGACGCCCTGGGCGACATCGACGTGACCACGTCGGTCTTCAACGCCGGCCCGGGCGCGATCGAGGCGCTGACCGCCGGCGCCATCGATGCGACCTACATCGGGCCCAACCCGTCGATCAACACCTTCATCCAGTCGGGTGGCGCGTCGGCGCGCATCGTGGCCGGCGCGGCGACCGGAGGCGCGGCACTCGTCGTGGCGGACGGGATCGACAGCCCCGAAGACCTCGCGGGCACGACACTCGCCTCGCCGCAGCTGGGCAACACGCAGGATGTCGCGCTGCGCGTCTGGCTCGCCGACCAGGGATACCAGACCGACGTGTCCGGCGGCGGCGACGTCTCGGTCACACCGACCGAGAACGCGCAGACCCTGACGCTCTTCCAGCAGGGCGACCTCGACGGCGCGTGGCTCCCGGAGCCGTGGGTGTCCCGCCTCGTGATCGACGAGGGCGCCGAGGTGCTGGTCGACGAGGCGGAGCTGTGGCCAGAGGGCGAGTTCCCGACCACGGTGCTGCTCGTGCGCGCGGAGTTCCTCGAGGAGCACCCCGACGTGGTCGAGCAGCTGCTCGAGGGCCACGTCGCCGCCGTGCAGTGGATCGCCGACAACCCCGGCGAGGCGCCCGGCGTGATCAACGCGGCCATCGAGGCCGAGACCGGCAAGCCGCTCTCCGACGCCGTGATCGAGCGTGCGCTCGAGCACGTGACCTTCTCGGCCGACCCTCACGCCGACACGTTCGAGACGCTCGTCGCCAACGGCCTCGAGGCCGGCACACAGAAGGAGGGCTCGATCGACGGCCTGTTCGACCTGCGCCTCCTGAACGGCCTGCTCGAGGCATCCGGAACCGAGCCCGTCTCGGCAGCCGGCCTGGGTGAGGACTCGCCGTGACATCAGTTCCCCGCCGCGCGTCCGGTGTCGTGTCGCCTTCGGGCGACGCGGCGCCGGGTCGCGGCATCCCCCTCGGGCCGAGCTTCGACGGCGTCGCGCCGGTCCTCGCACCGCCGCCCGCCCCGGAGCCCGCCGTGCGCATCGACGGGGTCTCCAAGCGGTTCGGCGACGGGCCGCTCGTGCTCGACGACGTCGCACTCGACATCGCCCCGGGCGAGTTCGTGTGCCTGCTCGGGGCCTCCGGCTGCGGCAAGTCGACGCTGCTCAACCTCATCGCCGGCCTCGACCGTCCCACGTCGGGCCGCATCTCGACGCCGGCAGCCGGCTCGGCGGTCATGTTCCAGGAGTCGGCGCTCATGCCCTGGCTCACCGCGCGCCGCAACGTCGAGCTGGCGCTGCGCCTCCGCGGCGTCCCCCGCCGCGAGCGCCGCGAGAAGGCGCTGTCGCTGCTGGATGCCGTGAACCTGACGGATGCCGCCGAGAAGCGCCCGCACGAGCTCTCGGGCGGCATGCGGCAGCGCGTGGCACTCGCTCGCGCACTCGCGCAGGACCGTCCCGTCCTGCTCATGGACGAGCCGTTCGCCGCGCTCGACGCCATCACGCGCGACCTGCTCCACGAGGAGCTCGAGCGCGTGTGGCGGGCGACCGGCCGCACCATCGTCTTCGTCACCCACAACGTCCGCGAGGCCGCGCGCCTCGGCCAGCGCGTGGTGCTCATGGGCAGCCGGCCGGGCCGGGTGGTGCAGGAGTGGACGATCGCCAAGACCCACGGTCGCCGTATCGAATCGCCCGAGGTCGCCGCCCTCTCCGTGGAGATCACCGACCAGCTGCGGAAGGAGATCCGCCGCAATGCCGCCTGAAACAGCACTCCGGCAGGGAGCAGGCGCCGCCGAGGCGCACTCCGACGACCTCCGCAGCCTCGAGGCGGGGCTCGATCGCCTGCAGTCCGACGTGGCTGCCCGCCCCTCCCGCTGGAAGGCCTTCGCCTCCAGCGTGATCCCGCCGATCGTCTTCCTCGTGCTGCTGCTCGTCGTGTGGCAGCTCTACGTCGTCATCGCCCAGCCGCGTCCCGACATCATCCCCAGCCCGGCGGACGTGTGGGGCGCCCTCGCCGACGCGTGGGAGTCCGGCCGCCTGCAGGAGGCCGTCACCACCAGCCTCGAGCGGGGCATTCTGGGCTTCCTCATCGCGATCGTGGTGGGCACGCCGATCGGCCTGCTCCTGGCGGAGGTCCGTCTCATCCGCCGTGCGGTCGGCCCGCTCATCTCCGGCCTGCAGGTGCTGCCCTCGGTGGCGTGGGTGCCGGCGGCGATCATCTGGTTCGGGCTGTCGGACGCCACCGCGTACTTCGTGATCCTCATGGGCGCCATCCCTTCGATCGTGAACGGACTCATCTCGGGTATCGACCAGGTGCCCCCGCAGCTGCGCCGCGTGGGCACCGTGCTCGGAGCCTCGCGTTGGCAGCTGGCGACCGTCGTCGTCCTGCCGGCCGCGCTCCCCGGCTACTTCGCCGGGCTGAAGCAGGGCTGGGCCTTCGCGTGGCGCTCGCTCATGGCAGCGGAGATCATCGCCACCGGCGGCACCATCGGGTTCGGCCTCGGCTCGATGCTCGACCAGTCGCGCGACCTCGCCGACCTCGCCGGCGTGCTCGCGACCATCATCGTGATCCTCGTCATCGGCGTGCTGATCGAGCTCGTGTTCTTCGGCCCGTTGGAACGGCGGATGCTGCGCCGCCGCGGGCTCCTCGTGACGGGCGGTGCGCGATGACCCTCGGGAACGCTCAGAAGGGCGGCGGCAAGGTGTGGCTCGTGGGGGCCGGTCCCGGCGACCCCGGGCTCCTCACCGTCCGGGGCCTGCGCGCGCTCGAGCGGGCGGACGTCATCGTGGCCGACCGGCTGGGCGCCCGCGCGGTGCTCGACGGCCTCGCCGCGGAGGGCGTCGAGCTCGGCGCCGAGATCATCGACGTCGGCAAGCTGCCCGGGCATCACGCCGTGCCGCAGGACGCGATCAACGCACTGCTCGTGCAGCTCGGCCGCGACGGCAGGAACGTGGTGCGGCTCAAGGGCGGCGACCCGTACGTGTTCGGCCGCGGCGGCGAGGAGCTCGCCGCGTGCCAGGACGCGGGCGTCGAGGTGGAGGTGGTCGCGGGCATCACCAGCGCGATCTCCGTCCCGGCGATCGCCGGCATCCCCCTCACGCACCGCGGGGTCGCGACCGCCTTCACCGACGCGACCGGGCACGACCAGATCCGCGACCTCGGCGGCGGACGCGACCACACGGTCGTGCTGCTGATGGGCGTCGGCACCCTCGCCCACTCGGCCCTCATCCTGGCCCGGGGCGAGCGCGGCGCCGACTGCCCCGTGGCGGTCGTCGAGGACGGCTTCGGCCCGCGCCAGCGGGTGACCGTGGGAACGCTCGCCTCGATCGCGGAGCAGGCGGCCGCGCGCGGCATCCGCTCCCCCGCCGTCGTCGTCGTCGGCGACGTCGTGCGCCTCAGCCCGTACGCGCCGGCCGCGCTCGCCACACTCGACACCTCGACCTTCGATCCCCTCGCGGCCCCCGCCACGAGCCCGACCGGAAAGGCCCACCTCTCGTGAGCTCTTCGACCCTCTCCCGCCTGCGCGTCGCGATCGTCGGCGCCGGCCCCGCCGGCATCTACGCCGGCAACATCCTCGCGAACTCCGTCGCCGAGGCCGGCGGATCGGTCGCGATCGACCTGTTCGAGTCGCTTCCGGCGCCCTACGGCCTCATCCGCTACGGCGTCGCCCCCGACCACCCGCGCATCAAGGGGATCGTCACCTCGCTGCACGAGATGCTCTCCGCCGGCACCATCCGCTTCATCGGCAACGTCGAGATCGGGCGCGACATCGCCCTGGACGAGCTGCAGGAGCGCTACGACGCCGTGATCCTCGCGACCGGGGCCATCCGCGACGCGGCGCTCGACATCCCGGGCATCGATCTGCCCGGATCGTACGGTGCGGCCGACTTCGTCGCCTGGTACGACGGCCACCCCGACGTGCCCACCGAGTGGCCGCTGGACGCGGCGGAGGTCGCCGTCATCGGCAACGGGAACGTGGCGCTCGACGTCGCACGCGTGCTCGCGAAGCACGCCGTCGACCTGCGCCCGACCGAGATCCCCGACAACGTGCTCGCCGGTCTCGAGTCCTCGGCCGTCACGGACGTGCACGTGTTCGGCCGCCGAGGTCCCGGCGACATCAAGTTCACCCCCATCGAGCTGCGCGAGCTCGGGGAGGTCCCGAACGTCGACATCGTCGTTCACGACGAGGACTTCGCGGACGCCGATCCCGCGGCCGCCCCGAACAACCAGCTGAAGGTCATGCTGCGCATTCTCAACGGGTGGCGCACGCGCGAGTCGAGCGGCGCCACGCGTCGTCTGCACCTGCACTTCTACCACTCGCCCGTCGAGGTGCTCGGCGACGGGCGCGTCGAAGGTGTGCGCTTCGAGCGCACCGAGCCCGTGGGCGACGGCTCGGTCCGCGGCACGGGTGAGTTCCGCGAGATCGCCGTGCAGCAGGTCTATCGCGCCGTCGGCTACTACGGCACCCCCGTCGTCGACGCGCCCTTCGACGAGCGCGCGGGCGTGATCTCGAACATCGAGGGACGGGTCGTGAATGCCGCGATCACCGGCGACACGGATGCTCGCGTGGTCCGCGGCCTGTATGCGACGGGCTGGATCAAGCGCGGCCCCGTGGGGCTCATCGGTCATACCAAGTCCGACGCGATGGAGACCATCGCCCACCTGGTGGCGGATGCCGCGGCCGGCGTGCTGGCAGCACCCGCCGTCGACGGTGACGTCCTCGCGCTCCTCGACGAGCGCGACGTGGCCTACACGACGTGGGACGGCTGGCTGGCACTGGACGCGCACGAGCGGGCCCTCGGCGAGAACCACGTGCACACGCGCGAGCGCGTCAAGGTCGTCCCCCGCGACGAGCAGGTCTCGGTCTCGCGGGCGGGAGCGCTGATCCGGTCGTGACGTACATCATCGCGCTGCCGTGCGTGGACGTCAAGGACCGCGCCTGCATCGACGAGTGCCCGGTCGACTGCATCTACGAGGGCGAGCGATCGCTGTACATCCACCCCGACGAGTGCGTGGACTGCGGCGCCTGCGAGCCGGTCTGCCCCGTCGAGGCCATCTACTACGAGGACGACCTGCCCGACGAGTGGCAGGACTACTACAAGGCCAACGTCGAGTTCTTCGACGATGTGGGCTCGCCCGGCGGTGCAGCCAAGGTCGGCGTGATCCACAAGGACCACCCGATCATCGCCGCGCTCCCGCCCCAGGCTCCGTGATCCTCGTCACCGGGAGAGGGCGCTGATGGGCGTCGCGGACCTCGCGGACTACCCCTGGGACGCCGTCGCACCCTATGCGGCGCGCGCCCGCGCGCACGCCGGCGGCATCGTCGACCTCTCGATCGGCTCTCCCGTCGACGAGACCCCCGAGGTCGTCGCCGCGGCGCTGCGCACCGCGACCGACGCGCATGCGTACCCGCAGACGATGGGGACCGCGGCGCTGCGCGCGGCCATCGTCGACTGGTACGCCCGTCGGCGCGGCGTGACCGGCCTCACCCCCGATCATGTGCTGCCCACCGTCGGGTCGAAGGAGCTCGTCGCGCTGCTGCCGCTCCTGCTCGGACTGGGTCCGGGCGACGTCGTGGTGCATCCACGCGCCGCCTACCCGACCTACGAGGTAGGCGCGCGACTCGTCGGCGCCACGTCGGTCGCCTCCGACGACCCCGCCGAGTGGCCCGAGGCGACCCGGCTGGCGTGGGTCAACTCGCCCGGCAACCCCGACGGCCGGGTTCTCGGCGTCGACGCTCTGCGCGGTGCGGTGTCCCGCGCGCGTGAGCTCGGCGCGGTCCTCGCCTCGGACGAGTGCTACGCGGAGCTCGGCTGGGAGGCGCCCTGGGACGCCGAGCCGATCCCGTCCGCGCTCGACGCGCGGGTCACGGGCGCCGACCTCGACGGCGTGCTGTCGGTCTACTCGCTCAGCAAGCAGTCCAACCTCGCGGGGTACCGTGCCGCGTTCCTCGCGGGGGACCCGGCGATCGTCGCGAGACTCCTGACCGCGCGCAAGCACCTCGGACTCATGCTCCCCGCACCCGTCCAGGCCGCGATGGTCGCCGCGCTCGGCGACGACGGGCACGTCGCGGCGCAGCGGGAGCTCTACCGGCATCGCCGTGAGATCCTCAAGCCCGCGCTCGAGGCTGCCGGCTTCCGCATCGACGGCAGCGAGGCGGGCCTGTACCTGTGGGCCACCGAGGGCCGCGATGCGTGGGAGAGCCTCGACCGCCTCGCCGCGATCGGCATCCTCGCGGGTCCCGGTCACTTCTACGGAACGCACTTCCCGCAGCACGTGCGCCTGTCGCTCACCGCGCCCGACGAGCGGGTCGCCGCGGCGGCCGCGCGGCTCCGCGCCGGTTCGTGAGGAATCCTCCATCGGATGCCGCGTCCCTTTGGCCGTGTCCGCAGTAGGCGTACGAGCCCACTAGGCTGTAAGCACGCGGCGGCGCGGCAATCCCCGTCCCCGCTGCCGTCCTCAGTGAACGCGTCCTGTGCGTCCGCGAGGCGGACGACACCCCCCGGCACGACCAGGAATCGCGAGGAGGCGCCGTGAGCGACGCAGGCACCCAGCAGGAGAAGGCCACCCTCTCGATCGGCGACACGACGGCCGATTTCCCGGTGCTGCGCGGCACCGACGGCACTCCCAGCATCGACCTGTCGACGTTCACCCGGCAGACCGGGCACACCGCACTGGACTACGGATTCGTCAACACGGCGGCCACGAAGTCGGCGATCACCTACATCGACGGCGACGAGGGGATCCTGCGGTACCGCGGCTACCCGATCGAGCAGCTCGCGAAGAACAGCACCTATCTCGAGGTGGCCTGGCTGCTGATCTACGGCGAGCTGCCCACCGCCGACGAGCTCGCGGCCTTCGATGACCGCATCCGTCACCACACGCTCCTCCACGAGGACCTCAAGCGCTTCTTCTCGGCGCTTCCCCACACCGCGCACCCGATGTCCGTGCTCTCGTCCGCGGTGTCGGCGCTCTCGACGTACTACGAGAACGAGTCCGACCCGAACAATCCCGAGCACGTCGAGCTCAACACGATCCGGATGCTCGCGAAGCTCCCGGTCATCGCGGCCTATGCGCACAAGAAGAGCATCGGCCAGGCGTTCCTGTATCCCGACAACTCGCTGGGCTTCGTCGACAACTTCCTCAAGCTCAACTTCGGCGTGCTGTCGGAGCTCTACGAGGTCAACCCCGTCATGTCGCGGGCGCTGGAGCGTCTGCTGATCCTGCACGAGGACCACGAGCAGAACGCGTCCACCTCGACCGTGCGGCTCGTCGGCTCCACGGGTGCCAACCAGTTCTCGTCGATCTCGGCGGGCATCAACGCCCTGTACGGCCCGCTGCACGGCGGCGCCAACGAGGCCGTCCTCGACATGCTCGCGCGCATCCGCGACTCCGGCGAGAGCGTGCAGCGCTTCGTCGAGCGCGTGAAGAACAAGGAGGACGGCGTCAAGCTCATGGGCTTCGGTCACCGGGTCTACAAGAACTACGACCCGCGCGCGAAGCTCGTCAAGGAGTCCGCCGACGAGGTGCTGGAGGCGCTCGGCGTGAGCGATCCTCTCCTCGACCTCGCGAAGCAGCTCGAGGAGATCGCGCTGAAGGACGACTACTTCCGCGAGCGCCGCCTGTACCCGAACGTCGATTTCTACACCGGCGTGATCTACAAGGCGATGGGCTTCCCGACGCGCATGTTCACGGTGCTGTTCGCGATCGGACGGCTCCCGGGCTGGCTCGCCCAGTGGCGTGAGGCGGCGAGCGACCCGCAGACGAAGATCGGCCGCCCGCAGCAGCTGTACATCGGCGCGGGGGAGCGGAACTACCCCGGGATCTGAGCGGATGCCTCGGCTCCTGGTCCGCCGCCCCTCGCCGTCGCTCGCCGACGGCGAGCTGACGCATCTCGACCGCGTCGCCGTCGATCCGGCGCTCGCGCGATCGCAGTGGGAGTCGTACGTCGACCTGTTCCGGGCGCGCGGCTGGGACGTGATCGAGGTCGAGGCGGCCGACGATCAACCGGACGGCGTCTTCGTCGAGGACGCGGTCGTGGTCTTCGGCGAGCTCGCCGTGCTGTGCCGCGCCGGCGCCCCCTCCCGCCGCGGTGAGGCGCCCTCCGTGGCCGCGTCGATCGCGGCATCCGGCCTCCCGTCCGCACGGATCGAGGAGCCGGGGACTCTCGACGGCGGTGATGTCCTCAAGATCGGGACGACCGTCTACGTCGGTGAGTCGTCGCGCA
The DNA here is from genome assembly GCF_041909575.1 of Microbacterium sp. GTDB lineage: Bacteria > Actinomycetota > Actinomycetes > Actinomycetales > Microbacteriaceae > Microbacterium. The sequence continues at coordinate 1,936 of NZ_JAYRDE010000005.1, read as the reverse complement.
CGAACGCGGAGGGGATCGCACAGCTGCGATCGCTGCTCGAGCCCCGCGGCTGGACCGTCGTCTCGGTTCCCGTGACGAAGGTCCTGCATCTCAAGAGCGCTGTCACGGCCCTCCCCGACGGCACGGTCGTCGGCTACGCGCCGCTCGTGGACGATCCGGCGGCGTTCCCCGACTTCCTGGCGATCCCCGAAGAGCACGGCACGGCCGTCGTCGTCCTCGACGAGCGAACGGTGCTCATGTCGGCCGACGCGCCCGAGACGGCGGCGCTCCTGCGCTCCCGTGGGCTCGAGGTGGTGACGACACCCGTCACCGAGTTCGAGAAGCTCGAGGGCTGCGTGACCTGCCTGTCGGTCCGCGTGAGAGGGTGAGCGCCGCGCACCACCTGCCCGTGGCGGGCGACCGAGGGCTCAGGCGTGCAGCGCCTCGTTCAGCGTCACTCCCACGCCGGTGCGGCTGACGGCTTCGATCGCCCCCGTGATGGAGTTGCGCCGGAACAGGATGCCGTCGCGTCCGGACAGCTCCGCTCCCTTGACGGACACCGGCGTGCCGTCGGGGAGGGGCGGCCGGTCGACGAGCACGACCTTGGATCCTGCGGTGACGTAGAGCCCCGCCTCGACGACGCAGTCGTCGCCCAGCGAGATGCCGATACCGGCGTTCGCGCCGAGGAGCGTGCGAGCACCCACGGACACCTTGTGCGTGCCGCCGCCCGACAGCGTCCCCATGATGGAGGCGCCGCCGCCGATGTCGCTGCCGTCGCCGACGACCACGCCCTGCGAGATGCGGCCCTCCACCATGCTCTGGCCGAGGGTGCCGGCGTTGAAGTTCACGAAGCCCTCGTGCATCACCGTCGTGCCGGGGGAGAGGTGCGCACCCAGCCGGACGCGCGAGGCGTCGGCGATCCGCACGCCGGGGGGCGAGACGTAGTCGAGCAGGCGTGGGAACTTGTCCAGACTCTGCACCTGGATGCCCTCGCGCACGAGGAACGGCCGCAGGCGCGTGAGCGTGTCGGGGTGCATGGGGCCGGCGTTGGTCCAGGCCACCGTCGGGAGGTGCGCGAAGATCCCGTCCAGGTTGACCTCGTTCGGCGCGAAGAGCCGGTGTGACAGCGCATGCAGCCGCAGGTACGCGTCCGACGTCGAGGTGGGAGGACTGTCGGCGTCGATCTCGACGGTCACGACGTCGACGGTCACCGCACGGCGCGCGTCGGGGACGGCGAGACGGTCGAGCTCATCCGGGGGCATGGCGGGGTCGAAGCCCAGCGGAAGCCGGCCGGCTTCGGGGGAGGGATACCACGTGTCCAGCACCGTGCCGTCTTCGGCGGTCGTCGCGAGGCCGACGCCCCATGCCCATCGTTCGTCGCTCATGTCTCCACGCTAGCGCCGTCCTCGTGACCTCGACGAGGCGTTGCAGAGGGTGACCGCCGCAGGAATCCGGAGGTTTCGGGGAGCAATGCGCGGGCGATCAGGACTTCTGCGGAGCCGCTCCCGTCGGTCCCCGACGCGACACGCCCGGGGCGCAAGCCCGATTCGCCCGTGGCGCCGATGTCGCGTAATGTTCTTGTTGTTCGCCCCACAGGGAAGCGGAGAGGCCCAGAGCCTTACCCCCCTCAAGCGGCGGACCACCTCCCCTTCAGACCACCTCATTGAGGTGGTGGACCTCCGGGTCTAGAATGGGAGTCTTCCCCTCGGAGCGCGGGCCATCCGCCGTCGCCATCGGACCCTCGCAGGTCCCGGCGCGTCGGTTTGACACGGAAGCCGAGGCGGATAAGATTGTGAAGTTGCCCTGCTGGGCTGGCTGTGAGGCTGGTTGGTGGGTGCGTCCGATCCTTGAGAACTCAACAGCGTGCACTTGTCAAATGCCAAATAACCTCGTCGGTCAGTTTTTCTGATCGTTGGGATTCCTTTGGATCAAAGACCGATCCCTTTTGGGGGTCGGC
>NZ_JAYRDE010000004.1:0-67271 GCF_041909575.1 Microbacterium sp. | reverse complement strand
GGGCGAGCGTCGCGGCGATCTCGGCATTCGTCGCACCCAGCGCCGCGCACGCGAGCACGTCGATTTCTCGCGGCGACAGGCGCACGTCGAGGTCGAGCGGAGCATCCGCTTCCGACATCGACAGCGCGGCGAGCCGGCGCTCGATCCCCGCCAGGCGCTCGCGCACGGCGGGGTCATCGACGACGGCGGCGATGCTCCGCAGCTCGGCGTACGTCTCGCGCAGCTCCTCGCGGGCGGCGGGAGCGAGCGCGGGTCCCTCGGCCGGCGCCGGCACCGCGCTCAGCCGCCGACGCACCTCGTCGCGGATCCGCAGCTCGGACGACAGCTCGCCGGCGACGTCGAACGCCGGGCGGGCGACCACGTCGCCGACAGGCGACTCCGCCCACGATCCGCAGTAGATGACGCCGCGGGCGCGCTCGCCGACGATCACCGGTACGGCGAAGAGCGTCGCGATCCCCTCGCCGAGCACGGCGCGGTCGTAGTCGTGCGTGATGCTGCGCGACGACCGGTAGTCCAGGGCGAGGCGCGGCCGCTTCTCGACCAGCGCCCGTCCGCCCAGACCCCGCGAGGCCTGCACGACGAGTCCCTCGAGACTGCGCGTGCGGGCTCCGACGACGGCCGTGACGTGGATGGCGTCGTCGTGCTCGAGACCGCCGAAGGCGACGGGGAAGCGGGTGCGGCGCACGAGTTCGGCGACGGCGCCGGCGAGAACCTGCGCATCGCTCATCTGTCGGGTGCCGGTCAGCGCGCCCACGCACTACCTACTTCCGGGGGTGACGGCGTCCTCGCCGCTTTTCGTAGCGTCGACCTTACCACCCGGGTCGGCCGCTCGCCCCGCCGCCCGGGCTCCCCACCGGGCGCATCGGCGCGCCCGTCCATGAGGCAAGGAGGCCACATGTCCGATCCCCGGATCGACACCGCCCCACCCGGCGGAATCGACTACATCGCGGTCGAGGAATCGCCCCCGTTCGTCGAGCTCAAGCGTCGCCATCGCGGGTTCGTGTTCCCCATGGCGATCGCGTTCCTCGTCTGGTACTTCGCGTACGTCCTGCTCTCGTCCTTCGCGCCGGACTTCATGGCGCAGCGCGTGTGGGGCGACATCACCGTCGGCCTGATCTTCGGGCTCGGCCAGTTCGTCACCACCTTCGCGATCACCATGACCTACGTCTGGTACGCCAACCGCAAGCTCGACCCGATCTCCGAGGAGATCCGCGACGGGCTCGAGCAGCAGCAGGAGGCCTCCGTATGAATGAGTTCTTCACCGCGGTCGAGGCGGCCGTGACCACGACCGAGAACAACCCCATCCTCAACATCTCGATCTTCGGTGCGTTCGTCGCCGTGACGCTGTTCATCGTGATCCGCGCGAGCCGCAACAACAAGACGGCGGCGGACTACTACGCCGCCGGACGCTCGTTCACCGGACCCCAGAACGGCTTCGCGATCTCCGGCGACTACCTGTCCGCGGCGTCGTTCCTCGGCATCTGCGGCGCCATCGCCATCAACGGCTACGACGGCTTCCTCTACTCGATCGGATTCCTCGTTGCCTGGCTGGTCGCGCTGCTGCTCGTCGCCGAGCTCATGCGCAACACCGGCAAGTTCACGATGGCCGACGTGCTGTCGTTCCGCCTCAAGGAGCGCCCGGTGCGCATGGCCGCGGCGATCACGACGCTCGCCGTCTGCTTCTTCTACCTGCTCGCGCAGATGGCCGGCGCCGGCGGCCTCGTGTCGCTCCTGCTCGGCATCACCGAGCAGCTCGGGCAGTCGATCGTCGTCGCCGTCGTGGGCGTGCTCATGATCGTCTACGTGCTCGTCGGCGGCATGAAGGGCACGACCTGGGTGCAGATCGTGAAGGCGTTCCTCCTCATCGGCGGCGCGCTCGTCATGACCATCTGGGTGCTCGCGATCAACGGGTTCAGCCTCAACACCCTCCTCGAGAACGCCGTCGCCGCCTCGCCGCAGGGCGAAGCCATCCTCGGACCCGGACTGCAGTACGGCGCCAACCCGTGGGACTTCATCTCGCTCGCGATCGCCCTCGTGCTCGGCACCGCGGGCCTCCCGCACGTGCTGATGCGGTTCTACACGGTGCCCACCGCCAAGGAGGCGCGTCGCTCGGTGGTGTGGGCGATCTGGTTGATCGGCCTCTTCTACCTGCTGACCCTCGTCCTCGGCTACGGTGCCGGCGCGCTCGTCGGCCCCGAGGCGATCGCCGCCGCTCCCGGCGGGGTCAACTCCGCCGCCCCGCTGCTCGCGCTGGAGCTCGGCGGACCGATCCTGCTCGGGTTCATCTCCGCGGTCGCGTTCGCCACGATCCTCGCGGTCGTCGCGGGCCTCACGATCACGGCAGCGGCGTCGTTCGCGCACGACATCTACGCGAACGTCGTGAAGAAGGGGAACGTCCCGCCGGACGGCGAGGTCAAGGTCGCCCGTCGCACCGTGATCGTGATCGGCATCCTCGCGATCCTCGGCGGCATCGGCGTGCAGGGTCAGAACGTCGCGTTCCTCGTGGCGCTCGCCTTCGCGGTGGCGGCCTCGGCCAACCTGCCGACGATCCTCTACTCGCTGTTCTGGCGCCGGTTCACCACGCGGGGCGCGGTGTGGAGCATGTACGGCGGCCTCGCCGCCGCGGTGATCCTCATCTTCCTGTCCCCGGTGTTCTGGGGGAGCGAGACGAGCGTATTCAAGGTCGGCACACCCATCTGGCCGCTCAACAACCCCGGCATCGTGTCGATCCCGCTCGGGTTCTTCCTCGGCTGGCTCGGCTCGGTGACCTCGCGCAAGGCGGAGGATCGCCGGAAGGCCGCGGAGATGGACGTGCGCTCCCTCACCGGCTTCGGCGCGGAGAAGGCCAGCAGTCACTGACCCGATCACTCGGGAACGCACGGCCCGGGCGGCTCGCCGCCCGGGCCGTGCTGCGCGCGGGCGGCCTACACGCCCGCGGCACGCTCCAGATCGATGAGGTACTGCTTCACCTCGGGCCGGCCGCCGTACTCGCCGAGCGAGCCGTCCGCCCGCACGACGCGGTGCACCGGCACGACGATCGAGAACGGGGTCGTCGCGCACGCCGTCCCGACCGCGCGCGCAGCTCGCGGGCTCCCTGCGCTGATCGCGACCTCGCCGTACCCGGCCGTCTCGCCGTACGGGATGCCGCACACGGCCTCGAGCGCCGAGCGGGTGAATCCGCGCACGAGTCGCCAGTCCAGCGGCAGGTCGAACACGCGGCGCTCGCCGTCGAAGTACTCGTCGAGCTGCGCGGCGGCGATATGGGCGAGGTCGCCGGTCGCGGCATCCGTCTCGACGGGAACCGGAAGCTCTCGCAACGCCAGCGCCACGCGCTCGAGCTCGGCGCCGAGCGGACCCTCGAACGGGTGGAGGGTGACCACGCCGTCGTCGGTCGTGACGATCAGGACATCGCCGACCGGAGAGGGGTGGACGAGGAACCGGGGCGGGTGCGGCGAGGTCATGCGACCATCCTCGCGCGACCGGGCGACGGGCGGATCGCACAGGGCACAGGCTGTGTGCTGGAGGCGTCGCTCGCGGGCTGGGGAGGAAGGGCTGATCACTCGGCGTGTCCCAATACCGCGAAACTCGGCGCCGCTGCAAGTGGCCCGGCGGATCGCCGCTTAGTGTGGCTCGTGTGTGGCGAGCAGAAGGCAGCGTCGTGGCCGGCGCAGAAGACGCTGTGCACGGCAGCGCGGTGACGCCGAGCGATCTCGGCCTCGCCGAGCCCGATGTCGTGGTGGCGCACATCGCCGACCCCGAGCGCGAGCGCCTGCGGCTGGAGTCCGCCGAACTCGGCGGCCGTTCGACGCTGCTGCACTTCACCGACGCGCTCGACGCCTCGATCGAGATCACCAAGGCGCATCCGGGCAGCCTGCCCCAGTTCATCACCGGACGCTCCACGCTGCTGTCGAACCTCTTCCGCGACGAGGTCGCCCTGCGCAACGCGCGCCTGGCCGCCGAGCGGATCACCGCGAAGAACGTCGAGCTGCGCGCCACCCGCGGCCTCGAGTCCGTGCATCTCGCCGTCGGCCTCGCCCAGTGGCGCATCGGCGGGCTCGAGTGCTCGGCGCCGATCCTGCTCCGTCCGCTCGCCATCCGCCGCCATCACTCCGACTTCGAGCTGAAGCTCCACGGCTCGTTCATCGTCAATCCCGAACTCGTGCGCGCGATGCTCGCCCACTTCTCGATCGAGCTCGACGGCGCCGGCCTCGCGGCCCTGGCCTACGAGGGCGGCGTGTTCAAGCCGCAGCCCGTCATCGACCACCTGCGCGCGCTGACCGGCTGGATCGACTCCTACGTCGTCAAGCCGCGCCTGCTCGTCTCGAGCTTCGCCGACGTCGGCAGCGGGATGTCGCGCGACGCGGCGGATCTCGACCACCCGGTGCTCAACGCGCTCGCCGGTCACCCCGCCGATCGCGAGACGCTCCAGCTGCGCCGCGACGCCGTCGAGCCGGTGGGCCCCGACGAGCGCGCGCCCGCCGCCGACACCCTCCTCCTCGACGCCGACTCCGAGCAGGAGCGCGTCCTCGCCCGCATCACCGCGGGACAATCGCTCGCCGTCCACACGCTTCCCGGCACCGGCGGCACCCAGACCGTGATCAACGCCGTCGGGGCGCTCGTGCACGACGGCAAGCGCGTGCTCGTCGTGAGCGCCCGCAGCTCGACGATCGACGGCATCCGCCACCGCCTCGCCGCCGTCGGCCTGCCCGGCCTCGCCGTCTCGCCCCGGCGCCTGCGCGCCGACCTCATCCGCGCGATCGGCCGCAACGAGAAGGCCGAGAAGCCCAAGGTCGCCGACATCGACGACGCCCTCGTCCGGCTCCGGGGCGTGCTGCGCGACTATCGCGGAGCGGTCACGGCGCAGCATCCGACCCTCGGGGTCTCGGTGCTCGAGATCCTGCGCGCGCTCGCGACGCTCGCCGGGCGCGAGAACCCGCCGACCACTGCGGCGCGTTTCGGCGCTGTGACCCTGGAGCGCCTGGCCGACACGCGCACCGAAGCGGCCGCCAAGCTCGCCGCCGCCGCACGGCTGGGGGAGTTCCGCTTCGGTCCCGACGACTCGCCCTGGTACGGCGTGTCGTTCGCGACGACGGAGGAGGCCCGCGCCGCCCACGCCCTCGCCGGCAAGCTGCAGCGCAGCGAGCTGCCCAGCCTGCTCGAGCGCGGCTACGAGCTCATCGCGCAGACGCGCATGCGCCCCTTCCACACGATCTCCGAGCTCGGGGCGTACCTGCGGGTGCTGCAGGGCATCCGGGATTCGCTCGACAAGTTCAGCCTCACGGTCTTCGAGCGGCCGCTCGGCGAGCTCATCCAGGCGCACGGACCCCGCCGCGACTCGCCGAACATGACCGGAGCCAACCGTCGCCGCCTGCGCCGGCTCTCGCGCGAGTACGTGCGCCCCGGGGTGCACGTGCCCGACATGTACGAGGCGCTCGTGCGCATCCAGCAGCAGCGCACCGAATGGCAGCGCTTCGTCGACGCCGGTGTCACGCCCGAGGTGCCGATCGGCCTGGCCGACGTCCACGTCGCCTGGTCGCGCGTCGAGGCGGAGCTGGGCGAACTCGACGCCATCCTCGGCCGCACCGGCGCCGAGCGTCTCGCCACGCTACCCGTGAAGCAGCTCGTGCGCACGCTCGCCGGCCTCGCCGCCGAATCCGACGTGTTCGACAACCTCAAGGAGCGCGCCACCCTGCGCACCGAGCTCGCCGCGCTCGGCCTCGAGCCGCTGCTCACCGAGCTCTCGGTGCGGCACGTGCCCGAGGAGCGCGTCGCCGACGAGCTCGAGTACGCGTGGTGGCAGTCCGCGCTCGAGCAGCTGTTGCGCACCGACCGTGCGGTGCTCGGAGCCAACACCGCCGTCGTCGATCGCCTGGAACGCGACTTCCGGCTCGTCGATGAGGCCCATGCCGCGGCATCCGGACCTCTCCTCGCATCGCAGCTGGCGACGCAGTGGCGCATCGGCATCGTGGACGAGTCCGACGAGGCCGCCGCACTGAAGCTCGCGCTCAAGAACGGCGAGATCTCCGCGACGCGGCTGGCCGAGGTCGCGCCGACTCTCTCGCGGACGCTCGCGCCGGTGTGGCTGGCGTCGCCCTACGACGTTCCGCTCCTGCCGGCCGCGCCGTCGTTCGACGTGGTGGTGATCGCGGATGCCGCGGCCCTGTGTCTCGCGGAAGCCGCGCCTGCGCTCCGCCGCGCCCGGCAGGTCGTCGTGTTCGGCGACCCCGTGACGCAGAAGCCCACGCCGTTCCGTGTCGCCGCCGGTGCGCCGGCAGAGGAGCCCGAGGTGCCGTTCGACGCGGTCAGCGTGTTCGAGCGCCTCGCCGAGCTGCTGCCCGTCGAGACGCTCACCCGCAGCTACCGCGCCGGCGGCGAGGACCTCGCCGAACTCGTCAACGACGCCTTCTACGGCGGCGAGATCGTGTCGCTGCCGTGGGCCGGGTCGTACCTCGGGCGCGGCAGCCTGGGCGTGGACTACGTCGAAGGCGGCACCGGAGCCCCCGATCCCGTGACCGGCGCGGTCGAGAGCCCCGACGCCGAGGTGCAGCGCGTCGTGACGCTCGTCGTCGAGCATGCGATCAACCGCGGCTCGGAGTCGCTCATGGTCGTGACAGCCAGCCCGCGGCACGCGGAGCGGATCCGCGCGTCCGTCGAGGCGGCTTTCGCCGGACGATCGGATGTCGCGGACTTCCTCTCTCGCGACACCGCCGAGCCGTTCGCCGTGCTGAGCCTCGAGGAGTCCGTCGCCGAGAGCCGCGACCGGGTGATCTTCTCGCTCGGATTCGGGCTCACCAAGCACGGCCGTGTGCTCAGCGACTTCGGCGACCTGTCGACCCCCGACGGGGAGCGCCTGCTCACGGTCGGGATGACGCGCGCCCGCCGGTCCATGGTGATCGTGTCGTCGATCCGCCCCTCGGCCTTCGACGACGGACGCCTCGAGCACGGAGCCGCGACCCTGATGTCGATCCTCGGGGGCATCGCCGCGCGGGCGCGAGACGCCCGCCTCGAGGATCTCGCCGATCCGCTCACCCTCGCGCTCGCGCGCGAACTGCGTCGCTGCGGGCTCTCGGTCGACGTGCACTACCGCGGACTGCTGCCGCTCGTCGCGCAGTACGGCGGCAAGGCGGTCGTCGTGGAGAGCGACCCCGAGACGATCGGCGAATCGCTGCGCGAGTCGCTGCGACTGCGGCCGCAGATCCTGCGCCGGCTCGGCTGGCACTACGTTCGCGTGCACTCGTTCGACCTGTACAGCGACCCCGCGGGAGTCGCCCAGCGGATCGCCGCGATGCTCGGCGTGCCGCCCGAGGCCCCGCGCGTCGAGACCGACACGCAGCCGCTCGATGTGTCCGACTGAGCGCCAGCGCATCGAGCGGGTCCCCGGTTCCCGTCGGGTGCGGCTGACCCCGGCCCCCGGTACGAGCGCCGAGCCGGTGGCGGGCGACGAGTCCGCGGATCCCGGCCGCGCCGCGGCATCCGCTGCCTCTACCGGCCCGAACGACGAGCGCCTGAGGCAGGACGTGCCCCCGCACTATTGACGCGAGCCGGGTCAATGCCGCGCAGCGGCGTTGAGGCGTCTCGGGTGAAGATCGAGTGCGCCGCGCACCGGCGTGTATCGAGATCTCCCGCCTGCGGCGCCGGATCGGCTCCGGCCCCTCGGGCGCATAACTCCTGCACTTTCGCGGGCCGTCAGGCCCCGCGCCCCGGGATTCCGCGGCCGCGACCGCCGGCCGCGGGCAATCTGCAGGAGTTCTGCGCCGCAGGGCGGGAAGAACGGCGCAGCACGGCGCGCATCGCGCGCACCGCGCGGCCCGGCGGGATCAGGCCTTCGGCTGGGCGGCGAGCAGGTCGCGGATCTGCACGAGCAGTTCCTGCTCGGTGGGGAGCTTCGGCTCCTCGTCGGCGGGGGAGACGCCGGCCTTGGCGGCGGCGCGCTCCTTGATCCGGTTCATCGGGTAGACGAATACGAAGTAGACCACCACGGCCACCGCGAGGAACGCGATGATCGCGTTGATCAGGTCGCTGATCGGGAAGGTGACCGGGCCCCACAGGCCCTCCACGGTGAAGCCGATCTTCCCGTTCGCGTCGGGCTTCCAGAAGAGTTCGATGAGCGGATTGATGATGCTCGCGACGATCGAATTGACGACCGCCGTGAACGCCGCGCCGATGACCACCGCGACGGCCAGGTCGATGACGTTGCCGCGGAGGATGAACTCCTTGAAGCCTCTGATCACGTGCTGCTCCTCACTGTCGCCGGCTTCCGCCGGTGTGGACCCGGCCCCGCCGGTCAGGACCCGGACGAGGCCGCCGGCTTCGCGGAGGACGCCGCCGGCTTCGCCTCGGACTTCGATGATGCCGAACCCGACGAGGAGGCGCCAGCCGAGGCATCCGTCCCGCCGCCCGAACCCGACGCGCGCGAGTCGGTGCGGTAGAAGCCCGAGCCGTTGAAGGTCACGCCGATCGAGCCGTACTCCTTGCGCAGCGGTCCGCCGCATTCGGGGCACTCGGTGAGGGTGGGGTCGGCGAAGGACTGCACGGCGTCGAAGCGGTGGCCGCACTGCTTGCAGGCGTAGGCGTAGGTGGGCATGTCTCTCTCAGGGGCTGTCAGCGCCGGGCGGGCGCGAGGACCAGGGTCTGCGTGGGGGTGACGGCGCCCGTGACGGGCTGGTCGTGCACGTCGCTGGGCACCTCGTCGAGCACTTCGGAGTCGAAGACCACCGCGTACACGGGCGGGCAGCGGTGCATCGAGCCGATCGTCTTGTCGAAGTAGCCGCGGCCCCAGCCCAGGCGCATGCCGCTGCGGTCGACGGCGGCCGCCGGGATCACGAGCAGGTCGACGTCGTTGACGGCGATCGGTCCGATGAGCTCGCCGACGGGCTCAGGCAGGCCGAACATGCCCTCGGCGATGTCGAGGTCGCGCGTCGCGACCGACCAGTCCAGCAGGCCGTCCGTGCGGGTGACCGGCAGGAGCACGCGGATGCCGCGCTCCACCGCCGCCGCTACGAATTCGCGCGTTCCCGGCTCGGTCGTCGTCGAGAGGAAGCACGACATCGAGGTCACGCCGAGCCGGTCGACCAGGGCGTCGAGCTGGGAGCGGATGCCGTCGGCGGCGAGTTCGCGCTGGTGCGGCGTCAGCAGCTGCCGACGCTCGCGGAGCTCCGCGCGCAGGGCGCGCTTCGCATCGGCGATCGCGTCGGACATGCCCTCGATTCTAGGCGGCGCGCGGGTCGGCAGCGTCGCATGCGGGCTATCGGCTGCGCCACGCGGTGTCAACGCGCGGAGGAGGTGCAGCCGGTCGCCCTAGAATGCCAGGCATGCCCAACACCCCCATGAAGGCTGTCATCCCGGCCGCAGGTCTCGGAACCCGCTTCCTCCCGGCGACGAAGGCGATGCCCAAAGAGATGCTCCCCGTCGTCGACAAGCCCGCGATCCAGTACGTCGTCGAGGAGGCCACCCAGGCCGGCATCGACGACATCCTGATCATCATCGGCCGCAACAAGAACAATCTCTCCAATCACTTCGACTCGGTGCCCGAGCTCGAGGACAACCTGCGCAATAAGGGTGACGAGGACAAGCTCGCGAAGGTTCAGGCCTCCAGCGAGCTCGCCGACATCCACTTCGTCCGTCAGGGCGAGCCCAAGGGGCTTGGCCACGCCGTGCTGCGCGCGAAGGCCCACGTGGGAAGCTCCTCGTTCGTCGTGATGCTCGGGGACGACCTCATCGACGAGCGCGACCCGCTGCTCACCACGATGATCGCCGAGCACGAGCGCACCGGTGCGACGGTCGTCGCGCTCATGGAGGTCGATCCCGAGCACATCCACATGTACGGTGCCGCAGCCGTCGAGGAGACCGGCACCGACGGGATCGTACGCGTCACGGGCCTCGTCGAGAAGCCTTCGAAGGAGGACGCCCCCTCCAACCTCGCCGTCATCGGCCGGTACGTGCTGACGCCCAGCGTCTTCGAGATCCTCGCGCGCACCGAGCCCGGGAAGGGTGGGGAGATCCAGCTCACCGACGCTCTGCAGGAGCTCGCCGCCGACCCCGACGGCCCCGGCGTGCACGGCGTCGTGTTCAGCGGTCGCCGGTACGACACCGGCGATAGGGTGGACTACATCAAGGCCATCGTCCAGCTCGCCGCCGATCGCGACGATCTCGGCCCCGAGCTGCGGCCGTGGTTCAAGGAGTTCGCGGCGAAGCTCTGACGCCGCCCGTTCGAGGGGGTGGTGACGTGGATCTGACGGCTCCGCGCAGCCACGGACCGGTGTCGATCCGGCTGGTGCGCCAGCGGGACGCCCGGACGCTCCAGAACGAGCTCCTGTCCAATCGGGACTGGCTGCGCCCGTGGGAGGCGACGAGCCCCGACGGGCCCGTCTCGTTCGACATGCGCCTGGGCGTCCGACGCCTGCTGCAGCAGTACCGCGACGGCGCCGGGGTGCCCTTCGTCATGGAGCACGACGGCAACATCGCCGGACAGCTCAACGTGTGGGGGATCGCGCGCGGGTCGCTCGCTTCGGCGACGATCGGCTACTGGGTGAGCAAGCGGTTCGCAGGGCGCGGCATCACGCCCACCGCCGTCGCCCTCGCGACCGACGTGTGCTTCAGCGAGCTGCGCCTGCACCGCATGGAGATCTGCATCCGGCCCGAGAACGCCGCGAGCCTCCGCGTCGTCGAGAAGCTCGGCTTCCGCTACGAGGGGCTGCGCCGCAGATTCATCCACATCGACGGCGACTGGCGCGACCACTACGCGTTCGCCCTCGTGCGCGAGGACGTGCCGGACGGGGTGCTGCGACGGTGGATCGACGGGCGTGCGCCGGCGGATGCCGCGACGGTGCCGCCCGCGGACCGCCTGCACGCATAGGACGACACGCGAACGGATGCCGCGGCCCGGGCGCCCGCGGCACGTACGGTTGTCCCCATGGACGGTCAGGTGCTGGGCGGGGGCGTCATCATGCTCGTCGCCGTGCTCCTGTGGCTGGTCTATCTGCTTCCGTCGTTGTACAGCCGGCGCCAGTACGACGCCGCCGAGCGCAACGCGGTGCGGCTCAATCAGGCCTTGCGCGTGCTGGCCGAGACGAGCGAGACGCCCGCGGAGGTGCGCCTCGAGCTCAACGCCCGCACGGCGATGGCCCAGCAGCGGCTCGCACGCCAGGCCCTCGCCGAGCGCGAGTCCGCGGCGCTCGAGCAGGCCCGCGTCGAACTCGAGCGCGCCCGCCCCGACGGGGTGACGAGCGTGGCGTTCGCGAAGGTGGAGCTCGCGCGCGCCCGCGGTGCGCGCGCGGCCGCCGAGGCCGCCGCGCGGGCCGAGATCCAGGCGGCTCAGGCCGCCGCGCGGGCCGAGATGCTCGCCGCGCAGGCCTCGGCGCGCGCCGAGATCGTCGCCGCACGCTCCACTCCGCCGGCTCGCCGGGCGCGGGCGCGGCGCTGGTTCCGGTTCGCGGCGACGCTCGCCGGGGTGGGCGGTCTGGCGCTCGCGGGCTGGGGAGCCTTCGCGGTCGTGACGACCGGCGCGCAGCTGTGGCTGTGGGCCGGTGGCGCAGTGGCCGCGGCATCCGGTCTCGTTCTTCACCGGCTCTCCCGCGTCGCCGCGCGCGCCGCGGTGAGGGTCGCCCAGGCGCCGGTCGAGCGCCCCGATGTACGGCTGCAGGACGTCGAGCTCGAGCAGGCGTCGCGCGCGTGGGCGCCGCGAGAGCTGCCCCGCCCGCTCACCGCGTCTGCGGGCTCGCGCGCGGCCGCGGTGCTTGAAGCCGAGGCGGCACGCGAGTCGCTGCGTCAGGCCGCGCTCGAAGAGGCCATGCGCGAGCGGGCGGAAGCCCAGCGGCCGCCGTCGATCGACACGGCGCGGGTCGCCCGCGTCGGCGGTTCGGCGGGTGCCGGGGGTTCGGCGGGTTCCGGGAGTTCGGCGGGTTCGGACTTCGTGCGCATGGGCTACGTCGACGACGCCGAGATCGAGGCGCACGTCCGCGATCTGCTGACGCGCCGCGCGTCCGGCGAGTAGTCGCCGAGTTCGCCGGGTCTCGTCGAGAGAGCGCGGACGACCGATTCGGCGGCCGTGAAGCGGTCAACCGTACGCTCTCCGTTCGCGCGGGGATGAGGGCTGGCGCCGGCGTCTGCGGAACTCCACGGATCTCGACGCCACCGCCGCGGAAGCCCTCGGTGCGGCGCGGACGGCGGCGGGGCCGGATGCCGATTCCGTGGAGTTCTGCAGGCGTCGGTCGCGGGATCGGCCGGGGGTGCGCGGAGCCGCGGTGTCCGTACTCCTCACGCTCGGCGCGGAATCGGCGTGACCGCGGGGAAAGTGGCCGAAGGCGGCGGATTCTTGAGGAGTTATGGCGCGGCGGCCGGTGGAACAGGGCGGCGCGGGAGGCCTCTCGGAGCGTGATAATCTAACGGAGGTTCACGGGCCTGTAGCGCAGTTGGTAGCGCGCCTCGTTCGCATCGAGGAGGTCAGGGGTTCGATTCCCCTCAGGTCCACGAAACGCCGAAACGCCCCCTTGCGGGGCGTTTCGTCGTTTCGTTGAGCGGTCCGACGGAGTCCCCTCAGGTCCTGCGTCGGACAGCCCTCAGAACTCCTCCGTGCAGATCGCCTCCATCTCGGCGTAGTAATCCGCCAGCGGCGGGAGCGAGGCATCCGCTCGTCTGTCATCGACCGATGCCTCCTCGGCGATCGGGACCACCGGGGCGGGGCCGTCCTCGCCGCACGCGACCTGTGTGCCGTAGACCTGGGGCTCACCCAGGTTCACCGCCACCCGGTCCGTCAGATAGGCGACGTTCCCGGGTGAGGCGTCATCGGCCTCCGCGGCCACGACGAGGTGGTGCAGCGCATACTGCTGGAACTCGACGTCGTGGTCGGAGTGCTGGGCGATCGCCCAGGCGGCGTCCTCCGCCTCCTCGCCCACGAGGGAGTAGCCCGGCCAGCCGTGCTCGTCGATGATCTCGGCCAGGCGCTCGGTGCGCGGCGCGTCACCTCCGAAGTCGGCTCCTTCGAGGCGTTCCGCCTGGTCGTCCTCGAGCAGCTGGAGCAGCTCGTCGCGCAGCTCCTCGTCGACCTGCTCGGCGATCGTGTGGACGAGGATGTCGTGGCTCGGCGACGTGGACGGTGCGCCGGCCGGTGACCCGGCGCACGCGCTCAGCGCGAGCACACCCGCGGCGAGGACGGCGAGCAGCGGTGACCGGCGCATGGCGCCGACGCTACCGTCCATCCCCTGTGCAGGACATCTCCCGCACGCAGGACGCTCGGCCGGGGAATCGTCCTGCGGAGCGGATTTCTCCTGATCGCCGTTGCCGGGGTCAGGCCGGGGAGGCCTCGGCGGCGGCCCGAGCGGCGGCAGGGAGCGCGTCGATGATCTGGGCAACGGCCTCGTCGTCGTGCGCGGCCGAGACGAACCAAGCCTCGAAGACCGACGGGGGCAGCGAGACGCCCTGCTCGAGCATCGCGCGGAAGAACGGCGCATACCGGAACGCCTCCTGCGCCTTCACCGAGTCGTAGTCGGTGGGCGGGGCCGCGGCGAACTGGATCGAGAACAGGTTCCCCGAGCGCTGCACGACGTGTGTCACCCCGGCGTCAGAGAGGGCGGATGCCGCGGCCTCCGCGATCCGGGAGGCGGCGGCGTCGATGCGGGCGTAGGCGTCGGCGTCGAGGTGGTCGAGCGTGGCCCGTCCGGCGGCGACGGCGAGCGGATTGCCGCTCAGCGTGCCCGCCTGGTACACCGGTCCGAGCGGGGCGAGCAGCTCCATGAGCGCCGCCGATCCGCCGAGCGCGGCGAGCGGGAGACCGCCGCCGACGACCTTGCCGAACGTGATGAGGTCGGGGGAGAACGGCACCGGGTCGATGCCGTACCAGCCCGCGGGGCCGACCCGGAAGCCGGTGAGCACCTCGTCAAGGATCAGCAGCGCGCCGTGGGCGTGAGCGAGGTCGGCGATCGCGGCGTTGAAGCCGTGCGCGGGCGGCACGATGCCCATGTTGGCCGGCGCGGCCTCCACGATGATCGCGGCGATGTCCGAGCCGCGCGCGGCGAACACCTCCCGGAGCGCCTCGAGGTCGTTGTAGGGCACGACGAGCGTCTGCGCGGCGATCGGCGCGGGGACCCCCGCCGAGCCGGGCATCGCCAGCGTCGCGACGCCGGACCCCGCCTCGGCGAGCAGGCCGTCGGAGTGCCCGTGGTAGTGCCCGGCGAACTTCACGATCAGGTCGCGGCCGGTCGCGCCCCGCGCGAGGCGGATCGCGGTCATCGTCGCCTCGGTGCCCGTCGACACCAGGCGCACGCGCTCGATCGGACGCGCGCCGTCACGCGTCACCCGGGCCTCGATCAGCTCGGCCAGCTCGGTCTCGCCGGGGGTGGATGCACCGAACCCGAGGCCGTGGGACGCGGCATCCTGCACCGCCTTCACGACGGCCGGATGCGCGTGCCCGAGGATCGCGGGACCCCACGACCCGACGAGGTCGACGTACTCGCGCCCCTCGACGTCCGTCACGCGCGGGCCCGAGGCCGACACGAAGAACCGGGGGGTCGTGCCGACCGACCCGAATGCGCGCACGGGGGAGTTGACCCCTCCCGGCATGGCGCCGCGGGCGCGCTCGAACTCCTGCTCGTTCGTCGTCATCGGATCCATCCCGCCAGCTCGGTGGCCCAGTAGGTGAGCACCGCGTCGGCTCCGGCGCGACGGATGCCGAGCACCGACTCCTCGATCGCGCGGCGCCGGTCGATCCAGCCGTTGGCGGCGGCGGCCTCGATCATGGCGTACTCGCCCGACACCTGATACGCCCAGACGGGGACGGGGCTGGATGCCGCGGCATCGGCCAGCACGTCGAGATAGCTCATCGCCGGCTTGACCATGACGATGTCGGCACTCTCGGCGACGTCGAGGTCGATCTCGAGCGCACCCTCGCGACGGTTCGCGGGGTCGAGCTGGTAGGTGCGGCGGTCGCCCTCGAGCGAGGACTGCACGGCCTCGCGGAACGGTCCGTAGAACGCCGACGCGTACTTCGCGGCATAGCCGAGGAGCGGCACGCCGGCGTGACCGGCGCCGTCGAGGGCGTCGCGCACGGCGGCGACCTGACCGTCCATCATGCCGCTGAGCCCGAGCAGCTGCGAGCCCGCCTCGGCCTGCGCCACGCCCATCTGGCGGTAGCGCTCGAGCGTGGCGTCGTTGTCGACCGCGCCGTCGCTGTCGAGCACGCCGCAATGGCCGTGGTCGGTGAATTCGTCCAGGCACAGGTCGGTCTGCACGACGAGCGCACTCCCCGCCTCGGCGACGGCGATGCGCGTGGCGACGTTGAGGATGCCGTCGGGATCGGTCGCACCCGATCCGGTCGCGTCCTTGTGCTCGGGCACCCCGAACAGCATGATGCCTCCGATGCCGGCGGTCGCGGCATCCGTCACCGCCTGCTTGAGGGACTCCGTAGTGTGCTGCACGACGCCGGGCATGGACGAGATCGGCACCGGCTCGCTCGCGCCCTCGCGGACGAACATCGGGAGCACGAGGTCGGCGGGGTGCAGGCGGGTCTCGGCGACGAGGCGCCGCATCGCCGCGGTGGCGCGCAGGCGTCGGGGGCGCACGACGGGGCGGTCCGCGGGGGCGGGCCGGGGGTGTCCGAGGGGGTGGGCCCCCTCGGAGGCGTGGGCAGAGTTCATGGGCGGGCTCCGGTGAGGCCGGCGGCGCCGGCGTCGATCAGTTCGCGGGCGACGCGGGCCGCGACCTCGCGCGACGGGTCGCCGTCGTCGGGCCATGTCGCCGCGTGGGAGGAGGTCAGCACGGTCCGGCCGTCGAGGCTGTAGACGCTGGCCGAGAGGAGGAGGAGTCCGGCATCCACGACGGCGCGGGCTCCGAGCGGGGCGGAGCAGCCGGCTTCGAGGAGGGCGAGCACCTCGCGCTCGGCCTCGACGGCGGCGCGGGTCTCGGCGTGGTCGAGCGCGTGGACGAGGCGCTCATCGCCGCGGCGCACCTCGACCGCCAGGGCGCCCTGCCCCGGCGCCGTCGGCCAGCGGTCGGCGTCGAGGTACTCGGTGATGACGTCGGTGCGGCCGAGCCGGCGCAGCCCCGCGGCGGCGAGGACGACGGCGTCGAGATCGCCCGGCGCGACGCGGCCAAGGCGCGTGTCGACGTTGCCGCGGATGTCGACGACCTCGACATCCGGTCGCTTCGCGCGCAGCTGCGCCATGCGGCGCGGCGATCCGGTGCCGATCCGGGCGCCGGCGGGCAGGGACTCGAGGGTCAGGCCATCCCGCGCGCACAGGGCGTCGCGCGGATCTTCGCGTGCCGGGATCGCGGCGACGACGAGCCGGTCGTGCGGGGCCGTCGGCAGGTCCTTGAGCGAGTGCACGATCAGGTCGCAGCGGTCCTCGAGGAGGGCGTCGCGCAGGGCTCCGGTGAAGAGCCCGGCACCGCCCGCGCGGGAGAGGGGCTCGTTCGAGCGGTCGCCGTCGGTCGTGATCGTGACGAGCTCGGTGCGGGCGCCGGTCGCGTCGGCGAGGTCGTCGGCGACCATCCCCGTCTGCGTAAGGGCCAGGGCGCTGCCGCGCGTGCCGATGCGCAGCACGTCGTTCGACGCGGCGCTCACGCCAGGACCTCGGCGATCTCGTCCAGTCCGATGCGGCGGCCCGTGAAGAACGGGACCTCTTCGCGCACGTGACGCCGGGCCTCGGTCTGCCGCAGGTGGCGCATCAGGTCGACGAGGTCGACGAGCTCGGGCGCCTCGAGCGCGAGGATCCACTCGTAGTCGCCGAGCGCGAACGAGGCGACCGTGTTGGCGAGCACCTGGCGGTACTCCGAGCCCTTCCGGCCGTGGTCGGCGAGCATCGCGCGCCGCTCGTCGTCGGGCAGGATGTACCACTCGTACGACCGCACGAACGGGTAGACGGTGAGCCACGTCTCGGGCTCCTTGCCGCGCATGAACGCGGGGAGGTGGTTCGCCGTGAACTCGGCGTCGCGGTGCACGCCCATGGCGTTCCACACCGGCACGAGCGTGCTCAGGGGCTCGGCGCGCCGCAGGGTGCGCAGCGCGGCCTGCAGCTTCTCGGGGGCGACATCCGTGCCGTGCAGCCACACCATGAGGTCGGCGTCGGCTCGCAGGCCCGACACGTCGTACCAGCCGCGAACCGTGACGCCGGATGCCTCGACCTCGGCGACGGCGGCGGTCAGGTCGCCTGCCGGTGCGGGGTTCGCGGGGTCGCGGCGGAAGACGGCCCACAGGGTGTAGCCGAGCGCCTCGTTCTCGGACGGGGGGACAGCCGAGGTTTCGCTCATGGGTTCCATTGTTTCACCCTGTCGCCGGGCCCGGTGCCGGGGGCTGTCTGTGCACAACGTCGGCAAATCCGCGCGGTCGGGCGGTGATCTGGGGAGGATTCCGGGCCGGCTCAGGCGCAGATGCCGACGTTGTGCTCGCGCCACCCCCGGCGGCAGTGCGTCAGGAGGCGAGGAGGAGCTGGGCGGTGCGCTCGGCGTGGGCGACGATGCCGGCCAGGCCCGAGCCGGCGACGGTCTCGCCGACGACGATCGGGTCGGACGCCGCCTTCGTGGGTGCTGCGGGGGCGGGCCGGGTCCACACGACGTGGGCGGTGCCGACCACGATCGGCAGCTCCACGCCGAGAAGGGCCTCGGCGTCGGCGCGAGCCGTGCCCGCGGGGTCGGCCGGGGTCGCGTCGTAGGACAGGCGCAGCACGTGGCGTCCACCGGCGGCCTCGCGCAGCCAGTCCCACTTCGCCGTCGCGTGCGTGAGGGCGCGGGCCGACACCTCGGCCCCGTCGGCG
Source organism: Microbacterium sp. (assembly GCF_041909575.1). Taxonomy (GTDB): domain Bacteria; phylum Actinomycetota; class Actinomycetes; order Actinomycetales; family Microbacteriaceae; genus Microbacterium. The sequence goes on along the minus strand of NZ_JAYRDE010000004.1, from coordinate 49,527 downwards.
ACGAGCAGTCCGCTGCCGCGGGGAGCGGCATCCAGTTCCGGCTGTTCGACGACGAGCGTGACGAGGTCGATGCGGCGCCCGGGACGAGAAGCGGATGCTGCGCCCGCCGCCGCCACGACCACCCGGCCGGGCAGCTGCGAGACGTCCTCGACGCGCGAGCCGAGCCGGATCGTGCCGCCGTGGCGCTGGAGGTCGGCCGCGAGCGCCGGGATGATCCGGTGCAGGCCGCCGCGGATCCCGGCGACCGCGGATCCCGGGGGAGCGGTCGCGCGCAGGGCGCCGACCGCGCCCGCGAGCGATCCGGCGGCGATCAGCTCGGCGGGGAGGGACGGGTGCGCGCGCGTCAGCGGGACCTCGTCCGGGTGCTGCGAGTGCACCCCGTGCACGACGGGCGCGACGAGCCGCTCCAGCACCGTGTCGCCGAAGCGCGCCCGCACCAGCGCACCGAGCGACATCTCCGCCGCGCCGGGCGCCAGGGGAAGCGCATCCAGCCGCACGGCCGCCTCCGCGGCCTCGCGCCCGACGACCCGCACGACGTCGTCTGCGAGCGGATCTGAGGGGATGCCGAGCAGCGCGGTCGCCGGCAGCGGGACCGCGTCGCCGGAGGCGGGCTGCAGCCAGGCCGGGCCCGGGCGCGGCTCGACGACGTCGTCCCCGAGGCCGAGCTCGGCCAGCAGCCTCGCGACGACCCCGCCGCGGACGGCGAAGCTCTCCGCGCCGGCATCCAGGGCGATGCCGGCCACCTCGTGGCGCGCGACCGTTCCGCCGAGGCGGCCCGTGGCCTCGTGCACGGCGACGGAGACTCCCGACAGTGCGAGTCGCCGGGCCACCACGAGCCCCGCGACACCGCCGCCGACGACGGAGACCTCAGCCATGTGCGTGGACGAACTCCACGAGTCGCGTGAGCACGGTCGGATCGCTCTCGGGCGGCACGCCGTGGCCGAGGTTCACCACGTGCGCGGGGGCGGCCCGTCCGCGGTCGAGCACATCGCGCACGTGGGCCTCCAGCACCGGCCACGGCGCGGCGAGCAGCGCCGGGTCGATGTTGCCCTGCAGCGGCACACCCCCGCCCAGCCGGCGTGAGGCCTCGTCCAGGGGGAGGCGCCAGTCCACGCCCATCACGTCCACCCCGATGCCGTGCATCGCGGCGAGCAGCTCGGCGGTGCCCACGCCGAAGTGCACGAGCGGCACTCCGAGGGCCCGGGCCGGTTCGAGGGCTCGGGCCGAGTGCGGGGCCACGTGCGAGGTGTAGTCGCTGAGGCTCAGCGATCCCGCCCACGAGTCGAAGAGCTGGCCGGCGGAGGCTCCGGCCTCGAGCTGCGCTGCGAGGAAGGCTCCCGTGACATCCGCGCACCACGTGAGCAGCGCCGACCACGTCGCGGGGTCGGAGTGCATGAGCGCGCGCGTCTTCAGCTGCTCCTTCGACGGACCGCCCTCGACGAGGTACGACGCGAGAGTGTACGGCGCCCCCGCGAACCCGATGAGGGGGGTCGCGTCGAGCTCGGCGACGGTGAGGCGCACGGCCTCGCGGACGGGCTCGAGAGCACCAGGATCCAGCGGCGGCAGCGCCGCGACGTCGGCCGCCGTGCGCACGGGCTCGGCGAGCACCGGACCCCGTCCCGGGACGATGCGCACGTCGACGCCGGCGAGCTTCACGGGGATCACGATGTCGCTGAAGAAGATGCCCGCGTCCACCCCGTGGCGCCGCACCGGCTGCAGCGTGATCTCGCTCGCGAGCGCCGGGTTCAGGCAGGCGTCGAGCATGTCGGTGCCCACGCGCAGCTCGCGGTATTCCGGCAGCGAGCGGCCCGCCTGGCGCATGAACCAGACCGGTGTCGTCGCCGGGCGCTCGCCGCGGTAGGCGCGGATCAGCGGCGGGGCGACATACCCGGCGGCCAGGGTGGGGTGGGAATCTTCCAGGGGCACGGAACAACCTTAGGCACACCTTCCGAAACGGGACTCCGAGGGTGCCTTAACATGGAGGGGTGCTCCTCTGTCTCACCGCGAACCATCGGAACGCGAGTCTCGACGTCCTGGAGCGACTCTCCCAGGGGGCTCCGGCCGCCACGCGCGCGCTCGTCGACGAGGAGCTCTTCGTCGCCGGCGCGGTGGTCCTCGCCACCTGCAACCGCTTCGAGGCCTACCTCGACATTGATGAGCCGCTCACCGGCGGTGAGGCGGTCGCGGTCGAATCCGTCGTCGAGGCGATGGCCGCGGCATCCGATGTCCCCGTCGACCTGCTGCGCTCGTCCGTCGCCGTGCACCAGGGGGCGGATGCCGCGGCCCACCTCTTCGCGGTGACCAGCGGCCTCGAATCCGTCGTCGTCGGCGAAGACGAGATCTCGGGCCAGGTGCGCCGCGCGCTGGACGCCGCACGCGCCGAGGGAATGACGAGCGGCGAGCTGGAGCGGCTGTTCCAGAAGGCGACCCACACGAGCCGCGGCATCCGCAATCGCACCGGCCTTCGCGGCACCCACCGCTCGCTGGTGCGGTTCGCGCTCGAACTCGCCTCGTCGCGCATCGCCGACTGGTCCGCGGCGCGCGTCGTCATCGTCGGCACCGGGCGCTACGCCGCACGCACCGTCGAGGCCGTGCGCGCCCGCGGTGCCCGCGATCTTCGGGTCTTCTCGCCCTCGGGCCGGGCGAGCGCCTTCGCCGCCCAGCACGGACTCGTGCCCGTCGAGGACTTCGCCGCGGCCTCCGCCGACGCCGACGTCGTCATCACCTGCACGGCCGACGCCGTCGTGCACGCCGACGCGTTCACTCCCGGGCATCGCGTGCTCGTGATCGACCTCGGGCTCCCGCGCAACGTCGACCCCGAGGTCGGAGCCGTCGACGCCGTCGAGCTGCTCGACCTCGAGACGATCCGCCTGCACGCTCCGCTCGAGGAGTTCAGCGCCCACTCCGACGCCCGCGCCATCGTCGGCGACGCGGCGACCGAGTTCGCCGCCGACCGCGCCGCCGGCCCCGCCATCACCGCGCTGCGCAGCGAGGTGCTCGGGATCGTCGAGGCCGAGATCGCCCGTGCCCGCGCCCGCGGAGCCGGAGCCGATACCGAGGCGGCGCTGCGCCACCTCGCCGGCGTGCTGCTGCACCGGCCGTCCGTGCGCATCCGCGAGCTCGCCGTGGACGGACGCCTCGACGAGGCGCACGCCGCCCTCGAGACGCTCCACGGCCTCACCGTCGACGACGGGGAAGCGGCCGCGCGCGTGGTCGATGACGGCTGGTCGGCCTCGGCCTGACGCGGTTTCGGGGTCTCCGACTCGAGCTTTTCGAGGGTGCCGGCTCTTCCGCTTGACTCTCACGCTGTGTCAGGGTCGAGCGTGGTCTCCACCATGTACACCATCGGAGAGTTCGCCGCCCTCGGGCGCGTGAGCGTGCGGATGCTGCGGCACTACGACGCGATCGGGCTGCTGGAGCCCGCTCGCGTCGACGAGCGGAGCGGCTATCGGCATTACGCCGACGCGCAGCTCGGCTCGCTGCTGCGGATCGTCGAGCTGAGGGACCTCGGCTGCGGTCTGGACGAGATCGGCGTCGTACTGGCCGCGGGCGATCCGTCCGCGGCGATGCACGACCTCCTCGTGCGGCGTCGCGCCGAGCTCGAAGCGTCGATCGCGCAGGACCGCGACCGCGTCGCCAGGATCGGCGAACGACTCCGTCGCCTGGAAGGAGAGGACACCATGTCCGCACGTGTCGAGTACCGCCCGCTGGAGCCTGTCACCGTCTACGCCGTCGAGGGCCGTGCCCCCGGCATGGGGCCCGAGAACGTCTCGCCCGTCATCGATCCGCTGCTCGGAAGGCTCATCGGCGCCATCGAGGCCGCCGGGCGATCGCCGCTCGAACCCGGCGTGTTCTGGTACGAGGCCGTCCCCGACTCCGAGGCGCTCGCCGTGCACGTCTCGTTCACAGCGGATGCTCCGCCCGCAGCCGGTGACGGGTACGACGTCGTCGAGCTCCCGGCCGTCGAGACGGCCGCCGTGCTGGCGCATCGGGGCGACATGCCGTCGATCGGCCGTTCGTGGATGGAGCTCATGGGCCGGCTCGTGGACGACGGCTACCGCGTCGTCGGCCCCACCCGGGAGGTCTACGTGCACGCGCCCGACGACCGGCCGCAATCGGAGTGGGTGACGGAGCTGATCGCGCCCGTCGAGAAGGTCTGAGCCGGACGGACGCCGCGCGGCGGGGTTCTCGGCCCTCCCTGGGTTTGGCGGGGTCGCGCCGGGTGGGGGCCGCGGTTCGGTGCCCTCGGGTGGGTTGTGGATAACTCGGGATGGGTGTCGTACATATGTTCTAATATTGGACCATGTCATCCATTCCCGATTCGCCGCACGGCGCGGACTCTGGCCCCGATGACGGGGAGGCGTATCCGGACGACTGGGGGCCGGAGCCGGACGACTGGGGCGCGTATCCCGACGACTGGGGCGCGGAGTTTCTCCCTCCCATCCCGGATGCCGTCGACCTCGTCGTCGAGGTGGACGCCATGATGGCGGTGTTCGCCGCGCAGCGGCTCGAGCGCGTCGACGCGATGCGGCACGATGCGCTGGACGCCGCGGCGCGGCTGGGTGTCGCGCTGACCGAGGTCGTCGAGCGCGGCATCCGTCTCGAGCTGGCGGCGGCGCTGCGCGTGACCGAATCGGCCGCGGGGGACTTGATCGCGCAGGCAGACGCACTCGTGCATCGCTTCCCGGCGATGCTCGACGCCCTCGGCGCCGGCCGCACCACCGAGCGCCACACCGCGATCTTCGTCCGGGCGATGGCGGCGGTCGAGCCCGAGTTCCACGCCGTGGTGGTGCCGCAGGCCGTCGCGCTCGCCGAGGTCGAGGCGGTCGGCGCATTCCGCCGCTCGCTGACCAGACTCATCGAGACTGTGCGGGCGCAGACGCTCGACGCCCGGCACCGCGAGGCGCTTCGGCAGCGGCGCGTCCATGTCGAACAGGTCGATGAGGGCATGGCGTGGCTGTCGGCCTATCTGCCTGCCGTCGAGGCCCACGCCATCCACGGCCGGCTGACCGCGATGGCGAAGGCGATCGTCGCGGACGAAGGCGAGTCCCGCACGCTCGACCAGGTGCGTGCCGACGTGCTGGGCGACCTCCTCATCGAGGGCGAGACGGCGGCGGTGCCCGAGGCCGCCCGCGGCATCCGGGCCTCTGTCGTCGTCACGGTTCCCGCCCTCGCACTGCTCAGCGATGCTCTGCCGCCGGGCGCTGAGCCGGCGTCGGTCGAGGGCATCGGGCCGATCCCGCATGCCCGCGCGCGCGAGCTGTGCGGCGGAGAGACCGACTGGACGCGCGTGCTGACGCATCCCGAGACCGGCATCGTCCTCTCGGTCGGCCGCGACAGGTACCGGCCACCGCCCGAACTCCGCAGGCTGGTCCGATGGCGAGCCGACAGGTGCATGGCGCCCGGGTGCGGGATGCCGGCGTCGCGGTGCGAGATCGACCATTCGATCGCGTGGCAGGACGGCGGTGAGACCGCGCTGTGGAACCTGTGTCCGCTGTGCAAGGGGCATCATCGGGTGAAGCATCACGGGGGATGGACGGTGCGCCAGCTCGACGGGAGCGGCGGAGCCTTGGAGTGGATCTCGCCCACCGGGCGCCGCTATGTCGTGGAGCCCGAGCGGCGGGTGCCGGTGTTCCGAGTGAGCGCCGACGCGGTGGCGACGGATGCTGCGCCCTTCTGACGCCCATGGGGTGCCGGGCGTCTGGGCAGGCCTGTCGTCAGGCCAGCTCGTGCAGGAGAAAGGCCGCGAGGAAGCCCACGGTCGCATACAGGCCGGTCAGCGCGCGCTGCTCCTCGAACGCTTCGGGGATCATCGTGTTGCACACCATCGCGAGCAGGCCGCCCGCGGCGATCGTGGTGATGAGGGCGATGAGCTGCGGCGACGCGGACTGGAAGGCGACGAAGCCGAGGACGGCGGCGACGACGGTCACGAGCGCGATGCCCGACCACAGCAGGGCGATGCTTCGGCCGCTCGTCCCGCTGCGCTTGAGGGCGGCGGTCGAGCCAAGCCCCTCGGGGAAGTTGCTGATCGCGATGGCGGCGACGATGGGGATGCTGATGCCGCCCTGCAGCACCGAGAGTCCCATCACGATCGACTCCGGGATGCCGTCGATGAGGGCGCCGATCGCGATCGCGACGCCCGTGCCGCCGGCGAGCCGAGAACCCGCGCGCCGCGCGGCGATGTTCGCCGGCAGATCCGCCGTCGGATGCTTCGGCCGGGAGACGAGCCAGTCCGCGACGATGTAGAGCACCGCGCCCGCGAGGAAGCCGACCGTCGTCGGCACGAGCCCGCCGTCGTCCGCGGCCTCCTCGACGAGCTCGAACGCGAGCGTGGAGATGAGGACGCCGGCGCCGAGCGCCATGATCCCCGCCACCACCCGCTGCGGAGTGTCGACGAACCACGCCACCGCCGCACCCACCAGAAGGGTGCCGCCGCCGATGAGGCCGCTCAGTGCAGCGAGCCACACATTCGCCATGGCGTCAACATAGACCCCGCACGACGACGGATGCCCCGGCCACGCGGGTCGGGGCATCCGGTCGTGTCATCGCCGATCACCGCCGATCACCGCCGATCACCGCCGGTCATCAGCGTGAATCAGCGCAGCGCGTCATCGCCGCGTCAGCGCCGCGGATCAGCGCCGCGGATCATCACCGAGTCAGCGCCGCGGATCAGTGCGCGAGCGCGTGCCCCCGCTCGCCGGCCGCAAGGCGCTCGGCCGCGAGCCCCTCCGCCGCCTCGAGCGGGGTGACGCCACGCGCCTCGGCCTCGTCGTAGATGCGGCGCAGGGTGTCGCCGATGCGCGAGACGCGGTCCATGATCTCGGTGCGCGTCCCGAGCTTCTTCGCCTCGAGGTCGAGATAGATCACCCCGCCGGCGTTCACGACGAAGTCGGGGGCGTACAGGATGCCGCGACCGGCCAGACGGTCGGCTCCCGCGCGCGCCGCGAGCGGGTTGTTCGCCGGACCGCACACGGCCTTCGCGTCGAGCGCGTCGATGACGTCCTCGGTGAGCAGCCCGCCGATGCCGGCCGGGACGAACACGTCGGCGGGAACGAGATGCTCCTCGCCGGGCATGCTCCAGGCCGCACCGAGCTCCGCGGCGAGGTCGCGCTTCGCGGGGTTCACGTCGGTGACGGTGAGCACGGCGCCCTCGGCTGCCAGGCGCACCGCGAGGCGGCTGCCGACCTGACCGAGGCCCGACACCGTGATGCGACGACCGGTCAGCTCCGCCGAACCGGTCACCCGCTCCAGGGTCGCCCGCAGCGATTCGTACACACCGAGGCTCGTCGGACCCGCGGGCTCACCCGAGCCGCCGACCGCATCCGGAAGGCCCACGACATGCTCGGTGCGCTCGCTGACGACGAGCATGTCCTCCGTCGTCGAGCCCACGTCCTCCGCCGTGCGGTACAGACCGTGCAGCGACTCGACCGCGTCGCCGAGGTCGAGGAACGCCGCGCGACGGCGCTCGGCGTCGAGCACCGTGCCCTCGGGGAGGGCGATGACGGACTTGCCGCCGCCGGCATCCAGGCCCGCCGCGGCGTTCTTGAGCGTCATCGCGGCCGACAGGCGCAGCGCGTCGCCGAGAGCGTCGCTCCAGTGCGGGTAGGTCCACAGACGCGCACCGCCCAGAGCGGAGCCGAGTACGGACGAGTGCAGCGCGACCGCGATGAACAGTCCGCTCCGCCGGCCGGTGATCACCTCCACGCGCTCGTGCGTGAAATCGGGCAGGGGCAGGGTGTGCGTCATCGCGTTCTTCCTTCGGCGGGCCTTGTGGGCAGTGCGCTGCGGACGCCACGGCGTTGCGGCATCCACCTCCATTGCACCACTGCGCAACGAAGTGTTCAACCGGGCCACGCTGAAGCGCGCAAAGTGCGCAACGGGCACCCGGCGATCGGTGCCGAAGATGCGCACGCTGGTGACCCGTGCGCGACGCCGCCCCGGCGCGCGTCATCAATCACCCGGACGACGGTCACGGGGTTACTGTCGGACCATGCCCGAGCAGTACACCCACGGCCACCACGAGAGCGTCCTGCGCTCGCACGACAAGCGCACCGTCGAGAACTCGGCGGCCTACCTCGTCCCGTCGCTGCGACCCGGCCAGCGGATCCTCGACGTGGGCTCCGGACCCGGCACCATCACGATCGACCTGGCGGAGCGCGTGGCACCGGGCCACGTCACGGGACTGGATGCCGCCGCCGACGTCGTCGAGAAGGCCACGGCGCTGGCCGCCCAGCGCGGCGCCCGCAACGTCTCGTTCGAGGTCGGCGACGCCTACGCGCTGGATGCCGCGGCGGGGGCGTTCGACGTCGTCCACGCCCACCAGGTGCTGCAGCACCTGTCGCGCCCGGTCGACGCGCTGCGCGAGTTCCGGCGCGTGCTCGCGCCCGACGGAATCGTGGCCGTCCGCGACGTCGACTACGCCGGCGTCATCTGGTACCCGCTCCTCCCCGGCCTGGCCGAGTGGCACGAGGTCTACCTGCGGGTGCACCGCGAGGTGGCGGGAGAGCCGGCCGCCGGCCGCCGGCTCAAGGCGTGGGCGCGCGAAGCGGGCTTCGCCGACGTCGTCTCCTCCGCATCGCTCTGGCTCTTCGAGACGCCCGAGGCCCGCCGGTGGTGGGGAGGATCGTGGGCCGACCGGGCCCTGCACTCGTCGTTCGCGCAGCACGCGGTCGAACGGGGCATCGCCGACCGGGCCGGCCTCGAGCGCATCGCGGAGGGATGGCGGACATGGGCCGCGTCGGACGACGGCTGGTTCCTCATGCCGCACGGCGAGATCATCGCGCGCGGCTGACCCCCGGCCGACGAGTCCGACCGACGACGCCCGACCCTCCGACGATCGCGTGCCCGGCATCCTCGTAGGCTGAGCGCGTGACCTCCCACCTCCCCGCCCGCAGCCGCCTCGTCCACGACTCGCTCCGCGCCGCCGGCATCACCGGCGACATCGTGGTGCTCCCGGATGCCGCATCCACCGCCGCGCTCGCCGCAGCCGCCCTCGGGATCGAGGTGGGCGCGATCGCCAACAGCCTCGTGTTCTGGTCGGACGACGAGCCGCTGCTCGTGATGACGAGCGGCGCCCACCGCGTCGACACCGCCGCACTCGCGGAGCGCCTCGGGCGAGGCAGCATCCGCCGCGCGACCCCGGAGCAGGTGCGGGAGGCCACCGGCCAGGCCATCGGGGGAGTGGCGCCCACGGGGCATCCGTCGCCGCTCACCACTGTGATCGATGAGGACCTCGCGCGCTACGACGAGATCTGGGCCGCCGGCGGCACCCCGCACACGGTCTTCCCCCTGACCTACGACGAGCTCGTCGCCCTGACCGGTGGCACGGTCGCGAAGGTCGACTGACTCAGGCCGGATCCCCGAGGATCTCGAGGCACACGACGGCTGCCGCCGCCGACCAGGCCTGCGGTCGGCACGCCGCCGGGTACGGCGTCGGCACGGACGACTCCGACGCCGGATCCCCGGCATGCAGCTCGGGCACGCGATAGGCGAAGCCGTCGGCCGCGGCGAGCATCCCCTCCGCGACGCTGCGCGCATGCCCGTCCAGCCCGGCACGGTGCAGGGCACGCGCGACGATCGCGGTGTCGTGGGTCCAGACGCTGCCGCCGTGATACGACAGCGGCCAGTATCCGGCGGCTCCCGTCGACATCGTGCGGATGCCGAACCCGGTCGACATCGAGGATCCCGCGAGCAGCTCCGCGACCTCGCGCTCCTCGTCGGCGTCGAGGATGCCCGTGCCGATCAGGTGCCCGATGTTGCTCGTGAGCGCGTCGACCGGGCGCTTGTCGCGATCGAGGGCGATCGCGGGGTAGTGCCCCTCGGGCGTCTCCACCCAGTACGCTGCGCGGAACCTGTCCCGAAGCTCCGCCGCCCACGTCCGCAGCGCCTCCGGCGCGAGGACACCCTCGTCGGCGCCGCCGAACGCCGCCAGCACCTCGGCGCCGGACAGCGCCGCCTCATACGCGTAGCCCTGCACCTCGCACAGTGCGATCGGCCCGTCCGCGAGGCGCCCGTTGCGCCACTGGATCGAGTCGCCCGAGTCCTTCCAGCCCTGATTGGCCAGCCCGCGGCCACTGCGGTCGATGTAGTCGAGGAACCCGTCGCCGTCGCTGTCGCCGTGCTCCAGGATCCAGCGCAGCGCCCCGCGCAGCGCGGGAAGCAGCGCGCGCACCTCGGCCTCCGGCATCCCCGCTCGCCACGCGTCGGCGAGGAGGCACACCCACAGGGGCGTCGAGTCGACGCTGCCGTAGTACTGCGGCGGCAGCACGATGCCCTCTCCGGGCATCTCCAGCGCCGAAGCACGCAGCTCGTGCAGGATCTTGCCCGGCTCCTGCGCCGTCGCCGGGTCGTCGTGCGTGCCCTGCATGGCCGCGAGAGCGCGGAGCGTGGATGCCGCGATCCCGGCGTCGAGCGGCAGCACCAGCCGCGCCGCCCACAGCGAGTCGCGTCCGAACAACGTGAAGAACCACGGCGCCCCCGCGGCGAAGAACACGTCCCCGCCCTCGCCAGACGTCGTGAGCCGCAGCGCGTCCAGGTCTCCCATAGCGGTGTCGAGCCAGCGGTCCAGTCGAGGTTCCGGAGTCGCCGCCGGGCGCGCCACCGTCCCCGCCCAGGGCTCGCGCGCCCCGTGGACGACGAGGGTCGCGTCGTGCAGCGCGAGGGTGAACGAGACGGATGCCTCGCCCCCCGCCTCCACGCGGACCGGCCATTCGACACGAAGTCGCCCGCCGGCCGCCCGCACGCCGGCGCCGCCGGCCGTGAGCGCGAACGACTGCTCACCCGAATGCGCCGTGGCTGAGGCATCCGTCGTCTGCACCTCGAACGGCTGCGGCGAGGCGATGCCCGCCTTGACGTCGTGCAGCGACGCGAACTCCGGCTCGACCTCGAGCGTCAGGGCGGTGTCGATCGGTCCGGCCAGGCGCGAGCGCACGGTCCAGGTCTCGGTCAGCTCGCCGTCTGCCACCCGGCGGTCCCGGACGATCCGCACCTTCGGGTCGGGCGTGGCGTCGTCGACCCCGCGCAGCAGACCGCCGAAGACCACGCGGGACGGTCCGTCGGCCGCCGCTGAGATCCACTCCACCGGCGAGTCGCGGCATGTGACCGAGAGAGCCCGGACATGGCGCACATCCCCGTGGTACACGCCGTCGATCGGCTGCGTCCCGATCTCGCCGTCGCGTCCCGACCACACCTGGGTGGGCGCGCGCAGCACGATGACGGCATCGTCGAGCAGGGGCTGAAGAGGCGGCGAGGCCTCGTCGTGGGCGGGGGTCATCCCTTGACGGCTCCTTCGGAGGTGTTCATGATCTGCCGCTGGAAGATGAAGAACATCACCGCGACGGGAATGGTCATGATCGCCGCAGCGGCGAGCTTGATCGGGTACTGCTGACCCTGGCCCAGCTGATTGGACGCCAGTGAGGCGACGCCCTTCGTCAGCGTGGTCAGCTCGGGCGACTGCGTCGACACGATGAAGTGACTCAGCTCGTTCCATGAACCCTGGAACGACAGGATCACGATGGTGATGAGCGCCGGCCGGGCCATCGGCAGCACGACCGACCAGAAGATCCGGAACGCACCGGCGCCGTCGATGCGCGCCTGCTCCTCCACCGAGACCGGGATGGACTCGAAGAAGTTCTTCATGATGAACACGCCGGCCGCGTCCACGAGCAGCGGGATGATCATGCCGGCGTAGGTGTCGTAGATGCCGAGCTGATTGATCACGAGGAACTTCGGGATGAGGAGCACCACGCCCGGCACCGCCATCACCGCGATGACCGCGGCGAACACGATCCCGCGCCCGCGGAACTGCAGCCGCGCGAGGGCGTAGCCGGCGAGCGACACGAAGAACACGCGGCCGAGGGTCACGCAGATCGTCACGATCGTCGAGTTGGCGAACCACACCGGGTAATCGCTGTTGCCGAAGAGCCGCTCGTACGCCGCGAACGTGATGGTCTGCGGGATCAGCGAGATCGGATCGGCGGCGGCCTCGGCCTCGGTCTTGAAGGACGTCGCCACCTGCACGAGGAACGGGTAGATGTAGATCACCGCGAGCACGATGAGCAGTGCGTACAGGAGGATCTGCCACACGATGCGGCGCGAGAGGATGCGCTGCCTGGTCGGCTTCTCGAGGCGCGGCTGCTCCTGGTTGAGCACCAGCGACTCGGACAGCGTCGTTCCGGTCATGGCTTTGCTCCCTTGTCCGTCGGCTCGGGCACGTCGGTCGGCTCCGGAACCGTGGGCACCCGGGCGGATGCCGCGACCGCCGGAGACGCGGTCGACGGCCGGGTGGGCAGCTGGTACTGCCGGGCACGGCGCTTGGACACCGGGCGCTCACGGAGCACCCACCGCTGGAACGCGGTGAACGCCACGATGATCGCGAAGAGGATGAAGGCGATCGCGGCGCCCTGGCCCCAGTCCTGGTCGAGGAAGGCCGACGTGTACGAGAGGTACGCGGGGGTCATCGTCGTCTTGGCGGGCGTGCCCTGCGTGCCGGTGTAGATCTGGTCGTAGATCTGCCAGCAGCCGATGAGTCCCAGCGTGATCACGGTGAACAGGGTCGGCCGCAGCTGCGGCAGCGTCACGCGCCAGAAGCGCTGCCAGCCATTGGCGCCGTCCATCATCGCCGCCTCCTGGATCTCGCCGCCGATGTTCTGCAGCGCCGCGACGAACAGGAGCATGAAGGTGCCGCTCGTCGTGAAGACCGCCATGAAGATCAGGGCGGTCATCGCCACGGAGGGCCCGCCGAGCCACTGCCACCAGGACAGTCCGAGGAAGTCGTTGTCGGTGAGCACGGCCGGACCCTCGGTCACGCCGACCGAGGCGAGACCGTTGTGGATGATGCCGCTGGGGTCGCTGAACCAGTTCGGGCCGTTGATGCCGATCCACGAGAGGACCTCGTTGACGACTCCGGAAGCCGAGAACAGGAACAGCCACAGCACGGTGATCGCGACGGTGCTGGTCACCGAGGGGAAGTAGAACGCGGTGCGGAAGAACCCGCGGCCGCGGAGGATCGCCCGGTTGACCAGCACCGCGAGGAACAGCGCGAGCGCCGTCTGGAGCGGGACCACGAGCAGCACGTACCACGCGTTGTTGCGCAGGGCGATGCCGAAGTCGCGGGTGGGCAGGCCGCCGTCGACGGTGACGGCGGCGTAGTTGTCGAAGCCCACGAAGCTCACGTTGCCGGAGAACGGGCTGCCGCGCCCCGACCAGTCGGAGAAGCTGACCCACAGCGCCATGAGCACCGGGATCAGGAGGAAGACGCCGAGGATGATCAGGACCGGTCCCGTGAACACCCACCCGGCCAGCGCCTCCCCGCGCCGGAGCCCGTTTCGGGGGCGCCGGACGCGGGAAGGCGCCGTCGCTGTCGCGGTCATGGGGTCAGTCCACGACCGCTTCGGTGTTGGCCTGGACCGTGTCGAGGATCTCCTGCGGATCGCCGGACTTCAGCCCTTCGAGCGAGGCGTTGAAGTCGGTGATGACCGCGGCGATGCCGTCGTTCGTGGGTACGCCCTTCGCGTAGTCCGCTCCCGCCAGGAATGCGGCCAGGTCGGGGTTGTCCGCCGTCCACTGGTCGGCGGCCGACTGCACCGAGGGCATCGGTCCGAAGGCCTCGGAGAACGCGAGCTGCTGCTCGGCGGTGGTCAGGTACTCCACCAGCTCGAGGGCCGCCTGCTGGTTGGGGCTGTCGGCGGCCATTCCCCAGCAGTTCGTGAACTGCATCGTTCCCTGGCCGGCCGGACCCGCCGGCAGCTCGGCGACGACGTACTCCACGTCGGGGAAGTCGTTCGACAGTGCGCCGGTGATCCAGTTGCCCTCGATGGTCATCGCGGCCAGCTCCTGGCCGAATGCCTCGCCGCCCCAGCCGGCGCCGAGGTCGGTCGTCGCGTAGGCGAAGCTGCCGGCGTTCATCTGCTCCTGCACGTAGGTGAGGGCCTCGACGTTCTCCGCGCTGTTGGCGACGGCCTCGGTGCCGTCATCGCTGACGAGCTGGCCGCCCGCCTGCGCCATGAACGCCCCGAGACGCTGATACTCGGCGCCGAACGCCAGACCCGTCACCCCGTCGGTGGTGAGCGTCTGGGCGACCTCGGCCAGCTCGTCCCACGTGGTGGGGACGTCGTCGTCGGTCAGGCCCGCGGCATCCCACAGCCCCTTGTTGATGATGAGCTGCAGGGTCGAGAAGTCCTTCGGGGCGCAGTAGAACTGGTCGTCGACGGTGAAGTTCTCGACGAGCGAGGGGTAGAAGTCGTCCTTGTTCTCGAGCAGGTCGCCGTAGGCGATGAGCGAGCCGTTCCCGGCGTAGCCGGCCAGCGCCTCGGACGCGAGGTAGAACAGGTCCGGCGGCGAGCCCGCCGCGAAGCCCTGCGACAGCTGCTGGGGGAGGTCGTTGGCGACCTGGACGGATGCCTCGACCCCCGACTCCTCGGACCACGCCGCGACGGCCTCTTCGACCGCGGCGGTCTCGGCGTCGCCCGAGGATCCGATGAGGATCGAGAGCGCGTCGTCGCTCGACGTGAGTTCGCCCGCGTCGCCGGTCGACCCGGTGCCGCCCTCGTCGTCGAAGCCCGAGCCGCATCCGGTGAGGGCCAGCGTGCCGGTGAGCACCAGGGCTCCCGCACCGAGCCAGGCGCGTGTGTGTTGCCGTGTCATGAGTCTCTCTCCTTCGATGAGCCGTGACGGGTCACTCTCGACCCCTTTGATCGCGTTCGCGTGATCGCCGCGCGGAGGCTGCATGCGCGCTCCGGACTTTGAACGATCAAAGTTTCGTGCGAGACATACCGTAAGAAGACCGCGACCCTCCTGTCAAGGGGGTTCTATCGCGCATAGGATGCCTCTCGAGCGATGACGGTCCGCGTGAGGGGGTGCGATGTCGAAGCTTCCGACGGTGGAGGACGTCGCGCTGGTGGCCGGTGTCTCGCGCCAGACGGTGTCGAACGTGATCAACACGCCCGGTATCGTCCGCGCCTCGACCAGAGAGCGCGTGGAGGCGGCGATCGCCGAGCTCGGCTATCGGCCCCACATGGCCGCGCGACGCCTGCGCACGCGGCGCAGCTCGACCATCGGCATCCATCTCGATCCCTACGCGGGCGGGATCTCGGGCGTCGTGCTGGACCGTTTCGTGCACGCCCTGACCGAGCACGCCGGCGCGCGGGGGATGCGCATCCAGCTGTACGCCGCGCGCAGTCCCGGCGAGGAGATCCAGCGCATGGGCGAGCTCACCGAGGGCGGCGAGATCGACGCGGTCGTGATCACGGGCACCTTCCACGGCGACCCCCGCACGCGCTGGCTCGCCGAGCGCGGCGTGCCGTTCGTCGCGTTCGGCAGGCCGTGGGGCGACGACGACGTCGCGCAGCCCGCGCACCTGTGGGTGGACGTCGACGGCGCCGCCGGCACGCGCGCCGCGACGGAGCACCTGCTCGCGATCGCCGGTCCGCGCATCGCATTTCTGGGCTGGCCGCGGGGCTCGGGGACCGGGGACGACCGCGAGCGCGGCTGGCGCGAGGCGATGGCCGCCGCCGGGGCGACCGGGGAGCGCCGCACGTGCCGGGAGAGCGTCGGCGAGGCGCGCACGTTGACGGCCGACCTGCTCGCCGAGGCGGAGGTCGACGGGATCGTGTGCGTGAGCGACTCTCTCGCGATCGGTGCTCACCTCGCCACGGCCGCGGCCGGCCGGGCGGATCTGCCCGTGGTCGGCTTCGACAACACCCCGGCGGCCGAGGCCATCGGCATCAGCAGCGTCGAGCAGCTGCCCGAGCAGGTCGCGGCGGGCGTCCTCGAGCTGCTCATGGGGGCGACCGGCAGCATCGTGGCCCCGCGTGCGGCAGCTGCGGGCGAGGCGCACGTGCTCGTCGAGCCCCGCCTCGTGATCCGCTGACCTCCGTTCCTGGTCCGTTTGTGCGGGCGTTTGCGCGCCTGATCGTCGGCCCGAGCGCACACTCGCCCGCACAAACGGATGAGAGAGGGGGTCAGTGGCGGCCGATGCGGCGCTCGAGTTCGCGGGCGGTGTCGCCCAGCAGGGCGGCGAGCGCAGCGGCGTCGCGCTCCGCGTCGACGGGCCAGGTGAGCGCGAGGGCGGCGGCGGGCCAGCCGGCGTGGTCGCGCACGACGACGCCGACCGAGCGCAGCCCGAGCGTGACCTCGCCGTCCTCTACGGCGTACCCCCGCGCACGCACCTCGCGCAGCACGTCCCGCAGCTCGCCGGGGCGCGACGGACCCCGGCCGGTGCGGTCGGCGAAAGACGAGGCATCCGGATACAGCGCCCTGACCTGCTCGCGCGGGAGCGTGGCGAGCATCGCCCGGCCGGTCGCGGTGAGATGGCCGGGCAGCCGCACGCCCACGTCGGTGACGAGCGCGGGGCGGCGCGGGGCGCGCTCCTCGACGATGTAGAGCACGTCCCGGCCGGTCATCACGGCCAGGTGTGCGCTCTCGCCCGCCCGGTCGGCGAGCGCGGCGACGAGGGGGCGGCCGAGGCGGGCGAGGGGCTGCTGGCGCGAGTAGCCGCCGGCGAGCTCGAAGGCGGCCGTGCCGAGTCCCCATCGCCGATCCGACGGGAAGTGGATGACGAACCCGTGGGCGGCCAGAGCGTCGAGCAGGTGGTAGACGCTCGATCGGGGGATGCCGAGCGTCGACGAGATCGTGCTCGCCGCCGCGGGCCCGCGCTGACGCGCGAGGAAGGACAGGATCCGCAGTGTCTGATCTGCCGCGGGGACCTGCGGGCGCGAGGACGGGCCTTTGTCTGGCATACCAGACACAGGATGCCACGACCCCGTGTCGGATGCCAGGGCGACGGTGTGGAATCGACCCATGACCACCGTCACCGACTCGCGCGTCGTCACCGTCGGCGTCGCCCCCCTGACCCCCGAGGACGTCGTCGCGGTGGCGCGCCACGACGCCCGCGTCGAAGTGGCCCCCGAAGCCCTCGCGCGCGTCGCCGCCGCGCGCGCCCTCGTCGAAGGTCTGGCGGACGACCCTGACCCGCACTACGGCATCTCGACGGGGTTCGGCGCGCTCGCCACGACGTTCATCGCCCCGGACCGCCGCCTCCAGCTGCAGGAGAGCCTGATCCGCAGCCACGCCGCCGGCACCGGACCCGAGGTCGAGCGCGAGGTCGTCCGCGCGCTCCAGCTGCTGCGCCTGCAGACCCTCGCCACCGGGCACACCGGCGTCCGCCCCGTCGTCGTCGAGACCTACGCCGCGATGCTCAACGCCGGCATCACCCCGATCGTGCGGGAATACGGATCCCTCGGCTGCTCGGGAGACCTCGCGCCCCTGTCGCACGTCGCGCTCGCCTCGATGGGCGAGGGTCGGGTGCGCGACGCCGACGGGACCGAGGTGGATGCCTCGGACGCGCTGGCCGCGGCATCCGTCCCGCCCCTCGTCCTGCGCGAGAAGGAAGGGCTCGCCCTCATCAACGGCACGGACGGCATGCTCGGGATGCTGCTCCTCGCGCTGCACGATCTGTCGGTGCTGCTCGACACGGCCGACGTCGCGGCCGCGATGTCGGTGGAGTCGCAGCTCGGCACCGATGCGGTGTTCGCCGCCGACCTGCAGGCGCTGCGGCCGCAGCTCGGGCAGGCGGCATCGGCCGCGAACCTGCGCGCCGTGCTCGCGGGCTCGCCGATCGTCGCTTCGCACCGCGATCCGGCCGTGTGCACGCGCGTGCAGGACGCCTACTCGCTGCGCTGCTCGCCACAGGTGCACGGCGCCGCGCGGGACACCGCCGATCACGCCCGGCTGATCGCCTCGCGCGAGCTCGCGGCGGCCGTCGACAATCCCGTCATCACCGATGACGGGCGGGTCGAGTCCAACGGCAACTTCCACGGCGCTCCCGTGGCGTACGTGCTCGACTTCCTCGCGATCGCCGTCGCCGACGTCGCCTCGATCTCGGAGCGTCGCACCGATCGCGCGCTCGACCCGGCCCGCAGCCACGGCCTGCCGCCGTTCCTCGCCCACGAGGTGGGGGTGGACTCGGGCCTGATGATCGCCCAGTACGCCGCGGCGGGGATCGTGTCGGAGCTCAAGCGCCTCGCCGTCCCGGCATCCGTCGACTCGATCCCCTCCAGTGCGATGCAGGAGGACCACGTCTCGATGGGGTGGGCGGCCGCGCGCAAGCTGCGCCGCGGGATCGACGGGCTCGCCCGGGTGCTCGCGATCGAGGTCCTCACCGGGGCGCGGGCGCTCGACCTGCGTGCCCCCCTGCGTCCCGGGCGCGCGACCGGAGCGGTGCGCGACCTGGTGCGCGCCGCCGGCGTCGACGGCCCCGGACGCGACCGGTTCCTCTCGCCCGACATGGAGGCCGTCACCGCGCTCGTGGCTTCGGGCGCCGTGGCGCGGGCCGCGTTCGAGAACACCGGGCTCGAACCGGATCAGGCGATCCGGTGAGATCAGGCGGATCCGACCGACATGAGCCTGATTCCGTCGAATCGCCTGATTGCGGGAACGGTCCGCCGCCCGTCCACCACCCCCGGCACGACCACGAAGGAGTGACGATGACCGCCACAGAGACCGCCCGCACCGTCCGCGCGCCGCGCGGACCCGAGCGCACCGCGAAGAGCTGGGGCGCCGAGGCCGCCAAGCGCATGCTCATGAACAACCTCGACCCCGAGGTCGCCGAGCACCCCGAGGACCTCGTCGTGTACGGCGGGACCGGCAAGGCCGCCCGCAGCTGGGAGGCCTACGACGCGATCGTGCGCACCCTCGACGAGCTCGAGCCCGACGAGACGCTGCTGGTGCAGTCGGGCAAGCCCGTCGGCGTCTTCCGCACGCACGAGTGGGCGCCGCGGGTGCTCATCGCGAACTCGAACCTCGTGGGCGACTGGGCGACGTGGCCGGAGTTCCGCAGGCTCGAGGCGCTCGGCCTGACGATGTACGGGCAGATGACGGCCGGGTCGTGGATCTACATCGGCACGCAGGGAATCCTCCAGGGCACGTACGAGACATTCGCCGCCGTGGCGCGGTCTCTCGGGCGCGAGGACCTCTCGGGCACGCTCACGCTCACCGGCGGCGCCGGCGGCATGGGCGGCGCGCAGCCGCTGGCCGTCACGCTCAACGGCGGCGCGGTGCTCATCGTCGACGTCGACGAGTCCCGCCTCGCGCGCCGCGTGGAGCACGGCTACCTCGACGAGTACACGACCGACCTCGAAGCCGCCGTGGCCCGCGTCGCCGCCGCGAAGGCCGCGGGCGAGGCCCTCTCGGTCGGCGTCGTCGGCAACGCCGCCGAGGTGTTCGGCGACCTGCTCCTGCGCCACCGGGCCGGAGAGCTCGAGGTCGACATCGTGACCGACCAGACGAGCGCGCACGACCCCCTCGCCTACCTGCCGGTGGGGATAGCCTTCGAGGACTGGAGGGCCGAGGCATCCCGCGATCCCGAAGGCTTCACCGCCCGCGCGCGAGGGAGCATGGCCAAGCACGTGGCGGCGATGGTCGGATTCCAGGATGCCGGAGCCGAGGTGTTCGACTACGGCAACTCGATCCGCGCCGAGGCGCAGCTGGGCGGGTTCGAGCGGGCCTTCGCATTCCCCGGATTCGTGCCGGCGTATATCCGGCCGCAGTTCGCCGAGGGCCGCGGACCGTTCCGGTGGGTGGCGCTCTCGGGTGACCCGGAGGACATCCGCAAGACCGACGAGGCCGTCAAGGCGCTCTTCCCCGACAACGCGGGGCTCGTGCGCTGGCTCGACAAGGCCGGCGAGGCCGTGCACTTCGAGGGGCTGCCGGCGCGCATCTGCTGGCTCGGCTACCAGGAGCGCCACCTCGCCGGGCTGAAGTTCAACGAGATGGTGGCGTCCGGCGAGCTCGCCGGTCCCATCGTGATCGGCCGGGACCACCTCGATGCGGGGTCGGTCGCCTCGCCGTACCGCGAGACCGAGGCGATGGCGGACGGTTCGGACGCGATCGCCGACTGGCCGCTGCTCAACGCCCTCCTCAACACCGCCTCGGGCGCGGCGTGGGTGTCGATCCACCACGGCGGCGGCGTCGGCATCGGACGCTCGATCCACGCCGGGCAGGTCACGGTCGCCGACGGGACGCCACTGGCCGCCGAGAAGCTCGCGCGCGTGCTGACGAACGACCCCGGAACCGGCGTCATGCGCCACGTCGACGCCGGGTACGACCGGGCCAAGGAGGTCGCGCGCGAGCGCGGCCTGCAGGTCCCGATGCTGGACGACTGACGCAGACCCCGTACCGAGAGGAGGCAACCGTGACCGCGACGCTCATCACGAACATCGGCGAGCTGACCACCAACGTCGCGCGCGACGGCGACCCGTGCGGCACGATGCACGGCGCCGCGGTGCTCCTCGAGGGATCGCGGATCGCCTGGGTCGGCGGGATGACGGATGCCCCGGCACAAGCCGCCGCTCGCTCCGGGGCGGAGATCGTCGACGCCCACGGCGAGGCGGTGCTCCCGGGGTTCGTCGACAGCCACACGCACCTCGTGTTCGGCGGGGACCGGGCCGACGAGTTCGAGGCGCGCACGACCGGCGCGCCCTATGCCGCGGGAGGCATACGCCGCACCGTCGCGGCCACGCGTGCCGCCAGCGACGAGGAGCTTCGCGCGCGGCTGGCGGGTTTCACCGCCGAGCTGCACGCTCAGGGGACGACGACCTTCGAGATCAAGACCGGCTACGGCCTCACCGTCGAGGACGAGACCCGCCTCGCCCGTCTCGCCGCGGAGGTCACTTCGGAGGTCACGTTCCTCGGCGCGCATGTCGTGCCGGCCGAGTACGCCGACCGGCGCGAGGAGTACGTGGATCTCGTCACCGGCCCGATGCTCGAGGCCGTGCGCCCGCACGCGCGCTGGATCGACGTGTTCTGCGAGCGCGGGGCGTTCACGCCGGACGAGTCGCGCCGGATCCTGACGGCCGGAGCGGCCCACGGACTGCTGCCGAGGGTGCACGGCAACCAGCTCGGCCCCGGAGAAGGCGTGCGCCTCGCGGTCGCGGCGGGCGCGGCATCCGTCGATCACTGCACCTACCTCGACGACGCCGACATCGCCGCCCTCGCGGAGTCCGAGACGGTGGCGACGCTCCTCCCGGGAGTGGAGTTCTCCACGCGGCAGCCGTACCCCGACGCGCGGCGGCTGATCGACGCGGGCGTCACGGTCGCCCTCGCGAGCGACTGCAACCCCGGATCGAGCTTCACGAGCTCGATGCCTCTCATGGTCGCGCTCGCGGTGCGGGAGATGGGCATGACGCCGGCCGAGGCGGTGTGGGCGGCGACCGCCGGCGGCGCCCGGGCCCTGCGTCGCGACGACGTCGGCGCGATCGCTCCGGGCATGCGCGCCGACCTCGTGCTGCTGGCCGCGCCCACGCGCGTGCACCTGGCCTACCGGCCCGGCGTGCCCCTCGTGCGGACGGTGTGGAAGGACGGCGCCCGGGTCTAGCTCGGGCGGGGCCGGGCGCGCCCGCGGGGCAGGGCTCCGTCTCGCGTGCGGCGCATAACTCCTGCAGAATCGCGGTCGACACGGTGCGGCTTCGCGGAATTCCGCCGAGGAAGGGGCGCCGGGCGAGCAGAGTGCAGGAGTTATGCGCCCGGCGGAGCCAGGAGCCAGGAGCCAGGAGCCAGGAGCCAGGAGCAGGAGCCAGGAGCCAGGAGTCAGAAGCCAGCAGCCAGGAGCAGGCGCCGGGCGCCCCGGCGTGCCCTCAGCGCGGGGTGTCGAAGGTCCAGTCGTCGGGGTCGAGGGCCGTTGCCGCGTTCCAGTCGTCGGCGCTCCACCGGAACGTCGCGACCGCGCAGGTGGGCATGTGGGCGATGCCGCCGTCCGAGAGGCGCTCGGCCAGCATGCTCAGGCCGGGGTCGTGCGCGACCACCATCACCGCCTCGGAGCCCGCCTCGGCGGCGGCAGCGAGCAGCACGTCCGCCGGTGCGCCGTAGAGGCGCTCCTGGGTCCGGACCGCGACGCCGGTCGCCGCGCCGAACGCGGCCGCGGTCGTGCGGGCGCGCAGCGCCGTGCTCGAGAGGATCACGTCCGGCCGGAAGGCCGTGTCGGCGAACCACCGCGCCATGCGCGGCGCATCCCCGGAGCCGCGCTCGTTCAGCGGACGGTCGTGATCGTCGAGCATCGCGTCGCCCCAGTCGGACTTGGCGTGCCGCACGAGCGCGAGCCGGATCATGCGGCGACCGCCCTTCCCGCGATCGCTCTGCCCGCGAGCAGCTCCAACACGCACAGCGCCGCCAGCCGCACGGTGCGCCCATCGGGTGTGTCGGCGGTCGCGTCCACCTCGACGATGTCGGCGCTGCGCACGCGGGGATCGGATGCCACCGCCCGGACGATCGTGCGCAGCTCCCAGGCCGCGAGCCCGCCGGGCACCGAGGCCGGGCAACCCGGCGCCACCGAGCGGTCGCACACGTCCACGTCGATGTCGAGGTGGATGCCGCCGCCTCCGGCGCCCGCGATCTCGAGTGCCTCGGCTACGACGTCGGCCGAGCCCCTTCGGCGCACCTCGTCGAGCCCGACGACCGTGATCCCGAGGTCGGCGGCGCGCTGGGCGTAGGCGACCGAGTTGGCGAAGTCGGCGATGCCGAGCTGCACGATCCGCCGGGGGTCCAGGCCGTCCTCGACGAGCCGGCGCACCGGCGAGCCGTTCGAGACCCCGTCGCGCAGATCGAAGTGGGCGTCGAGGGTGATGAGCCCCGTCGCGCCGGCGCCCTGCGCGACGGCGTAGGTCGCGGAGTTGTCGCCGCCGAGGGCGACGACGAGCGCGGCATCCGCTGACAGCTCCCGCACCGCGGCGCGGACGGATGCCTCGCCCTCCGGCCCGTCGGGCGACGCGATGTCGCCGGCGTCGGCGATGCGGAGGCTCTCGGCCAGGTCGACCGGCGGCGGGCCGAGCAGCGTCGGACTGAAGCGCCGGAGCGCGTCGCGCACGGCCGCGGGGGTGGCGTGCGCGCCCGTCGGCGAGAGCGACGTGCGCCATGCCGGCACGCCGAGCAGGACGGCGTCCCAGCCGCCGGATTCGGTCGCGGGTGCCGGCCAGCCGCCGGCCCGTGGCCACAGGGGATCGTGGGAGAGCGTCACGCCTCCGACGCTACTCCGCCGCGGCCCTCAGGCCGAGGCGCACACCCGGGCGGGTCGAGGGATCGGGGAGTGTCACGCCGAGACGTACACCCAGGCAGACCGTCCGCTGGCGAGCACGACCGAGACGCGACGGTACAGCGCGACCTCGTACTCGTCGGCGGCGTCGAGCTCGTCGTCGGTCACCCACAGAGCCTTGCCGACCACCTTGTCGAGCGGACTGCCGGTGGCGCGGACGATCGGGTGCACCGACATCCCCGACAGGTCGACGACGCGCGTGTCCTCGATCTCGGCGTAGTCCACGGTGTAGCCGGGAAGGACGTCGTCCTCCGCCGCGAGGCGGCGCCCGAACGTGTCGAGCTGGACATCGGGGTTCTGGAGCGTCCCGTAGCTGAAGAGGAGCTGGTCGGCGGCCACGGGACCAGGGTATCGTCGCGCGGTCAGCCGAGGAATGCGTGGGCGATGGAGAAGATCGCGAGCCCGGCCAGCGCGCCGACGATCGTGCCGTTGAGGCGGATGTACTGCAGGTCGCGTCCGACCATCAGCTCGATCTTCTCGGTGGTCTCGTTCGGGTCCCACCGCTCGACGGTGTCGGTGATGATCGAGGCGATGTCGTGACGGTACCGGTCGACGAGGAACACGGCGGCATCGGTGACCCAGGAGTCCACGCGGCGCTGGAGCGCGGCATCCGTCGTCAGCCGCTCGCCGATCTCCGCGAGCGCGGTCGCCGCTCGGCGCCGCAGCCCGCTGGCGGGGTCGGCGAGAGAGGCCAGCAGCCCGGCCTTGGCGGTGTTCCATGCTTCGGCGGCGAGTTCCCGGATGCGCGGGCTGTCGAAGAGCGTCGACTTCGCGTCCTCGAGGCGGCCGATGGTGCCCGGGTCGTGCTGCAGGTTCTCGGCGAGCCGGTCGAGGTACCCGTCCACGGCACCGCGGGCCGGATGCTGCGGGTCGGCCCGCACCGCAGCGACGAACTTGACCGCCTCGTTGTAGACCGTGTCGTCGACCAGGCGGTGCGCGATGGAGGGCACCCACCCGGGAAGCCGTCGCGACACGAGCCCCGTGAACGAGGCGCGATTGGCCTCGAGCCACGCGGCGATCGTCTCGGCGGCGAGGTCGACCGCTCCGTGGTGCGCCCCCGACTCGACGATGCGCCCGAGCCACGCCCCGAGCGGCGGTCCCCACTCCGGCGAGATGAGGTGCTCTCGGGCGAGGTCCTCGATCACGCTCTGCACGTCGTCGTCGCTGAGCGCCTGGAGAACACCGGAGGCCATGACGGATGCCTCGGCGGCGACCCGTTCGGCATGCTCGGGATCGCTCAGCCACTCGCCCAGCCGTGCCGAGATCGGTGTCGCGTCGAGCTTCGTCCGCACGACGTCGCCGCGCAGGAACTCCGTCTCGACGAACTCCCCGAGCGTGCGGCCGATCTCGTCCTTGCGACTGGGGATGATCGCGGTGTGGGGGATGGGGATGCCGAGCGGATGCCGGAACAGCGCGGTCACCGCGAACCAGTCCGCGAGAGCGCCGACCATCCCGCCCTCGGCGGCGGCGCGCACGTACGCGAGTGCGGGGACCTGCGCCTGGAACGCGAACGAGAACGCGAACACGACCGCCATGCCGACGAGTGCGCCGAGGGCGACGCCCTTCATGAGCCGCAGGCCGCGGCGTCGCTCCTGATCGGCCGGGCTCAGCAGTTCCGTCGCAGTGCGCGCCATGCCGTCATCCTCGCACGACGCCTCCGAAGCGCGGTGGGGCTTGTGGTCGAGGGCCGCCCGCGCCAGCGGCCCCCGTCCCGCCCGAGATGCTCCGCTACGAGATGGTCGTGGTCGTGACGTCGCGGGAGTCCCACACCCCGTCGCCGTCGTTGTCGTACTCCTGCGACCACTGGCCCAGGAATCCGTCCTCGTCGTACACGTACAGCTCGCGCATCGCCCGATCCGCCGCCCCGTCGCCGTCGTCGTCGAACTGGATCAGCACCGACACCATGCGCGCGGCCTCGTCGTACCCGTATTGCGTGCTCTCGGTCCGGTCCGCATCGCCGTCGCCGTCGCTGTCGTCCTCGTCCAGGATCGCGACGAGCTGACCCGCGGCGTCGTACGTGTGCGTCCGTGTGATCACCGAGACCGATTCCTCCGGCGTGCCGATCGCCTCCACGCTCACCCGCGACGTCGTGATGAGGAGGTCTCCCTCCCACACGTCGGTGCTGGTGATCGACGAGTCGACGACGCCGTCGCCCTCGGCGTCGACGGTCTCGACGTACTCGATCAGGCGCGCCTCGGAGTCATATGTCAGCGCGGTGGTCGCCACCTCGCCGTCCTCGCTCACGGTGACCCATCCGGTCAGGACCCCGCCCTTCGCATAGGTCCAGGTGGTGTCGTCGGCGGTGTCCCCGTACAGCCCCGATGTCTCGACGTGGGCCGTCAGGATCGCGCCGCGCACGCTGAAGGTGCGGGTCACCTCGTAGGCCCCGTCGATGACGCCGTCCGAGTCGATGTCGATCGCGAGGCGGTCCAGGACCGGGTTGCCTCGGCGGTCGAACTCCGCGTACGAGGAGGAGAGGTCGTCCGAGCCCCCGTCGCCGTCCGCATCGACCGTGATCGCGTACGTTGTCGTGGCCGGGTTCTTCGACGTCGTGATCGTGGTCACGGAGGAGTCGTCGATCACCCCGTCCGCGTCGTAGTCCACCGAGTAGACCGATCGCAGCAGGTCGCCGCGCGCGTCGTAGAAGGACTCGAACGTCGTCCGGAAGTCCGCGATCGGATCCGCGCCCTGGAACGTCTCCTCCGTCAGGAGGGTCTGCCGGCCGCGGTGGTCGTAGGTCGGGGTGATGATCGTCGTCGAATCGACCACGCCGTCGGCGTCGACGTCGCTCGCCATGACCCGCAGCTCCTCACGCCCGTGGCGGTCGATGGTGGTCGTCGTCGTCATGATGTAGTCCACGACACCGTCGCCGTCCGCGTCGCTCTCGAAGGTGTCGACGACGGTGACGCCGCGCAGGTTGTACGAGGGCGGCGCGGCGGTGGCGGCAGGGGCGGACAGCGCGACGACGGCGATCACCGCGGCCCCGGCGAGGGCGGCGGTTCCGGCACGGAGGGCGCGCGCGGGCGCGCGGAAGGGCATCGCTGACATGTCAGCCTCGATTTCGATCGGCCCCGGCGAGGGGAGGTGATGCCCGGCGGTCGTGTTCGACCGGCTGGCCGGAGTCTAGCCCCGCGCCCGCACCCGCGACAGGGTCAGTCCTCGAGCGGTCCCAGCCACGCCGATGCGACGGTCGCGTGCGCCGATTCCGGGTCGCTCGGATGGAACAGTCCGGCGAGCACGTCGCGGTAGAGGCGGCCGAGCTCGTGCGATGCGAAGTACGAGGATCCGCCCGCGACCAGCACGGCGTCATCGACGATCGACTTCGCCGCGACGACGGCCCGGTGCTTGAGGCCGGCGAGGAGCGAGAACCAGCGCGCAACGTGATCGGCCCGCTCGTCGACATCGCGCGCGAGGGCATCCAGCTGCGGTGGCAGCGCGTCGTAGGCCAGCGCCATTCCGGCGATGCGCCAGCGGATGTCGGGATCCTGGCTGTACGGCTTGCCCGACTTCTTCGATGTCCGCCGCCCCGCCGCGTCGACCGCGACGTCGAGCGCGCGGCGCGCCACGCCGGTGTAGACCGAGGCCAGCAGGATCTCGAAGACGCTGAAGATGCCGAACACGAGCGGATCGGGATTCGGGCCGGGGTCGATGCGGCGCGCGACCCGATCGGCGGGGGCGACGGCGCCGTGCAGCTCGGTCGTGCGCGACTGCGTGCCGCGCATCCCGAGGGTGTCCCAGTCGTCGCGCGTGATCACGCGGCCGGCGGCCTCCTCGTCCCGTGGCACGAAGGCGTAGACCATCTTCGGGGCGTCCGGCGACGTCGTGTCCAGGCCGTGCAGGCCGAGCTGCGTCCACACCGGTGCGAGCGAGGTGAAGATCTTCGTGCCGGTGAAGGCGTAGCCTCCGTCGGCGCGGGGAGCGGCATCCGTCCCGCTGCCGAACAGCACCAGGTCATTGCCCGCCTCGCTGATGCCGAACGCGAAGACCTCGCCCGCGGCCGCGCCCTCCTGGACGAACCGGAGTGCGTCGATGCCGCGGTCGGCGAGCACCTTGGCGACGCCCGTCCAGACGAGGTGCATGTTCACCGCGAGCGCCGTCGCCGGTGCGGCGCCGGCCAGCCGCTGCTGCAGGACGGATGCTTCGGCGAGGCCGAGCCCCGCACCCCCCAGCTCGGCGGGGACGAGGATCGAGAGATACCCGGCCTCGCGCAGCTCGGCCAGGTCGGCGTCGGGGAACGTGTTGTCGCGGTCGTGGATCGGGGCGCGCTCGCGGATGCGGGCGATGAGGTCGTCGGGCAGCAGCGCCTCGGGGTCGAACGCGCTCACGCGAGCACCTCGCGGAGGGCGGCGATCGTGGCCTCGGGCTCGTCGCGGTGGGGCGAGTGGCCGGCGCCGGCGACCACCGACATCGTGATCAGCGGGTTGGCCGCGACGACGGACTCGGCGGGCTTGCCGGCGAAGATGCTGTACACCTCTGGGTCGGACGCGATCACGTGCGTGGGCACGGCCAGGGCGGCCGCGGCATCCGTCACGTCCCATTCCGGATTCTGCGCGCTCGTCTGCTCGACGGCCCACCGGCTCGCCTGCTGCGCCGACAGCGCCTTGAGCTCGACGTCCTGGTCGTGCCAGTCGGGGTGCGCCGCCCGGACCGCGCGCATCGTCGGGTCGGCGAAGGAGTCCTCCTGGCTCGCGCGCACGACATCGCGGTCGTGGTCGGTCAGCGAGAGGGCGGGATCGATGAGCACCAGGTGCCGCGTCCACGAGGGATCGGCTGCCGCTGCCAGCGTCGCCGCCGCGCCGCCGAGCGAATGGCCGATCACGAGGTCCCATGCGCCGCCGTCGTGCGGGTGGGTGGCGGCGAGGTCGGCGCCGTAGGCGGTGAGCGTGTAGTCCAGCGTCCGCGGCGCCGTGCCGTGTCCGCGCAGATCGACCGCGTCGGCGCGCCAGCCGGCGTCGGCCAGCGCGACCCCGTAGCGCCACATCAGGGGGGCGTTCGAGCCCAGCCCGTGGACGAGCAGGGCGCGGCGTTCGGCGGCGGGATCGCCCCACGAGAGGCGGGGGAGCGTCACGGGTGCAGGCATACCGCCATGCTACGGATCCCCGGGGGCCGTCCGGTGCGTCGGCCCCTGACCTCCCGGCCGCGGGGACAATGGACCCATGATCTCGACCGACCTGGCCCAGGCCCTGCGCGATGCCGGCCTGTCGTGGCGGCCGCGCTCGGGCGACCGCTTCCAGCTGGACGAGCCCGAGTTCGAGGCCGACGTCTTCACGGTGAGCGAGATGACCATCGAGCCGCGCGAGTATCCGACGGGGCGCATCCTCGCCTTCAACGGCACGACCGAGTGGGCGCTGGACTCCGTCGCGCTCGAGGACGCGCTGTGGCTGCCGCACGAGAGTCAGCTGCGCGAGATGCTCGGGCGCTCGTTCCGGGCGCTGCGGCGACTGCCCGACGCGTTCGAGGTCGAGATCGACCTCGCGGGCACGGCGCGGGTGTTCGAGCATCCCGAGCCCGCCGACGCCTACGCCCTGGCGCTCCTGGAGCAGCTGCGCCGACTCGCGTGACCCGGCCGCGTGGTCACACCCCGATCGTGAGCGACGCGATGTATCCCGCCGAGACCGAGCCCGACATGGACGCGATCTGGTGGATGCCGCCGTCTTCGCCGAACACGTTGTCGCTCTGCAGCGACACCTGGGAGGCGTTGCGCACACTCTGCTCGTAGCCCGCCGTCGCGTACACGGCCGCGTTGGTCTCGTCCGGGAGGGCGATCTGCGACGTCTTGACGATCGGACCCGAAGCCACGGCGGTCGCGACGTCCTCGTACACCTCGAAGTGGATGTGCGGCCAGCGGCCCGAGTAGCAGGCCGGGTAGATCGACGTGAACCGCACGGTTCCGTTCTGGTCGGTCTCCTGCACGCCGCGCAGGTAGTTCTCGTTCTCGACGCCCTGACTGTAGAGCGAGTACCGGCCCTCCCGGTCGCAGTGCCACAGGTAGACGCCGCGCCCCGCGAGAGCTGCGCCGGTCGCGGCATCCCGCACCGTCAGCGCGATCGTGAGCGGGACACCCGCCGCCGTCGTCGTCGACGATCCGAAGCTCGAGCGGATGTCGGCGCGCACGATGCCCGAGTCGTCGAGGACGTTCACCCCGTTCGAGCCGTCGCCCGGGTACGGGCCCGCGGTCTCGTCGGGCACCTCGTCGAGGGGGACGGATGCCTCGGCAGCGGCGCTCGCGGTGGGACTCGGCGTCGCGCTCGCCGTCGCGGAAGGCGACGCAGTCGGGCCGTCCGAGGCATCCGCTTCGCTCTTGGCGCCGCATGCCGCGAGGAGGCTCGTGAGGGCGACCCCGCCGAAGATGCCCAGCGCACGGCGGCGGTCGATGAGCGTGCGGATGTCATAGACGAGACCGCGGTGGTCCTCGTCGATGACCCGGCCGTTCGCGTCGGTCCAGCGGGTGTCGTCGTCTCTCATGGGAACGAGGCAACCCCACCGGGCTATGCGGCGGCCATGGGATCGCTGTGGCGGGCTTCGGCAGTCGATCAGGTGATCGTGTGGACCGGCTCGGTGTCGGGGATGGGGCTCGCGTCGCGGCCGCGGAGGTCGGGGAATCCGCGGACGAACACGATCGCGACGAGGAGCCCGGCGACCGCGAACGCCGTGGCCGCGATGTAGGCACCGGTGGGCCCGATGTCGTCGATGAGGAAGCCGGCGATGGCCGATCCGGCCGCGGCGCCGATGAGCTGGCCGGTGCCGACCCAGCCGAACGCCTCGGCGGTGTCGCTGAATTTGACGCTCGCCGAGGTCATCGCGAAGAGCACCGCGAGGGCGGGGGCGATGCCGATGCCGGCGAGCACGAGGGTGCCGCCGAGCCAGAACACGTCGAGCGACACGATGGTGAGGGAGAGGCCGACGGTCACGATCGCGAGCCGGCGCGCCATCGCCCACGGGCCGATCGGGATGTGCCCGAACGACAGGCCGCCTGCGAGGCTGCCGACCGAGAAGAGCGCGAGCACGATCCCCGCCTCGAGTCCGCCGTGGTCGAACGTCGCCACGACGCCGGCCTCGACCGCCGAGCACGCGCCGATCAGCAGGAACCCGACGACCGTGGCGAGGAGCACGGGCGTCTTGGTGAGGACCTTGCCGATGCTGCGCCGGCTGCGCGGGATGCGGACGCGCCCGACCTCGGGGGAGAGGACGAACCACGCGCCGCCGCCGAGGAGGATGACGACGATGAGCAGCAGGGCGGGGACAGTGCCGACCTGCGTCGCCACGAGGGTGATGACCACCGGGGCGATGATCCAGATGATCTCCTGCAGTGAGGCGTCGAGGGAGAAGAGCGGTGTCAGCTGCTTGGCCGTGACGAGCTTCGGGTAGATCGTTCGCGCGGCGGACTGGATCGGCGGCGTGGAGAGTCCGCTGACGAAGCCGAGCGCCATGTAGCCGGGCACGGGAAGGGTGATGAGGGCGATGGCGGTGATCGACAGCGCGCAGACGATCATGGTGGCCGTGATGACGGGGCGCATGCCCCAGCGGCCCATCCAGCGGCTGGTGACGGGGCCGGCGATCGCCTGCCCGATCGATGCGGCGGCGAGCACGAGACCGGCCGCGCCGTAGGAGCCCGTGACGTACTCGATGTGCAGCAGGATCGCGAGGCTGGTCATGCCGTTCGGGAACCGAGCGGTGAGCTGGGCGGCGATGATGCGCCCGACTCCCGGTGTGCGAAGAAGATCCCGGTAGCCCGCCACCCGACAACGTTAGCGCCCGGCTGCGACACGCCGCGACACGCCGAAGACGGTCATCCACAGGCAGATCCGATGTCGGATGCCCCGTTTAGCGTCCCACCTGTGGAGAGCTGCGCGAGCGGCATCCGAAAAGCGCGTGATTCAGGCTTTTTCCAGGTTCGAGATCAGGGCTCCTCCTGTGGATGAAACGGTGGAGAACCTGTGTTGTACATGGGGAGAGCGGTGGAAAATCACACTGATGTAACTACTAGCCCTTGTGGTGCTATCGAATGTCGGTACCCATATGTAGTATTGGACTCCCGGTGGGGGGCCTGCCGGAGAACAAGCGGATCTGAGGGGAGAGACAGGATCGATATGGCGATCACCGTCTACACAAAGCCTGCGTGCGTACAGTGCACGGCGACCTACCGAGCACTGGACTCGAAGGGCATCGAATACGAGATCCACGACCTTTCGGAGGACCCTTCGGCCCTCGAGCAGGTCAAGGCGCTGGGGTACCTCCAGGCGCCGGTCGTCATCACCGATGAAGACCACTGGTCGGGCTTCCGTCCCGACAAGATCGACGAGCTCGCCTCGCGGCTCGCGTGACGCCATGGCAACCGCGGTCGCACAGCGAGACGCGGTTGCCGGGCGCCGGACCGCGACCCCGCTCCTCGTCTACTTCTCGAGCGTCTCGGGCAACACGGCACGCTTCATCGAGAAGCTGGGAGCGAGGGCGGTGCGGATTCCGCTGCATCATGCGGACCCGCCCCTCGTGGTCGACGAACCGTTCATCCTCGTCACCCCGACCTATGGCGGAGGCCAGGGCAGGGGCGAGGAGAAGGGTGCCGTTCCCAAGCAGGTGATCCGCTTCCTCAACGACGAGCGAAACCGGCGCCTGATTCGCGGAGTGATCTCCGCGGGCAACACCAACTTCGGCGAGCACTTCTGCATCGCCGGCGACATCATCAGCCGCAAGTGTCATGTGCCGCACTTGTACCGGCTCGAAGTATTCGGCACGCCTGAAGACGTGGAACGCGTGAGCGAGGGATTGGAAAGATGGCAGACGCCGCAGTGACCGAGCAGGACTTCAAGACCGAGGTGCGCTTCGAGGGCATGGACTACCACGCCCTCAACGCGATGCTGAACCTCTACGACGCCGACGGGAAGATCCAGTTCGACGCCGACAAGCGCGCCGCACGGGAGTACTTCCTGCAGCACGTGAACCAGAACACGGTCTTCTTCCACTCGCTGAAGGAGCGCCTCGACTACCTGGTCGAGAAGGAGTACTACGAGCCCGAGGTGCTGAACAAGTACCCGTTCTCGTTCGTCCAGGAGCTCAACGACTTCGCCTACGGCAAGAAGTTCCGCTTCGAGACGTTCCTCGGGGCGTTCAAGTACTACACGAGCTACACGCTGAAGACGTTCGACGGCAAGCGCTACCTCGAGCGGTTCGAGGACCGCGTCGTGATGACCGCCCTCGCCCTCGCCGACGGCGACCAGAAGCTCGCGACGAACCTCGTCGACGAGATCATCTCGGGCCGGTTCCAGCCGGCGACGCCCACGTTCCTCAACGCCGGCAAGGCGCAGCGCGGCGAGCTCGTCTCCTGCTTCCTGCTGCGCATCGAAGACAACATGGAGTCGATCTCGCGCGGCATCAACTCCTCGCTGCAGCTGTCCAAGCGCGGCGGCGGCGTGGCCCTCCTGCTCTCGAACATCCGCGAGTCGGGCGCCCCGATCAAGCAGATCGAGAACCAGTCGTCGGGCATCATCCCCGTCATGAAGCTGCTCGAAGACAGTTTCAGCTACGCCAACCAGCTCGGTGCGCGTCAGGGCGCCGGCGCGGTGTACCTCAGCGCCCACCACCCCGACATCATGCGGTTCCTCGACACCAAGCGCGAGAACGCCGACGAGAAGATCCGCATCAAGACGCTGTCGCTCGGCGTCGTCGTGCCCGACATCACGTTCGAGCTCGCCAAGAACGGCGAGGACATGTACCTCTTCTCGCCGTACGACGTCGAGAAGGTCTACGGTGTGCCGTTCGGCGACATCTCGGTCACCGAGAAGTACCGCGAGATGGTCGACGATCCGCGCATCAAGAAGACGAAGATCAACGCGCGCGAGTTCTTCCAGACCCTCGCCGAGATCCAGTTCGAGTCGGGCTACCCGTACATCATGTTCGAGGACACGGTGAACAAGGCCAACCCGATCAAGGGCCGGATCAACATGTCCAACCTCTGCTCCGAGATCCTCCAGGTCAACACACCGACCACGTACAACGAGGACCTCTCGTACGCGCAGATCGGCAAGGACATCTCCTGCAACCTCGGATCGCTCAACATCGCGCTCGCGATGGACGGCGGCGACCTGGCGAAGACGGTGGACACCAGCATCCGTGCCCTCACCGCGGTCAGCGACCAGAGCCACATCGCCTCGGTGCGCTCCATCGAGGACGGCAACGACCGGTCCCACGCGATCGGCCTGGGCCAGATGAACCTCCACGGCTACCTCGCCCGCGAGCACGTGCACTACGGGTCGGAGGAGGGTGTCGACTTCACGAACATCTACTTCTACTCGGTGCTCTTCCACGCCCTGACGGCCTCGAACAAGATCGCCATCGAGCGCGGCGAGACCTTCGACGGGTTCGAGGACTCGACCTACGCGTCGGGGGAGTTCTTCGACAAGTACATCGACCAGGAGTGGGTCCCCGCGACCGACAAGGTGACCGAGATGTTCGCGGGTCACCACATCCCCACGCAGGACGACTGGCGCGCGCTGAAGGCCTCGATCCAGCAGCACGGCATCTACAACCAGAACCTGCAGGCGGTGCCCCCGACCGGCTCGATCTCGTACATCAACAACTCCACGTCGTCGATCCACCCGATCGCGGCCAAGATCGAGATCCGCAAGGAAGGCAAGCTCGGCCGCGTCTACTACCCGGCGGCGTTCATGACGAACGAGAACCTGGAGTACTACCAGGACGCCTACGAGATCGGCTACGAGAAGGTCATCGACACGTACGCCGCCGCCACCCAGCACGTCGACCAGGGCCTGTCGCTCACGCTGTTCTTCAAGGACACCGCGACCACGCGCGACATCAACAAGGCTCAGATCTACGCCTGGCGCAAGGGCATCAAGACGATCTACTACATCCGCCTGCGTCAGATGGCGCTCGAGGGCACCGACATGTCCGAGTGCGTCTCGTGCACGCTCTGACGGTCTGACCCGGGACTTTTGGAAGAGGAAAGATGAGCGAGAAGCTCCAGCTCCTGGATCACGTCCAGGCCATCAACTGGAACCGCATCCAGGACGACAAGGACCTCGAGGTGTGGAACCGCCTCGTGAACAACTTCTGGCTGCCCGAGAAGGTGCCGCTGTCCAACGACATCCAGTCGTGGAACACGCTGACCCCCGAAGAGCAGACGCTGACGATGCGCGTGTTCACGGGGCTGACGCTCCTCGACACGATCCAGGGCACGGTCGGCGCGGTGTCGCTGATCCCCGATGCGATCACCCCGCACGAGGAGGCCGTCTACACGAACATCGCGTTCATGGAGTCGGTGCACGCCAAGTCGTACTCGTCGATCTTCTCGACGCTGTGCTCGACGAAGGAGATCGACGAGGCGTTCCGCTGGTCGATCGAGAACCCGAACCTTCAGAAGAAGGCTCAGATCGTCATGGAGTACTACCGCGGCGACGAGCCCCTCAAGCGCAAGGTCGCCTCGACCCTGCTCGAGAGCTTCCTGTTCTACTCGGGCTTCTATCTGCCGATGCACTGGTCGAGCCGCGCCAAGCTCACCAACACAGCAGACCTCATCCGCCTCATCATCCGCGACGAGGCCGTGCACGGGTACTACATCGGCTACAAGTTCCAGCGCGGGCTCGAGAAGGTCGACGAGGCCACGCGCAACGACATCAAGGACTACACGTTCTCGCTGCTGTACGAGCTCTACGACAACGAGGTGCAGTACACGCAGGACCTCTACGACAGCGTCGGACTGACCGAGGACGTCAAGAAGTTCCTGCACTACAACGCCAACAAGGCGCTCATGAACCTCGGCTACGAGGCGATGTTCCCCTCGACGGTGACCGATGTGAACCCGGCGATCCTGTCGGCGCTCTCGCCGAACGCCGACGAGAACCACGACTTCTTCTCGGGGTCGGGCTCGTCGTACGTCATCGGCAAGGCCGAGGCCACCGAAGACGAGGACTGGGACTTCTAGACTCCCGCAGCTCTGAAGGCCCTGAGCGGGCTGACGTGGGCCCCGAATCTGCAGAGAGGCGCAGGTTCGGGGCCCTTTTCATGTCTCCGCTCATCCCGTCTCACCTGAGCGGGATGGGTCCAGCTCGTCGGCGGGACAGACACGGGAAAGGGTGAGGCGGTCAACACTCGACGACGTTGACGGCGAGGCCGCCGCGACTGGTCTCCTTATACTTCTCGCTCATGTCGGCCCCGGTCTGGCGCATCGTCTCGATCACGGCGTCCAGCGACACCACATGCCGACCGTCGCCGTGCAACGCGAGGCGCGCGGCGGTGACGGCCGTCGATGCCGCGACGGCGTTGCGCTCGATGCAGGGGATCTGCACGAGTCCGGCGACGGGATCGCAGGTGAGTCCGAGATGGTGCTCCATGGCGATCTCAGCCGCGTTCTCGACCTGCGCGGGCGTTCCCCCGAGCACGGCGCACAGGCCGGCGGCCGCCATCGCGCAGGCGGATCCGACCTCGGCCTGACATCCGCCCTCCGCTCCGGAGATCGACGCGTTCGCTCTGATGATCGAGCCGATCGCGGCGGCAGTGAGGAGGAAGGTCCGCACGCCCTCGGCATCCGATCCCGGCTCGAAACGCACGTAGTACATGAGCACGGCGGGCAGGATGCCGGCCGCCCCGTTCGTGGGCGCGGTGACCACCCGGCCGCCGCCCGCGTTCTCCTCGTTCACTGCGAGGGCGAACGCCTGCAGCCAGTCCGTCGTGACCGGTCGCCCCGCCTGCTCCGCCCGCCGGATGCTGTCGCGCATCGCGCGGGCACGCCGCGGAACACCGAGCCGGCCCGGCAGGGTGCCATCGGCATCGAGGCCCGATTCGATACAGCCGCGCATGGCATCCCAGATCGCGTCGAGACCCGCCGCCACCTCGTCCGCGCGGCGCGAGGCGAGTTCACCGGTGCGGGCGACGTCGGCGATGGACCGGCCGTCGACGCATAACGCGAGCAGCTCTGCGGCCGTGCGGAACACCGGGACGCCGTCGCGAGGTGCCGCCTCATCGGCGACGGCGCCGACGCGCTGGATGAAGCCACCGCCGACCGACAGATATGTCTCCTCGACGACCGCCTCGGCGGTGAACGCCCGAAGCAGGAGTGTGTTCGGGTGCCCACGTGGACGCGTGAACGGATCGAGCACGACATCGGAGCTGTCGAACGGCACCGGCAGCACACCGCCGAACGGCAGAGACTCTCCCGCGCGGTGCCCAGACCACGCGCCACGGACGGATGCCGGGTCGCAGGTCTCCGGGTCCATCCCGGCGAGCCCGGCGACGACGGCATCCGGCGTTCCGTGGCCGAGTCCGGTCGCGGCGAGCGATCCGTACAGGACCACCTCGACGCGACGGAGGTCGTGTGGGTGCTGCGCGAGCACGCGCCGCGCGAAGTCGCGCCCCGCCCGCATCGGCCCCACCGTGTGCGAGGAGGAGGGGCCGATGCCGATGGAGAACAGCTCGAACGCGGAGACGTAGACGCCGCTCCGCGCGTCGGTGACCGGTGCGATCGTCGTCACTCGTGACTCTGCGGGTGAGTCGTCGCCCCGACCGGACGGGCCGACTGCCGGCTGAGCAGCTCAGCGCGGGATGGCGGGGTGAGCGCTGCCGTCGCTGCGGCCCACGCGAGCCCGATCGCGGAATCGATGACCGCCCGGTCGGCCTCGGGCGTGGCCGCATCCGCGGCGAAGCCCTCGGTGTGCGGTGCGGCGGTCGACCCGAGGACCGCGATTCCGGGATGGATCGACGGGACGACCTGCGAGACGTTGCCCATGTCGGTGGAGCCGCCGGCCGCGCCGGTGTACGGGATCGGCTCGCGGCCGAGCTCGGCGAGGGCGTCGTTCCAGGCGTCCGCGAGGAGCGGTTCCTGGATGAGGGGGTCGTAGCGGGGCTCGGTGCGCTCCTGCTCCCACGAGCATCCCGACGCGAGGGCTCCGGCCTCGAAGCACGCGAGCACGCGCCGCTTCGCGTCGCGCAGCTCGTCGAGATCGAACGAGCGCACCTCGGCCTGCAGCACCGTGCGGGCGGGGATGATGTTCGTCACCTCCCCGCCCTGGGTGATCACCGCCGCCGTGCGCACCGTTCCGGGAAGCTGCTGTCGCAGCAGTCCGATCGCCGTGAGCGCCACAGTCGCGGCATCCAATGCGTTCACACCCTTGTCGGGGGCCGCCGCCGCATGCGCGGGACGACCCGTGTAGACGACCTGGAAGCGGTCGACGGCTTGCGTCCGGAAGCTCTCGCACCGCAGGTCGACACCGGGGGAGCCGTGCACCATGAGCGAGACCGTCGCGTCTTCCCAGGCTCCGCCCTCGAGCATGAGCACCTTGCCGCCGCCGTGCTCCTCGGCGGGCGTGCCGAGCAGCTTGACGGTGATCCCGGCCTCATCGGCGATGGCGGCGAGGCCGATCGCGGCTCCGAGGCCCGCGGCGGCGATGATGTTGTGCCCGCACGCGTGACCGATGAGGGGCAGCGCATCGTACTCGGCGCACACGGCGACGACGAACTCTCCGGAGCCGAAGCTCGCCTCGATCGCCGTATCGACGCCGAAGGCTCCGACCGTCGTCGTGAAGCCGGCATCGCGAAGGGCTGCCGCGACGAGCTCCGCGGCGTGGTGCTCCTGGAACGCGATCTCGGGGTTCGCGTGGATCTCGTGACTGACCTGGACGAGCCGCTCCTCCCAGGAGCGCACCGCTTCAGCGCTGCGCTCCTTCGCCTCGGTGAGGTCGATCAGGGTCTCGGTGGCGGGGTCGGCGAGGGTCATGCGGATTCTCCTTCAAGGATGGGGTCGGCCGTGGCCGCCGGGACGGGAACGGGATCCTCAGCCATAGGCGCGGGAACTCGGAGGAACAGGGCGAGGGCGGCGATCGCGATGCCGACGGCGGC
Source organism: Microbacterium sp. (assembly GCF_041909575.1). Lineage (GTDB taxonomy): Bacteria > Actinomycetota > Actinomycetes > Actinomycetales > Microbacteriaceae > Microbacterium. Next base: position 11,600 of record NZ_JAYRDE010000004.1, on the reverse strand, counting down.
GCAGATGCTCCATACGGCGGCGTATCCGGCAAACGCCGTGGTCGTGACTGCGGCCTCTCCCGTGCCGACGGTGATGAGGAAGCTGCCCATCACGAGGGCGAACACCGCACCCGCGACCGCACCGGCCGCCGTGCGTGAGGTGTTGTACAGCGCGGAGGCGATACCGACGGAGTCGGCCGGGGCGCGGCGGACGACGATCGTCGGCAGCACCGAGATGAGCAGTCCGTTGCCGAGGCCGGCGATCACCAGGGCGGCGACGAGCACGGCGACGACGGTCGGCGCGGTGAGGAACGCGAGGTAGCTGCCCGCGATGAGGAGTCCCCCGAGGACGATCGCCCCCTTCGCCCCGATCCGACCGGCGACCCGGTCTCCCAGGATGGAGGCGACGAAGGCCGACAACGCTGCCGCGAGCGAGACGAGGCCGACGGCGGCAGCGGTGAAGCCGAGCCCGAAACCGACGGCATCCGGGTCGCTGAGCAGGTAGACGCTGGATGCCGTCTGACCGCCGAACAGCTGCGCGCCGAACAGGAAGGCGATGATGATCGGCAGGCCGATGCCGCCGCGGGTGAGCAGCGCAAGATCGATGAGCGGGTGCTCGACGCGCTTCTCGACCACGACCCACGAAGCGAGCAGGGCGATGCCGCCGAGGATCGCGAGCCAGGTGATCGGGTTCGCCCAGCCCCATGCCGAGGCGTTCGAGATCCCGCCGAGGGCAGCGAGGAGGCCGATGCCGAGCAGGGAGGCGCCGAGCCAGTCGGTCTTGCCGGCGGCGCGGACCGTGGTCTCCGGCACCAGGAGGGCCACGACGGGCACGCAGATGAGGAGGAAGATCGCGGGTACCCAGAGCACGGCCCGGAGGTCGCCGATCGCCCCGAACAGGAGACCGGCGCCGAGCGCCCCGATCGCGGCGCCGAACGTGAGGGCGCCGACGAGCTTGCCGATCGATCGACCCGCGGACTTCTCGTCGCGGTTGCGGACGATTGCGAACTCGAGCGGGAGGAAAGCCGCGAGTGGGGCCTGGATGGCCCGGCCGACGAGGAAGATCTCGTACGTCGGTGCGAGCGCGACGACGATGGATCCGAGCGCGACGAGGGCGGTCGAGATCAGCAGCAGGCGCTTGTGTCCGTACCGGTCGCCGAGCTTCGCGAGGATCGGCACGAAGACGACGGTCGCCAGCATGTACGCGGCGCTGACCCAGTTGAGCTGCGCGGCGCCGACGCCGAACTCCTCGCCGATCGCGCCGAGCAGAACCGGGTACCAGCCCTGCAGCATGCCGGAGCCGAGTTCCATGACGACGAGGAAGCCGACGGCACCGCGGAGAGCGGAGCGGCCGCTGGAGGACGTGCCGGGCGGAGCGGGAACAGCCATATGAACTCCTCAGATCGGATCGGGGTGTGAGCGACTCTAAGAACCGCGGCGCTAGAATCCTGTCAGCGTGCCGGAAATCGAACCGAGAGCTGGTCAGAATGCAGGATATTGGCCTGGATGACGTCGATCAGCGCCTCATTCATGCCGTGCAGGTCAGTCCGCGCGCCACGTGGAGAGCCCTCGCCCCGATCGTCGGCGTCGACCCCGTGACGCTGTCGCGCCGGTGGGCGCGGCTCGTCGAGCAGGGCATCGTGTACGTCACGGGCTACGGCGGCGGGGCGTCGAGAATGCTCGTCCTCATCGAGATCGAATGCCGCCCTGGTGAGACCCTGTCGGTGGCCGAGACGCTCGGGAACGACCCTGAGGCGTTCACGATCGACCTCACCGCCGGCGGGAGGGACATCCTCCTTTCGCTCGCAGTTCCGGATGCCGAAGCGCTCGCGATCTGGACGCTGGAGCGCATCCGGGGCGTGACCGGAGTCAGTGCGATGCGCACTCATCTGGTCTCGGAGACGGTGCGCGATGCCCGGGGCTGGCGCCTCCGCGCGCTCTCGTCGCAGGAGGTCGCGCGGATTGAGAGCCTGGAACGGCGCGCACCCTCGGCATCCGTGCGCATGTCGGTGGAGCAGCGCAGCGCGATCGCGGCAGAGCTGGCGTACGACGGGCGCGTGGGGGTCACCGAGCTGGCGTCTCGCCTCGGCATGGCCCCGCGACGAGTGCGCGACGCCATCGCGGAGATGCGGGAATCAGGTCGGCTGGCGATCCGTGTCGATGTCGCGCGGCGGTACACGCCGTGGCCGATCTACGCCTGGTACTTCCTGCGGGTGCCTGCTGCGATAGCCGGCCGCATCGGGGAGCAGCTCGGCCGCATCGAGGAGGTGCGTCTGGTGGCGAACACGGTCGGCGAGTACAACGTGATCATGGCGGTCTGGCTGCGGACGCTGCAGGACGTCGGCCGCATGGAGGCGATCATCGAAGAGCGGCTGCCCGGTGTGAGCATCGCGGACCGGTCGGTCGTGCTGCGGACGACGAAGCACCTCGGTCACCTCTTGCACGCGGACGGGCGGGCCTCCGGCGAAGTCGTGCCCATCTCGATCTGATGGCGACGGTTCCGCCGCCCTACTCGTATCCGGTCACGCGCTGCCAGCGGGCATAGTCCATGGCGTGATCGTAGGGCCTGTCAAGTGCTCGCGGTGCCGGGGATCCTCTGCGACGGTGGGGCCATGATGAGAACCCTCGCCCGGTGGACGCTCGCGGCCGCCATGGTCTTCGCCGGCATCAGCCACCTGTTCTGGGCACGCCGCGAGTTCCGGGCGCAGGTGCCCGACCTCGCCACCAAGGTCATAGACGAGGATGCCGTGGTGGTGGCCTCCGGCGTCGCCGAGATCATGCTCGGCACCGCCCTCGTCGCCCTCCCCGAGTCCCGTGGGCGCGTGGGGGCGATCCTGGCCGCCTTCTTCGTGGCGGTCTTCCCCGGCAACATCGAGCAGTACGCCAAGCGCCGGGACGGGTTCGGGCTCGACAGCGACAGCAAGCGGCTCGTGCGCCTCTTCTTCCAGCCGGTGCTGGTGGCGTGGGCCCTCTGGTCGACGCGGAGCCCGCGCTGACGCCCACCCGCGGTAGGCGGCGGATCATCCTCCTCGGGTGAGGCCGCTCACCCGCGTCCCTCCCTACAGTGAGCGTCACGCCGCTCCGTGCCGAAACCCCCGTGGCACTCTGGGGAGTGGTCGAACGGAGCCTCGCCCATGTCCGCCAGCATCCCGCCCCCCGCCGCGCCCGGATCCATCTCACGCGGCACCCTGATCTGGTTCGGCCTCGCGATCGTCGTCCTCGCCTTCTTCGCCGCCTTCCTCGGATCGTGGCTCGCGCGATCGGTCGACACGACCCCGGTCGCCGCCGAGCCCACCCCGACCGTGCAGGAGACGGCGACGGCCGAGGACTACGAAGCCGCGCTCGAGGAGATCCTGCCGGCGGGCTCGTCCGTGCGCGCCGGATCGGGTGCGCCCGAATCGGGCAAGGGATACGAAGGCGACGTGTACATCGACGTCGCGACGGCCGACGTGTACCTCTTCGAGGACGACTGGACCCTCGTGGGCAACATCCGCGAGTCCGCCGCCGCGAACCTCACGGGAGCGACCGGTGCCCCCGGCGCCTCCGGGTCGGACGGCGAGCAGGGCGAGCAGGGGGAGCAGGGCGATCCCGGCACGCAGATCTCGCTCGGCGAGGGAGAGCCGGAGCCCGACAGCTGCCAGGGCGACGAGATCTACATCGACACGTCCGCGCCGATGTTCTACCAGTGCGCGGACGGCGTGTGGGTGTCGTTCGCCCCGCCGGCCGAGGAGACCGCGCCCGAGGAGTGATCCCGGGTCGCCCGGTGAGTCAGCGCCGGGTCGACGCCGTCAGGGTGAACTTGGTGTTGCGCGCGACCTGACGCGTCGGTCCGACGAGGCGCTCGAGAGCCAGCCGGTAGTGCAGGGCCGAGTTCCACACGGTCCACAGTTCGCCCCCCGGCCGCAGCACGCGAGCGGCGTCGGCGAACAGGCGCGGCGCGACGCTCTCGCTGATCGCCCCACCCACGTGGAACGGCGGATTGAGCGCGATGAAGTCGGCCGACGCATCGGCGCGCGTGGCCAGCATGTCGTCGCGCACGACCTCGACACGGTCTGCGACGCCGTTCGCCTCCGCGGTGGCGCGCGCCGATGCGACGGCGGCGGCGGACTGGTCGCACGCGTACACGCGCAGCTCCGGATGCCGCAGCGCCAGCGTCGCGGCAACCACACCGGTGCCGCACGCGAGGTCGATGGCGGCATCCGTCCCCTTCGGTGGAACGGGCAGGTGCTCGAGGAGCAGCCGGGTGCCGATGTCGATGGACGCCCCCGCGAAGACCCCTCCGAACGCGCAGACGACGAGTCCGTCGTGCCGCTCGCGCCGCGGCGCGGGGTCGCGGCCGTCGTGGGGGCCGCGGGCGATGAGCGCGCGTGACTTCTGGCGCGCGTGGGTCACGTCGACCCGCTCGAAGTGCTCGCGCAGCACATCGTTCATCGCCACCGTCATGTGTTTGAGCCGCCCGCCGGCGTAGACGACGACGTCCGGGTCGGCGTGCGCGGCGACGAGGCCGGCGATGTCGCGCAGCGCGTCCAGCGAGCGCGGCAGTCGCAGCAGCACGACTCGCGCCCCGCGCACCACATCGGGCGAGAGCGGCAGCGACGTGAACGCGACCTGGAGCCCGAAGCGCTCGGCGTTGGCCGCGAGTGCGCGCTCGCCGGTGAGCGCATCCTGGTGCACGCGGATGCCGCTCGCGCCGTCGGCGGCCGCTCCCAGCGCGAGCGCTCCGTACGCGTCGCCGATCACTGCGATCGCTCCGTCCGCTGCGGCGGAGCGCGCGTCCGCCGACTCGTCGAGGATCAGCCGGTCCGCGGCATCCGAGGCCGGAAGATCAGGGCCCTCGAGATCGGGCCAGCGGCGCAGCGCGGCGGGGGAGAAGTCCACAGTCCCACGGTATCGGGCGGCGCGGCGTGAAACGGCGGGGAGAAACGGCCGCTTCCGGGCCGGTCCCGCGGCGCTGCCCCCGGAATCTCCCCGCCGTTTCACCGGATCGGGCGGTCAGGACGCGACGACGCACGAACGTAGGCTGGGGGCATCCACACCCGAAGGAGACCTGTGTTCCGCACGCCCTTGAACCTGTTCCGAGTCATGGCGGTCGCGGAGGCGATCTCGTGGACGCTGCTCATCGCGGGGCTCATCGTGCGGGCGACCAGCGACCTCGCCGTCGCGGTGACGATCGGCGGCGGCATCCACGGGTTCGTGTTCCTCTCGTACGGCGCCACGGCGGTGCTCGTCGCGAAGAACCAGCGCTGGGGGGCGTGGCCGACGATCGTGGCGATCGCGAGCGCGGTGATCCCGTACGCGACGATCCCCACCGAGCTGTGGCTGCACCGCTCGGGGCGCCTGGCCGGGCCGTGGCGCCTGACAGCGACCGGCGATCCGCGTGACGCCGCGTGGCACGACCGCCTGATGCGGTGGTTCCTGGCGCGCGCGTGGCTGCTGGCCCTGCTGATCGCGCTCGCGGTCGTGGCGCTCTACGTCGTGCTGCTCATCGTCGGGCCACCCGGCGGCCGCGACTGACCCTCACCAGCCGGTCGTCAGCACGCGGTCGAGCGTCGCGACGAGCGCATCCGCGCTTTCGCGCGTGAAGCACATCGGCGGCTTGATCTTCAGGATGTTCTGGTGGTCGCCGGTGGGCTGGGCGATCACGCCGAGCTCGCGCAGGCGCACGCAGATCGCCGCGGTCTCCGCGGTGGCGGGCTCCCACGTGGCGCGGTCGCGCACGAGCTCCGGGCCCAGATAGAAACCCGATCCATGCACCGCGCCGATGAGCGGATGCCGCTCCCCGAGCTCCTCGAGCCGCCCCTTGAGGTAGCCGCCGACGTCGCGGGCGTTCTCCTGCAGGCGCTCGTCGCGGATCACGTCGAGCACGGTGAGGCCGACGACGCTCGACACGGGGCTCCCTCCCGCTGACGAGAAGAAATAGCCGCCGGAGCGGTAGCGGTCGGCGATCTCGCGGGTGGTGATGACGGCGCCGAGCGGATGCCCGTTCCCCATCGCCTTGGCGACGGTGACGACGTCGGGGACGACGCCCTGCTGGTCGAAACCCCAGAACCACTCGCCGAGCCGGCCGTAGCCCACCTGCACCTCGTCGGCGATCGCGAGCCCGCCGTGGGCGCGGACCGCGGTGTACACGGCGTCGAGGTATCCGTCGGGAAGGGCCACGCCGCCGCCGTTCCCGAAGAGCGTCTCGGCGATGAACGCGCCGGGTGCCGCTCCCGCGGCGGCCAGCCGGTCGATCTCGGCGACGGCCTCCGGGGCGTAGCGCGCCGCGTCGGCGCCGCGGTGGGCGCCGCGGAGCGGATTCGGGGCGGGGAGCGTGTGCACCCAGGCGGGTCGGGTCTCCGGCGCGGCGGGGTTGTCGGCGACCGAGGTCGAGACGGCATCGCTGAGGTAGGTCCAGCCGTGGTACGCCTCCTGCAGCGCCAGCACGTCGGTGCGCCCCGACCACGCCTGGCCGAGCCGCAGGGCGAGGTCGACGGCCTCGGAGCCGCTGTTGACGAGGAACACGGTGTCCAGCGGGTCGGGGAGGAGCCCCGCCAGGCGCTCGGAGAACTCCACGACCGCGGGGTAGTGGAAGCGCGAGTTCGTGTTCAGCAGATTCCACTGGGCCGCGACGGCGGCGACCAGACGCGGGTGGGCGTGCCCGATCGAGGTCACGTTGTTGAGGGTGTCGAGGTACACGCGCCCGTCGGCGTCGACGAGGTGCTCGCGCCAGCCGCGCACCATCACGGGCGGGTCGGCGAAGTAGTGCTCCTGCACGTCGGCGAACGCGGCCTCCCGCCGGGCGAGCAGCTCTGCGGCGTCGGCGTCCGGATCGGCGGTCGATGACGGATGCCCCGGCACGAGCGCACCCGCATCGGCGACGACCACGCGCCAGGCCGCGGCGAGGCTGCGAGGAGCGAACCGGGGCGCCTCCGCGCCGGTGCGGACGACCTGGACCCACAGCGATCCCTGTGCCTCGCCGACGAGGTCGCCGGCCTGGACGGCGGTGCCGTCGGGCACCGCGCTGCGCACGCCGTCGAGCACGAGGTCGACCGTGCCGCTGCGCAGTCGCACCCCCTGCGTCGTGGCCTGAATCGTTCCCGGCCAGGGCGCCGAGACCCGCTCAGCTCCACCGAAGAGCAGCTCGACGCCGAGTGCCACGTTGAGCGGCTCGGCGGGGTGGAGCGGTCGTGAGCGTGTGAGCCGGGCCTCGCCGAACCTCGCCACGACGACGCGGGCGGAGCCGAGGCATCCGCTCATCACGTCGGCCTCGGCGGATGCGGCGAGCCACCGTCCTTCGTGCAGCGCCGGGCTCGTCGGCGACAGATCGGCGACGGCGACCTCGCCCGGCCCGAGCCGGGGGAGCAGGGCCTGGCCGGGCGGGAGCGCGAGCGGATCCGCCGCGCGTCCGGTCGCCGCCGCGACGAGCGCCGTCGCGACCTCGAGCGGGACGGAGGTCGCGGCGTCGAGGATCGCGAGCTCGTGATCGAGGTTCCCGGCGGCGTAGTCGTTTCCGGGGTCGGTCGCCAGCACATGATGGGCGCTCGCGACGAGCGTGGCGGCGCGCACGACGAGGAGCGGCCACAGTGCCGTCGTCTCGGCGTCGGAGAGCGGGCGTCGCCGATGGTAGGCCGCGACGGCCCGCATCGCGGCCGGCAGGTCGATGCCGTCGTGGTGCAGCAGCGATGAGACGGTGATCGCGAGCTCGCCGACCGTCCAGGTGCGGTTGAGGTCGCCGAGGTCGATCACGCCGTCGGGCACGCGGGCGACGGGGTCGCCGGTCACGACGTTGTCGTCGGTCAGATCGCCGTGGATGAACTGCGTCGGCAGCTCGTGCGCGACGGCGTCGACGACCGACCAGGCCGAGGCTGCGGCATCCGTCAGTCGTGCGCGCAGAGCCGGGTCGGCCACGAACGGGAGAAGATCGTCCAGGACGGCGCGGGCGTGACGCAGATCCCACTGGTGCACACGCTCGGCGGCTGGCGCGTCGAGGTCCGCGAGGGCGAGCGCGACCCGTGCGGCGAGGTCGCCCATCGCCTCGACGACGGGCCGGGGGAGGTGCCCCGACAGGGTCTCGCCTTCGAGGAACTCCAGGACCCGCCCGTGCATGGCGACGCCGTCGACGTCGAGGAGGATCGCCGTGGTGCCGTCGCTCGCGGCGCGGGCCCGGGGAGCGCGGCAGCCGGCCCGCTCGGACAGCAGCGCGGCCGCGGCGGACTGCGCCTCGAGCTCCGCGGCCGAGACGCTGGGGTTCGCGATCTTGAGGAGCAGCCGCGGCCCGTCGGCGGGTTCGAGCAGGAAGTTGCGGTCCTGATGGCTGCCCAGTGCCCGCGCGGTGGCGACGATGCCCCAGTGCTCGAGGGCGATCGCCGCCGCGGCGGCCTCGTCGATGTCGGGCGGGGCGGGCGTGACCGGATCGGCGCTCATGCGTGCTCCTCGCTGGAATCAGCACGAGGCTACCGGGTCGGGGCGGCGGATCCGTCCGGAATCCGCGCGCCACGAGGCGAGCTGTCAGGAACGGGCGGGCAGCTCCTGCAGCGTCCAGCGGTTGCCGTCGGGGTCGGCGAAGAAGACGAAGCGTCCCCAGCCCAGGTCCTGGACACCCTCGGCCTCGACGCCGAAACCCCGCAGATGGGCGAGAGCCGCGTCGGCGTCGGGCACCACCACCTGGATGGTGTTCTGCCGCCCGGGTTCGAGATCGATGCCGAGCCCTTCGCCGATCGCGATCGAGCAGGCAGACCCCGGCGGCGTGAGCTGCACGAACCGCACTCCCTCGTAGGGGACCTGATCGTGGTCGGCGGTGAACCCGATCTTCACGTAGAAGTCCTTGGCGCGGTCGACATCGGTCACCGGCACGAAGATGAGCTCGATCTTCCAGTCCATGCTGCGGCCTTCCTCTCGACGGGCGGCGGTGCCCGACTCGCTGCCCACGGTAGGCCCGGCCGCGGACACCGGGTGCCGCGTCACCCGACCGTCGGGAATACGGCGCCTCCGCGAGCGTTGAAGTTGATACGACTGCGCTCAAGTTATGAATCCGTGCAGTCGTTTCCCGATCCCAGGAGACAGACGGAATGCCCGAAGACTTCACCCCCTCCGCCGGCGCCGACGACAGCGGCAGCTCGTTCGACGAGTTCCTCGCGCGGTATCTGGCCGGAGAGCGCGCGCGTGCGGAGCGGTCGATCGACCTCAGTCGCTTCCTCGGGGCGCGCACGCAGGAACTGCTGCAGCGCGCCGGCCGGTTCGCCCTCGAGCGCGGCCAGCGCGAGCTCGACGCCCTCCACGTGCTGCGCGTCCTCGTCGAGGACGCTCCCGCGCGCGACGCGGTCGAGCACATCGGCGCCGACCCTCGGGCGATCCTGCGCGCCACCGAGGAGCGCCTGCCTGCGGCATCCGCCCCCGCCGACGTCGACGGCGCGGTCATCACGTCGTCGGTGCAGCGCGCGCTGTTCCACGCCTTCCAGGTCGCGCGTTCCTCGGGGTCGACCTACGTCGACCCGGAGCACCTGTTCTTCGCGCTCGTCCTCGCGCAGGACACCCCCGCCGGCCAGGTGCTCGCGCGCGCCGGCGTGACGGCCGAGGCTCTCACGCAGGGCCTCCGCGAGACCGTGGCGCCGAGCTCCGCTCCCGCGACGGAGGAGGGGACGGATGCCTCGGCATCGGCCACCCCGATGCTCGACACGTACGGCACCGACCTGACCGAGCGCGCCGCGGGCGGCGAGCTCGACCCCGTGATCGGCCGCGCCGACGAGATCGAGCAGACGATCGAGATCCTCAGCCGTCGCACGAAGAACAACCCCGTGCTCGTCGGCGAGGCGGGCGTCGGCAAGACCGCGATCGTCGAGGGACTGGCCCAGGCGATCGTCGACGGGGCCGTCCCCGAGCAGCTGCTCGGAAAGCGCGTCATCGCGCTGGACCTGCCCGCCATGCTCGCCGGCACACGCTACCGCGGCGACTTCGAGGAGCGCCTCACCAAGACGATGGACGAGATCGCCGCCCACAAGGGCGAGCTCGTGATCTTCATCGATGAGGTGCACACCGTCGTCGGCGCCGGCGGTGCGGGCGACGGCGGCATGGACGCCGGCAACATCCTCAAGCCCCGCCTCGCACGCGGCGACCTGCACCTCGTGGGCGCCACGACGCTCAAGGAGTACCGCATCATCGAGAAGGATCCGGCGCTGGAGCGCCGGTTCCAGCCGGTGCGCGTGGGCGAGCCGTCGGTCGCGGACGCCGTGCTCATCCTCCAGGGGCTCAAGCCCGCGTACGAGGAGCACCACGGCATCGTCTACACCGACGAGGCGATCCGCGCCGCCGTCGAGCTGAGCGATCGCTACATCAGCGACCGCGTGCTGCCCGACAAGGCGATCGACCTCATCGACCAGGCAGGCGCGCGGCTGCGGCTGCGGCTGGGCGCGAAGGTCGACGTGAGCGGGCTCATCGAGCAGCTCGCGACGCTGGAGGCCGACAAGAACGCCGCCGTCTCGGCCGAGCACTACGAGGAGGCCTCGCGCATCCGCGACCGCATCGCGGCCGTGCAGGCGCGCCTCGACGACGTCACCGCTTCGGGTGCGGCCGCACGCGGCGAGGCCGTCGTCGGCGAGCCCGAGATCGCCGCCGTGATCAGCCGGGCCACCGGCATCCCCGTCAACCGCCTCACCGAGACGGAGCGGGAGCGCCTGGCCCAGCTGGAGGACGAGCTGCACGACCGCGTCATCGGCCAGGACGACGCCGTCGCCGCCGTGGCCAAGGCCGTGCGCCGCAACCGCACCGGCATGGGCGATGCGCGGCGGCCGGTCGGCTCCTTCCTGTTCCTGGGACCCACGGGCGTGGGGAAGACCGAGCTCGCCAAGGCGCTCGCGTCGTCGCTGTTCGACGACGAGGCGGCGGTGATCCGCTTCGACATGAGCGAGTTCGGCGAGCGGCACACGGTATCGCGCCTGGTCGGAGCTCCTCCCGGATACGTCGGCTACGACGAGGCCGGCCAGCTCACCGAGCGCGTGCGCCGCAACCCGTACTCGATCGTGCTGTTCGACGAGATCGAGAAGGCCCACCCGGACGTGTTCAACCTGCTGCTGCAGGTGCTCGACGACGGGCGGCTCACCGACGGGCAGGGTCGCACGGTCGACTTCCGCAACACGGTGGTCGTGATGACCTCGAACCTCGGCTCGGAGTTCCTCGCCTCGCGCGGAGGGGCGATCGGCTTCATCGCCGACGGCGGCGGCTCGACGGGCTTCGGCTCGGACAAGGATCTGCGCGACCGCGTGTTCGCCAAGCTGCGCGAGGCGATGCGGCCGGAGTTCCTCAACCGCATCGACGAGATCGTGCTGTTCCGCAAGCTCGACAAGCCTCAGCTGCGCGAGATCGTGGGCCTGCTGCTCGGGGCCACCCAGGCGCGGCTGGCGGGGCGCGAAGCCCGGCTCGTCGTCACCGACGCCGCGATCGACTGGCTGGCCGAGAACGGCTACGAGCCCGAGTACGGGGCACGTCCGCTGCGCCGGCTCATCCAGCGTGAGATCGACGACCGCATCGCCGATCTCCTCGTCACCGGCGAGCTCGCCGACCTCGGGACCGTGACGGTGGATGCCGCAGCCGGTGGCCTCCTCGTCGGCGCCGGCCTCCCTCTCTCCGCCGCCGCCTGATCCGGC